>NZ_BILZ01000017.1 GCF_004000825.1 Paenibacillus kobensis NBRC 15729 | reverse complement strand
ACAGGCATTCATATACGGCGGAGCGCTCCGGTCGTTATGCCTGCACTTTGTGCAGGCAATTCAACTAGTGCGCTCTCCCCGATGTGGTGCATCACCTCCCATGCACGCCCGCAAAGCCCGACGCAGAATATCAAGTAAACGAAACGCACGCTCCCCTTTAACCTTCATTGCATAATGTACAATGAATTGAATCAACTCCACCCCAAAGTAATGTCTCATTGTATTCTATACAACCCAAAAAACAGCTCCACCGTCAAAAGACACTCTTCGAGCCGTTATCCGCATTCGCTCGTTGTATATATTGCAACGAACCCTGCCACTTGAAACGAATCGACCGATTCTCGTTGTACACATTACAACGAAGCAGAAGCCGCCTTCTCTTTGACCACAGAAGGCCCGTGACGTGACGGCACCTCGCGCCCGGAGGAGCGCGCGGTGCAGAAGAAGCCTCCCCTCCTCATACCATCCAGCACAAGCACAACAAAAAATCAGGATGAAGCAGCCCAATGCTGCCCCATCCTGATTAAGATTTCCTCTTGCTGCGCTTTCGCTACCCTGCAATCAAGGAGCTACGCCCCATACGACTGTACCGCTTTGCAGCAGCGTAATTTTGTTCCAGTCGGCGAATGCCGACTTCGTGCCGTCGAACGAGTAGTCGTTCGATTCGTTGAAGTTCGACCAGTCGGACTTCGAGATGCGGATCTGGATGTCGCCGGATTGTCCGCCTGCCGGAATCGAGCCTGCGCCTGAGCTGAACGACAGCTCAAGATACGTATCGGCGTTCGTGCCCGTCGTGCTCACGAATGCGCGGTTTACGTTGGAGCCGCCGATTTGCGCCCAATCCACGTACGAGTTCAGTGTCGCCGAGCTGTCCTTCGTGAAGTAGTAACGCAGCTTCACGTCGCTCAGGTTAACAGCGCTCGTACCCGTGTTCTTAATGTTGAACGTTGCGTAGATTTGGTTGTCCGTCGCGTTGGCGTTATTCACTTTGTACTGCGCGACGAGCGAGCCCGTCGGCGTCGTACCGCCGCCCGTAGGCGTAGCGCTTGCTTGCGCCGAGTTCGCGCTCGATCCGGCGCTGTTCGATGCGCTGACAACGTAGTAGTACGTCGTGCCGTTCGTTACGCTCGTATCCGTGTAGCTCGTCGCCGTCACGTTCGTCGCAACGTTCGTATAAGTGCCGCCACTCGTCGTCGCGCGTTTCACCGTGTAGCTCGTTGCGCCGGTCGATGCTGCCCAGCTCAGCGCCACTTGCGCGTTGCCGGCCGTTGCCGTCAAGCCCGAAGGCGCTGCCGGTACCGTCGGAGTCGTGCCGCCCGTAGGCGTAGCGCTTGCTTGCGCCGAGTTGGCGCTGGAGCCTGCGCTATTCGATGCGCTGACGACATAGTAGTACGTCGTGCCGTTCGTTACGCCCGTATCCGTGTAGCTCGTCGTCGTGACATTCGTAGCCACGTTCGTATAGGTGCCGCCGCTCGTCGTCGCGCGCTTGACCGTATAGCTTGTCGCGCCGCTCGATGCTGCCCAGCTCAGCGCCACTTGCGCGTTGCCCGCCGTAGCCGTCAAGCCCGTAGGCGCTGCCGGAACCGTAGGGTTCGTATTGCTTCCAAGGTACTGCTTCAGCCACGTCAACGCCGGACGCTCAGCGCCAGAACTCGTTACGAGGTGCGTGTTGTCTGCCCATGTTTGGCCTTGGATATAGCCCCACAGCGTGATGCCTTTAACGTTCGAGTTTTCATATAAAACAGGGAACTTCGTCTGATAACGGGACAATTGCGTCGCATCATCGCCCGTCATGTCGAGCTCCGATACGTAGATCGGCAATCCCGTCGCCGACAGCGTGTTCAGAACGCTGTTCATCGTGCTCACGGATACCGTATCCATGTTGAAGTAGTGGCACTGAATGCCGATGCCGTCTACAAGGCCTCTGGCTTTCAGCAAGTTAATGATCGTCACATATTGAGCAGCCGCATTCGGATCGCCGATGATACCATAATCGTTAATGAGAAGCTTGGAGTTCGGGAATGCTTGTCTTGCCTGCTCGAACGACCAGATGACCCAATCCCAGCCTGTTGAACCGTCGCCGCCGATGGCGTTGCGGTACGATGGCTTGGCATGAAGCGGTTCATTGACAACGTCTACATATTCGGAGGTGCCGTAACGGGCTGCCGCCGCTTGAATCCATTGCGTCACTTCCGCCTTCTGATCAGCCGCAGACAGTCCGGAGATCCAGCCCGGCTCTTGGCTTCCCCATACGAGCGTATGGAATTTGAAAGGCAGCCCGTTGGTTTTGGCATAGTTGAATGAGATATCCGCTTGCGACCAGTTCATCGAGTTGCGGCTTCCTTCGACGGAGCCCCACTTCGTTCCGTTCTCCGGCGTCACTTGGTTCCAGTACGTACCGAAGTTGGACGGCACGCTGCCCGCGATGATGTTGCCCACGAACTTAGATCCTGTCGCCATTGCTGCATGCGCTTTCTGCTGAGCCTGCAATGCGAATAAAGATGCGACCAATGCGAATGCGAGTAATAAATTCACTGACTTGGACTTCACGGTTAACATAATCATCCTCCTATCATTTTCGGAAAATATTATGTCTGATCTGTGAGCATAGACATCTGTCAGCTAGCTGCACAACGTTGTGAACGATCCTCCTTCACTACCCGGATAGCGCTTACAATCTATAATTATACGAGCCCCATCCACTAGAATAAACTTAGGAAAATATAGCATTTTCTCTAGAAATTATAGGTTGAAAATTCGACATTCTATTTCTTAGGCACTTGGTATGAAACATTGAACAAAAAGGACGCCCAGCGAACTAGGCCTCCTGAAATAATGCTTAAGGATCACTTCCGTCAATCTGCCGACATGAACCTGTAGCCGACACCTAACACCGTCGTAATCCACGTCGTATGGTCGAATCCTCTTCCAGATTATTTCCAACTTGATCCAAAATAAAAAGCAGCCCCAGGTCATGTCTCCATGACCTAGGACTGCTCTATGCAATCTATCCTTTAACGAATCTACTATTTCGAGCTCAGCATCGTATGCGTTCCGCTTCCCGCTTCCACGATCCGGCCGTCCACGCTCAGCCAGACGCTCGCCGCCATCGGATTATAAACGAACGACAAATCGGCCGAAAACTTCAACTGCTCGTATGCTTTCATATAATCGACGATCTCGATGTTCGTCGCATACCAGATGTCGCTGCGCCCGCCGGCAAGCTGACAGAACCGTTCGAACAGCTCCCAATTGGAGTCCCGGTCGAATTCATAGCTATGGCCCCACACATACATCAGGTACAAATACTGCTTTTTGTCCAACTGAACGAATTGTTCGGTCAGACTCATCAGATTGTTATTATGATGGCACGTCGGCTCCCACTCCAGCCAATCGTCCGGCAGACCAAACTGCATGCTGTCGCCGACGATGCGCGAGTATTCGATTCCCAGCTCCTTCACGATCCGCTTCACTCTGTCGTTGTACGAACCGTTCGGATAAGACATGCCTCGAACCGCACAGCCGGCAAGCCGCTCCAATCGTTTGCGGTCCTCCATCACTTCGTGGACGATCTGCTCGCTTGGGCAGCGCTCGATCGTCGGATGCGTCAGCGTATGCGCCGACACCTCGTGTCCTTCATACAACGAACGGACTTCCAGTGCCGTGATGCGGTCGCCGGTATCGAGCAGCCCGGAGTTAAGATGGAACGTCCCCCGGATTCCGTACCGGTTCAACATAGCAACGAGCTTGCGGTCCGCGATATTCCCGTCGTCGTAGCTAAGCGTCAACGCTTTATGGCGCCCGCCGGGATAACATAACAAGATGCTGGGCATACCGGTGCAGCCTCCTATAATCGTGTTGAAATGACTACTATTCTGCTCTCATTTATACGTTCGCACCGTTATACCTTGAACCGGTATCCGGCTCCCCATATCGTATCGATGTACTGCGAGTTGGCTGTGTCCGCCTCGATCTTTTCCCTGATTCTGCGAATATGGACCGTGACCGTCGTCAGGTCGCCGTACGCGTCCATGCCCCACAGCTGATCATACAGCTGTTCCTTGCTGAAGACGCGGTTAGGGTTCGATGCCAAATACGCCAGCAGATCGAATTCCTTCGTGGTGAAGGTTACTTCCTTGTTGTTCACATAGACACGCCGGGACGCCGTATCGATCAGCAGGCCCCGAATTTGAATTTCCTCCCGCTTCCGCGCGCTTCCCGATAGACGCTCATAACGGGAAAGATGAGCATTAACGCGGGCAACGAGCTCGCTCGGGCTGAACGGCTTCACGACGTAATCGTCGGCACCGAGTCCGAGCCCCCGGATTTTATCGATATCTTCCTTCTTGGCCGACATCATAACAATCGGAATGTCTAGCTGACTGCGCAGCTTGCGGCATATTTCGAAGCCGTCGACTACCGGCAGCATCAGATCGAGGACGATGAGGTCGAACGGTTCATCGAGCGCCCGGCTCAGCCCCTTGTCGCCGGTTGTTTCGATATGGGCTTCATATTGATGGATGGTCAAATAATCGCGTACCAAATTCGCCATGCTCGTATCGTCTTCAATAATGAGAATACGCTTCATCCTGCCGCAAGCCCCCGATCCGTCGGTTTCCTAAGAGTAATCATGATCACCGTGCCGATTCCCGGCTCGCTGGCCGCTGTAATCGTGCCTCCATGCTCTTCTACGATATGCCGGGCGATCGCAAGTCCTAGGCCGCTCCCGCCGGTATCTACGTTACGCGAAGTGTCGGCCCGGTAGAAGCGGTCGAAAATAAAGGGCAGCGCCTCGGGCGATATGCCTTTGCCGTTATCCTTCACGACGATATCGTAGCGCTCATCCGTCTCCTTCAGCTCGATCCAGACACCGCCGTCCGCCTTGTCGGAATATTTCACCGCATTCTCGATGATATTCACCATGACCCGCTTCAGCTTGTCGCGGTCGGCGGTCACGATGGCCGTCCCTTGCTTAACGGCCGGTTTATACTCCAGCTTCACGCCTTGCTTCTCAACATCCAACTGGAGCTCTTCCGCACAATCCGCCAGGAACGACGCCAGGTCGACTTGTTCATAATGAAACGGCAGCCCTTTCAAATCCAGCTTCGAGAATAGGAACAGCTCATCGATCAGCCGGTCCATATGGACCGCCTTCCGGTGAATCGTCTTGACATACTGGTCAAGCATCTCAGGCGTACTGGCCACGCCGTCCATGATTCCTTCTACATAAGCTCGTATGGCAGCTACCGGAGATTTCAAATCATGAGTAATATTCGAGACTAAGCTTTTGCGGTTGTCCTCGTACTGCAGCTGCAGCTCAACCGATTCCTTCAGCCTGACGCGCATCGCCTCGAACGAGGCGGCAAGCGTGCCAATCTCGTCCTTCGATTCCGGGACGACCGGAGCGGTCAGATTGCCTTCTTTAATTTGTTCCGCCGCACGCTGCAGCTTGCGGAGCGGCCGAATGATGCTTCGCGATACGAAATACGTCAGAATGCCGTTCACAACGGCAAGAATGATAAGCAATGTGATCAGGAACATTTTCGAAAACTTGGCTAACAGAAAGCCTACGAAATCAAGGTTGAACAACAAATAATAGCTTCCTTTAGCGCCGTTCAGTTCAAAATTATATTGCCGGTCCAGCACCCAGTCATTGTCGCCCAGATCCACGATCATCGTCTTCGGCTCCGAGACGACACTGTCTTCATACGGAGGCAAATGTGCGGCGACCTTCGTTTCTTGCAGATTGCGGGACGTATAGTGAATCTGATCATCCATGCGTACGACAAGTCCCATATTAATTTTATTCAGCCGATTATCGTAGGATTGCTGCAGCGTTCCATCAAGCAGCGACTCCGGATTGTGATCAATTCGGTCACGAATGTCAGCCGCGATGTCGGCTTCCTCGCCGATAACCGCCGCGACCGGGTTCTTGTTGGTCGTATCCAGCGTGAATACGGAGCTCAGATCCCCTAGTACAGTGAATAATAGAATAATGGCAGCGATGCTGAGCAGCACAAGCGGTACGATCAGCATGACCAGATAAGACAGCAAGAGACGAATCCGGATCGACATAACGATCTCTCCTAAACTTCTTTGTTATCGAACGCCATATATCCCAATGCATACATCACTATACCGCATCCTGCCAAAAAGTTAAATATAGTAAACAGCTTGCCGAACGAAACGGAACCCCCAATCCATAAGGAATGCCAATCCGTATACGCGGTGGGCGAGAACGCCATGACATGCGGGAAAATATATTCGAGCAGCTTAAGCGCCCCGTACAATAAAATGAGGACGGCCAGCGCGCCGCTCGCATTCTTGAACCCTTGCGCAAGCACGGCTGCCGCGATGCATAAGACGAACATCGGCAGCGCTGCCGCCGCATAGGCTAGTGCAGCCTCCGCCATCCCTTGGCCGATACTGCCCGCTGCGGGGAGAAAGAAGGATGCGCCTGCCGATACAAGTCCGGCGAGACCTAGCTGTACAGCAACTGCCGCGAACAAGGCGAGCAGCTTTGAAGCGAAAATTTTCATACGGCTTACCGGCCTGACCAGCATGGATCGTATCGTCTTGTCGCCGAGCTCCCCGGAGAACATATCGGAAGCATTCATAAATACGGTGAGCGGCACGATGAACAGCGTCATCATATTCAATACGGCGATCGGGTACTGATCCCGGCCTACACCTGTAACACCGAACATATTTTGCAGCTGCAAGACAATCGGCATCCCGATTACCGGAAGCAGCCCGGTCAGCAGAAGAAACAGCTTCGTTTTCCCTTTGGCTAATAATTTATCCAGCTCATTAACGGCGGCCCGCTTCAACAGCTCCATTCCGCTCTTCCTCCCTTACTGCTTGAATTCGGCTAACATAGAAGCTCTCGAGCGATTGCGTCTGGCCGCCGCTCTGCAGCAGCTCATCGATCGTTCCCTCTTGAATCAGCCTGCCGCCGTACACAATGCCGATCCTATTGCATACCAACTCCATCTCCGTGATGAGATGGCTGGACAGAAAGAACGTCATCCGTTCCTCGCGGGCAAGCTGCGCAATAAGCGACCGCATCTCGATCATGCCTTCGATATCCAGTCCGTTGGTCGGCTCATCCAGAATGAGCAGCCTCGGCTTCGACAGCAGCGCGGATGCAATGCCGAGCCGCTGCTTCATGCCCAGCGAATAATGCGCGACCTTCTCGCGGCCGTGCGCTTCCAATCCGACGAGAGCAAGCGCTTCATCGATCCGCGCTTTAGGCAGGCGAGGATATAATCTGGCGGCCAGCTCCAAATTTTTGTAACCCGTCATATACTCGAGAAGCGCAGGCTTCTCGATTAATACACCTACCTGATTCATAGCCGCCTCATGATCGACTGCCACATCGTGCCCGAACAGCCGAATGATGCCTTGATCGGCTTTCATCAAGCCGGTCGCTGCTTTCATAACCGTCGTCTTGCCGGCGCCGTTCGGCCCGAAGAGACCATATACGTCCCCTTGCGATACTTGGATCGAGATACGGTCGACTCCCCGTTTGTTTTTGTACGTTTTGGATAAGCCGCATATGTCCAGAACCGTTCCTTCTTCCATCATGCTCCCCCTCTGCGATAGAGAGCGGCCGGTCAGCCGCCCTCTTGCTTCCTTACTACTCTTTCAGGTCGGCTTCTTCGATGACTTTGACTTTCTTGCCCGCAAGATCGACCTTATCCGGAACCGTCGTATCAATGCCGCTGATGCCGATATCCGCGCTTACGACCAGCTTATGCGCGTGTCCGCTTGCGTCTTTGCCCGACACGGTCAATTCGAGCGTCTGATCTGTTACGTAATGATGCTCATCGATGTTGGCATGCAGTGTAATTTGGTCGATATTGACCTGATCGGACAGCTGAGGAAGATGAGGATCAAGCTGTTTGAGGTCCAGACCCAGCAGTTCGGCCGCCTCTGGCTGCTTCGAGCCATGTTCCGCCTGCGAGTGCTTGCCGCTTAACGCCTCTTTCACGATGATCGAACCGATGACGTTGGCTGCCGTCGGAATTTGCGAACCGGCCAATTTCATCTCGACCGTAGTCCGGCCGCCGGATGCTTCGCTCAAGGTGAAGTTGTTTTTCACATTGCCGACGAGAGCATCGATGATTTTCTCCACGCTCTGATCGAACGCCGGGTCACCGTTCCACTCCCGTTCTTGGTCGTCTTGCTCGTTCTCGCCTTTCACCACGTTGTAGATGTCGCTGCGAGAATTCTTGATGATCATGCCTTCCTGCTGCTTATAGAAATCGATTGCCGCCGTTTCCGCTCCCGTACGAATGGACGTCTTGCTGCTGACGGCGCTTCCGGACTGGCTTTCCTTAACCGTTGCGTCCACGTTCAGCAGCTCGCTGCCGTTATCCCGGACCGACAATACGATATGCTGCGTCGCATTATCCACCGCCGCCGTCGTCTTCAGTGCCGTCTTGTATGCTTCGTAGCCGCGTGCGTCTCCCATGTTCGCAAATGCCGAGGAAACCATCAGCGCGCTCCCCACTACCAATCCCGTCCCAATGATCCACACTTTCTTCTTCATCTTTTATTGCCTCCTTCACGATTGTGGTGCATCTCTGCTACCCATAACCAATAATAGAGGGCAAATCTGAAATGCCGAGAAACGAGTATTAAGAGAAAAGAAGCAAAAGATTAACAAAAAATAAACTCCCGGCTTCGGCCGGGAGTTGTTTGTTTTTATGGCAAAGAAGTCTGCGATCGTAAGAACATTCGCCTGTCTTTTTCACCATTCAATAAGAAGCTAAGCTCATGCTTTATGATGATGCACGTTCGTGCGGATTAACCGGAACTGTTCCGCCAGATAGCGCGGTGAATAAGGCATATCTTTGCGCAGCCAAGAGACGATGGTGCCGATCAAGGCCGAAGAGCTGTACCAGATGGCGATATCCTTCTGAATGCCTGCTGCCGTCAGGTAATCACTGCCGATACGTTCGATCCGGTCTGTAATGATGCCCGTCAACAGCCGAAGCAGCCGTTCCGTAAAAATCGGTGTCCGCCTCGAGGCGAGCACGACCTTATAGAACTTCGAATTCTCGGCGATATGCTCGAGCAGCTTCTCCAGCAGCGGCCACTCGCCTTCTGTCTTAGGCGTCCAAGCCGCGTCCGCCGGACCGTTCAATATACGCGTGATATGATCGATCATCTCGTCCGCCATTTTATCCATCATATCCGGAATGTCCTTGTAGTGCAGATAGAAGGTGACACGGTTAATCGTTGCACGTTCTGCGATCCGATTGACCGATATTTTCTCGATGTCCATCTCCTGAAGCAGTTCGACGAACGCTTCCCGGATAAGCTGGCGCGTCCTGACAATACGAGGGTCCGTCGTTTGTTTGCGATTCTCCATCCCGTTTCATTCCTTTCAACCCTTAATGTAAGCTACAATTCACCCCGTTCCGTCGTATATCCGGAACTTAATATACACAACATTAAATAACCGTAAACTAATTGACACTTGAGACGAAACCGTTGCTTGTAAACCTTAAGGATCGGTATATAATCTAATTCATACTTTGTTGACTATACAACAGGTTGTAAATTTAGTCTACGAGAAAAAGGAAAGGGATGAGTGGAGTGAGAGAGAGAAAAGAAACGTCTAGCGGCACACTTAAAAGCGGTACGATCTTATTCATCATGATCATAGGCGCCTTTCTTGCAACGTTGAACCAGACGATTATGAGCGTTGCGACGCCGGAATTGATGAAAGACTTCAGCATAACGGCAGCGACCGCACAATGGCTGACAACGGGTTATTTGCTGGTGAACGGCGTATTGATTCCGATTACGGCATATCTCATGCAGCGGTTTACGACCCGTCAGTTGTTCCTGACCTCGATGCTGACGTTCTTCGTCGGCACGATCGTATCCGCCTTAGCAACCGGATTCCCTGTTCTTCTAACCGGCCGTATGATTCAAGCTGCCGGAGCCGGCATCATTATGCCGCTCTTGATGAACGTCATTTTGACGTTGTTCCCTCCTGAGAAGAGGGGCGGCGCAATGGGCATGGTCGGGCTTGCGATTATTTTCGCTCCGGCTATTGGACCTACGCTTGCCGGATACGTTCTGGAGAACTACAAATGGGAAACGATGTTCTACGGCATGATTCCGCTCGCGATCATCGTCATTGCACTTGGTTATATTTATTTGCGCAACGTATCGGAGACGGTAAAGTCGAAGATCGACATTCTCAGCGTCGTCTTGTCCACCATTGGATTCGGCGCCTTGCTGTACGGTTTCAGCAGTGCCGGCTCGAAAGGCTGGTCGAGCGCGGAAGTTATCCTCCCCATTGTAGGAGGCGTCGTGGCACTGGTCTTGTTCACGCTGCGCCAGCTGATGTCCAGCAATCCGCTGCTTGATCTGAGAGCGTTCAAGTATAATATGTTCACATTGACAACTATCATTAATATTGCGGTAACGATGGTCATGTATGCGGACATGATGCTGCTTCCATTGTACCTGCAAGGCGCACGCGGATACACCGCGATCGAGTCCGGCTTGCTCATGCTCCCTGGTGCGCTTATTATGGGCTTCATGATGCCGGTCGCCGGCAAACTGTTCGACCGGTTCGGAGCCAAATGGCTGGCCGTTGTCGGTCTCGCCATTACGATCGTAACGACTCTCGGCTTCATCAATCTGACGGATTCGACGAGCTTTACGTATCTCGTGCTTATGTCGACCGGCCGCCGTATCGGTATGGCGTTGTTCATGATGCCGATTCAGACGGCGGGCTTGAACCAACTGCCGCAGCGACTGAATGCACACGGCACAGCGATCTCCAACACGATTAGGCAAGTGGCCGGCGCCGTCGGCACGGCGCTGCTCGTAACAATCATGACCAACCGAGCTGCGACGCACGCCAAGGATTGGATAACCTCGGGCGCGGCGCAAGGCTGGACGAAGGAACAGCTGGCTACGCATGCTCAGATCGAAGGGATCAACGATGCATACCTTGTCATTATCGCGATCGGCATCGTCGGACTGCTGCTTTCGTTCTTCATTAAGCGCGTAGCGCAGGCGGAAGAGCCGGAGTCCAAGAACGCGCTGAAAAAAGCGTCAGTGCAGGAAGCATAATTTAAAGGTGAGGCCGCAATAATAGCGCGCCTGTCGGAGGCGGAGCCAAGAGGTTACTCTTGGCTCCGCCTTTTTTACTTACGGCCATCTCGATGAAGCGTTCCGTTTCGATTCCTGCATATTGTGCAGAATTTTCTCCACCATTCGCAGGGGATGCATCCAGGAATGCATAATGTGCAGGCTTTTCGGCCGTCCTCCCCTTCTAACGTGCAATAGCGGTTGAATGCCTGCATTTTGTGCATTAACCTCACCGCGCTCCGCCGTTTAACGCACCAAAGCCTGCACTTTGTGCAGGCTTCTCATCTCATGCGCGACAACTCGATTTATCGGTCACGGCAGCTGTACGTGGAACGACGTTGTCTCGTTCGGCACGCTGCGCGCAAATATTTTGCCCCGGTGCTGCTCGACGATCGACTTCGCGATGGCGAGGCCAAGGCCATAGCCCCCGTGCTTGCGGGACCGGGACGTATCGACGCGGTAGAACCGGTCGAACAATCGTCCCAAATGCTCGGGCTGAATACCGGCTCCCGTGTTGGACACGATAAGCTCTGTTCCGTGATGGGCCTTCTTCAGCGTCACGCTGACCGATCCGCGCGCATTCGTATACTTCGCCGCATTGTCGAGCAGAATCATAACAACCTGTTTCATCTGCTCGCTGTTGCCATGCGCTGTCAATCCCGGCTCGATCTCGTATTGAAGATCCAGCTCCTTCTCGAACATGACAGCCTCCATCGTCAGGATGACGCTTTCGACCGCTTCGCTCACGTTCATATCCGTATGCAGCACACCTTCTCTGGCATCATCCATCTCGGTCAAATACAGCAGGTCGTTCGTCAGCGTCTTCATCCGCTCCGTCTCCGACTTAATCAGGTGCAGCCACTTCGATTGATCGGCAATCGTATCGCTGCTGTTCGCCAAGAGCACGTCCGCATTCGTATTGATAACGGCAAGCGGTGTTTTCAGCTCATGCGAAGCATCGCCGATGAATTGCTTTTGCTTATCGAACGCTTCCTTCACCGGCGCGATCGAGCGTGCGGCGAAATATCGGCTGACGAAGAAAATAAGGATGAGCATCGCAAGTCCGACGATCAGAAACGTATAGACGAGATTCTTCAGAATCGTCTGCTGAGCGGTAACGTCCAAGAATACGACCGAATGGCCCCCATCCGCAAAATTTTGTACCAAAAACGCCCACCGGTTGCCGTCCAATGTGAATTGCCCCTTCGGCGACGAGCTCGCGGAAGCCTCTGCAATCGCCGATCGGTAGAACTCATCATCCATGTCAAACCGCGAATCCGTCGCCGTTATATTCCACTGCTCGTCCGCGAACAGCGAGAACGAGACGGACCGCTCGGCCGGCGGGTACCGGGCGTCCATCGGCTTGTCCATCAAGCCTTGCTTCGGCTGCTTCCCGTTCCCGTCAAAACGCTGATCGCCGCCCCGGTTGCCGCCGTCCGGCTTATGGAAAAATTCCGATACCTGATTCAGCTCCATGTCGATATCGTGACGGACGTTCTGATACGTAATCGTATAGATGGCTGCAAACGCAACGAGCATGATGAACGTAATAATGACCATGTTGACGATAAGGAAACGGTTGCGGAGCTTATTGAACATTAGTCGCTCGCCTCCAATACGTAGCCAACGCCCCGAATCGTGTTGATGCGGACAGACGATTGGAGAAACACCAGCTTTTTGCGAAGGAACGAAATGTACACCTCTACGTTGTTATGCTCCACATCGGAATCGAATCCCCACATCTTCTCGATCATCTGCTCCTTGGACGTCACCGACGTCTTGCGCGTCATCAGCAGCTCCATCAGCTCGCTCTCCTTCAGGATAAGCTTCAGCTCTTTCCCCTTGCATGTCAGCTTCAAGCTCGACGTATTCAGCTCGATATCGCCGTACTTCATTCCGTCCTCAGGTACAAGCTCGCCCTTGCGCCGCATGACAGCCCGGATTCGGGCGAGCAGCTCGCCCGTCGAGAACGGCTTCGCCACGTAATCGTCCGCGCCGTAATCGAGTCCGGTTATTTTGTCCGACGTATCCCCTTTTGCCGTTAACAAAATGACCGATGTTGCAACTCCTTCGCCGCGAAGCTTCTTGAGTACCGTTATCCCGTCCATCTCCGGCAGCATAATGTCGAGCAGAATCAAGTCATATATACCGCTCAGCGCGTTATCGAGCCCGGATTGGCCGTCATACACAGCGTCGACCGAGTAATTTTGTTTTTTTAATATTTGCGTCAAAGCATCTGCCAGATTGATCTCGTCTTCCACGATTAATATTCGCATAGCTGCTTCCCCTTCGTGTGCGCGTTGTCGTACCTGTATCCGCTACTATATGGGCCGAACCTTTAATCAACCTTAATCTTACCATTGCAGCCGGCGGGAGCAAATTGACCGCCAATCAATGCCGGGTATTTAAGTTTCGTTAAAGGTTAAAGCGGTAAGCTTCAGTCATCGAACACACGACATGACGTCGACAACACAGGAAAGGAGCACGGCACCGATGGCGATCGAAGTATTCAACCGTTACGAGAACAAATATCTGATGAACAGCCCGATGTTCCACATCATCTACAGCCGGCTGCTCGAATATATGGAATTGGACGAATTCAACAAGCATGACCGGTTCTATTCCATTAGCAACATTTATTACGATACCGAACACGATACCTTAATCCGCAATAGCTTGGCGAAGCCGAAATACAAGGAGAAGCTTCGCATCCGGGCTTATGGCGTGCCGGAACCGGACGCAAAAGTGTATCTGGAGCTGAAGAAGAAAGTTTTCGGCTTGGTGAACAAACGAAGGACAGCCATGAAGCTTAACGAAGCATACGAATTTGTCCGGACAGGAGAGATTCCGGCGTTCAAAGACTATATGAACAAGCAAGTCATCCAAGAAATCCATTACTTCTTGCAGCGTTACGTGCTGCAGCCGAAGACGTACTTGGCTTACGACCGAATCGCCCTTTTCAGCAAAACGAGCCGCGACCTGCGCATCACGTTCGATACGAACATCCGGTCCCGGCGGCATGACGTTCGGCTGGAGAAAGGCGATCATGGCGAGCCGCTCATGGAAAGCGGACGATGGCTGATGGAAGTGAAAGCCGAGAAGACGATTCCCGTCTGGCTGTCCTCCCTGCTGTCGGAGCTGCGGATGTACCGGACAAGCTTCTCGAAGTACGGCAATGAATACCGCAAGCATCTTTCAAATCCAACGATGACGAAGGAGAGCATCCTGCTATGATCGATTCCTTATTTGCTTCGGCAACGACGATTACGGAACTCACGTTTACCGACATCCTGCTGACTTTATTCGTATCTATCGCGCTCGGCGCAATCATCAGCTTCACTTATATGAGGACACAAGCCTCTTATACGCAAAATTTCGCATTAACGATGATCGTGCTGCCCACGATTGTCGCCATCATTATCTTGCTTATCGGCAGCAACGTCGCCAGAGCATTCAGCCTCGCCGGCGCGTTCTCCATTATCCGGTTCCGAAGCGCGCCCGGCGATCCGAAAGACATCGCCTTCGTTCTGTTCACAATGGCGGCCGGTCTTGCATGCGGCGTCGGCGCGTTCGGCTATGCGGTACTGTTCACAATCGTCCTCTGCTTGCTCATGTTCATTCTGAAAGCGATTCGGTTCGGCAGCCAAAAATCGACGCAAAAAATGCTTAAAGTAACCGTTCCAGAAAACCTCGGCTACGAAGAAGCATTCGCCGAAGTGTTCCACATGTTCGACGTGAAGTATGAGCTGCGCAAAGTGCGCACGACGGAGCTAGGCAGTCTGTACGAGCTCGTGTATGCCGTATCGATTGACCATCTGACGAACCAGAAGGAACTGATCGACGCGATACGTTGCCGCAACGGCAACCTCGACATTACGCTTACGATGGCACCGGCAGCAGCGGAATATTAATGATCCTTAAATATCAACGGAACGAAAAGCAGATCATAATCATGGAGAGGAAGTTTTACGATGAATAAATCTTATGGCCTTAAACATTGGAGCATCGCTCTGTTATGCGCCCTTATGCTGGCGGCGTGCAGCAACGAAGCAGCGACAAGCGCGACGAACGGTACAACAACGGGGACTTCGGCTGCAGAAGCAGCAGGTGCGGACAATACGGCATCCGGCGCGCAAACCGTCAGTCTCGATCTGACAGAAGGTATCGAGTATGACGAGGATGATGCGTACACCGACTGGCGCTCCGGCGCCTCGACGGAGATTATGCTGAGCGGTTCGGCCGCCTCAGTCACGGGTGAAGGCGCTTCGGTTACGGACAGCACCATTACGGTTGCGGCTGCCGGAACCTACGTTATTAGCGGCAAGCTGGACGACGGGCAGCTCATCGTCGACGTGCCAGACAAAGGCAATGTCCGCTTGGTGCTGAACGGTGCGGAAATCAATAGCAGCACGACTTCCCCTATCTATGTGAAGGAAGCCGGCAAAACGGTTCTGTCGCTCGAAGACGGTACCGAGAACGCCATCTCGGACGGCAAGCAATATGCGAATGCGGCGGCAGATACAAAAGCAAATGCGGAGACGGACTCTTCGGCCGAAGAGTCCGACGACTCGGCGGATGAGCCGAACTCGGCGATCTTTAGCAAAGACGATCTGACGATCAACGGAACCGGCAAGCTGACCGTACAAGGCCATTACAACAACGGGATCACGAGTAAAGACAAGCTGAAAATTACGGGCGGCACTATCGTCGTTGACGCCGTTGACGACGGGATCATGGGACGTGACCTCGTCGCCGTCCAGCAAGGCACGATTACGGTCAAGGCCGAAGGTCATGCCGTGAAGACGACGAACGACGCGGAAGATAAGCTCGGCATTATTGCCATCGACGGCGGCACGTGGAGCCTGGATTCCGGCGAAGACGCGCTGCACAGCAGCGGCGGCATTCGGATCGCCGGAGGAGACATGGAGATTACGGCCGGGGATGATGCCGTACATGCCGATGTCGCACTCGCGATCAAGGACGGCACCATTCATATCGCAGGAAGCAATGAAGGACTTGAAGCGCCTTCGATCATCATTGACGGAGGCGAGACTGTTCTGGCCGCAAGCGATGACGGCGTGAATGCAGCCAGCGGCAGCAGCGGCGAGCCGGCCGAGGGCGGCGGCATGCGGCAAGGACCGGAGAGCGGCGCTTCGTCCACGAATAAACTGACGATCAACGGCGGCTATCTGTACGTCGACTCGCAAGGCGACGGCTTGGATGCGAACGGCTCGATCGAGATGAACGGCGGTACCGTCGTCGTCAGCGGACCGACCGAGAATAATAATGCCGCGCTCGATTACGACGGCACCTTGATCGTAACGGGCGGCACGCTCGTCGCAGCCGGAAGCTCCGGCATGGCGCAGGCGGCGTCCGATCAATCGACGCAGGGCGGCATTCTCATGACGTATCCGCAAGCGCAGCAAGCCGGCACGCTCGTCAACCTTACGGACAAGGGCGGCAAGAGCCTCTTCACCTTCGCTCCGGCGAAAGCTTATCAGACCGTATTCATTAGCACACCGGAAATTAAGAAAGGCAGCTCTTACACGATCAACTCGGGCGGATCGGCTTCGGGCAGCGAAGTGAACGGCGTGTACGCCGGCGATTACACGGGCGGAACGAAGATTGTCTCGTTCGATACGTCCTCGATCATCACGTGGGTGAACGAGTCGGGCGTCACCGAAGCCCGCAGCGGCATGGGCGGTCCAGGCGGAGGCGGCATGGGCGGACGCGGGGGCGGCTTCCGCGGCGGCCAAAGCGGAGACGGCTTCCGCGGCGGCCAAAGCGGAGACGGCGGAGACCGGATGGCCCCACCGGATGGCGGCACGCCGCCGGAAGGAATGGAGGCGCCGCCGGCGGGCGCCGCACCGCCAGCAGACGGCGAGTCCGCGACGGCGCAATAATACAATGGGCCGTCTATGCAGACGGCCCATTAATAGATGAACAGGCAATCCGCATCACATTCGGAATGAATAGTTCTTTGGCGAAGCGAAGTATAGAAGGACCCCGAATTCACTTGGTGTGAATCCGGGGTCCTTTTCCGTGTAGAGCTGCTTCTTCTGTAATGTTCATTGCAATTCGTACAACGAAAAGAATTCGCCGACTTACATGCGGAACGTTTCATTGTAATTCATACAACGAAATTCTAGCTTAATCGCCCCGATGGCTTCCATTCCGCCTCGATCTGCATTTTCTCATTGTACGCAATACAACGATCGGTATCATTTCGAATCAGACGGTCTCATTTCGTTGCACGGAATACAATGAAGTCCCCGGCAACTAGAAGTAGAAGCCCTCACCTCGCATCATCTTACCGAACGCCTGTCTTTTAAAGGAGCCTCATTCGCACTTGTCCAGAGCTACTACGCCGCCCTGCCCTCGACCGATGCGTTCGAGAATCTGCCCTGCACGAACTTCGCGAACAGAAACCGCACGAGCGGCCCCATCACGATAAGCTGCAGCGGGAGCGCGAATAGAAAGTTGCGAATCCATAACGAACCGTAGCTTGCCAGGAGCGGTTCGTCAGCCGCATTGCCCGTTAAATGGGACATCGCCAAACCGAACAGTGACATCACCGTAACCATGCCGAGCACCATGCAGAGGGCAAGCGACACGATGACAAGGCCTTTCTTGGATTTGTCATAAGGCAGCAAGAATGCCGCCTTCTTCGCCGCCGGACCGACGACGAACAGCTCCAATACGAACGCGACCACAAAACCTGCAAGGAGCTGAAGACCGATCTCCGCCCAAGATGCCGTGCCAATCAACCCGTGATTATATAAATTGTAGAACGTCATCACGATAACCATTCCGGTGACCATCATCAAGCCAAAATAAAAATCTTCCCTCTTGTTCGTCGGCAATTTCCCTCATCCTTTCTTGTATTTCGTAAGTATAGGATGCCGGGGCCGCCTCGCATAAGTGACAGATTTGTGAACAAAATTTAATTGCGCCTAAGCGGATGCTCCAGGCGCTTTCGGCAGACCGATCCGAAACAGCGTAGAATATGGCGGCTCGTCCAGAAGCTCGATCGTTCCTTCGTGGCGGGTAATAATCTTGCGGCAGATGGCAAGTCCGAGCCCCGTTCCGTCTTTCAAAGGAGCCGTTCCGCGCACGAATTCGTCGAACAGCACCTCGCGGTCCTGCACAGGCAAGCCTATCCCATCATCTCCGATCCACAGCAGGACGCGTCCTTCTTCCTCTCTGCATGCAGCGTACAGCGTCGTGCCTGACGGATTGTATTTCAACGCGTTGCCGATCAAGTTGTCTACGACGCGATTCATCTGCATACGGTCCATCCGAACATAGAGCGGCGTCTCTTCCAGATCCACCTGGAGCTCGAATCCTTGCTGTTCAATGTCGGGATAGCGCTCCGCGATCGTCTGCTGAAACCATTTGGTCATGTTGATCCGCTCCAGCTCCAGCTTCAGATGCGGGTCATCCAGCTTCGCAAGCTCGAACAAATCATGCACCAATTGGCTCATGTATGAAGATTTGTCGTGAATGTACCGGACATACCGCTTGTTCTGGCTCTCGCCCGGTTCGCGCTGTTCCAGCAGCAACTGCGAATAGCCCAGAATGGATGTAATGGGCGTCTTCAAATCGTGGGACAAATGCAGCAGCAGGTTCTGCCGGTTCCGCTCCGCCTTCTCCTTATAGAGCGAAGCCGACTGGATACGTTCGGCCATCCCGTTGAAAGCATCGCGGATTTCCGCCAATTCTTTCTCCGCGTAGAACTCGAGACGAGTCGCATAGTTGAACCGTTCCATCTCCTTAATGCCGCCGACTATTTGCTGGAGCGGCTTCTTCAACTGACGGACCGAACGCATCGTGTAAAAATACAGGGCGACGCTCAGAAGCACAAGCGCAGATCCTGCAAAAATCGATAAAGCCAGCAGGATGCTGCTGAGCGGCTCCGGTATTTTCCACAGCAGCTTATAATGTTCACCATTCGGCCCTGCAACCGAATAGACATGATAGTGAATCGAATCGCCCTTCCGGAATGTGTCCATTCGGGCGTACAGATCGTCTTCCGCGTACGACAGGATATCGTCTTGCTTGCCGCAGGCCGCGGCCACGTTGCCCCATTCATCGACAAGCTCGAGCCATCCGCCATATCGGTCTGGCAGCTGCCTTTTCAACGTTCCCGAGGCTTGGTCGTACAGCTGGCCCGCCTCAATTCGGTTAAAGTCGGGCTCCTGATCGAGAAAATGGTTCATGATGAAATCCATCATGACGAGCGAGACTGCCGTCACTCCGATCAGAATCCCCATGATGGCCATGTAGTTGCGCAGAAACAATCGGATGAGCGGCCGCCTGCTTGAACGGTTGTTATCGTTTCTCAAACCGGTAGCCGAGCCCCCTGATCGTAATAAGATGGACAGGCTTCCTCGGGTTGTCCTCGATTTTGTCCCGCAGCTTGCTGATGTAGACCATCACCAAATTTTCGTCCCCCATATATTCCTCGCCCCATACTTGCTCGTAGATTTGCGCTTTCGTATAGACTCGGCCGGCGCGGCTCATTAACAAAGCGAGAATTTTGAATTCATAGGACGTGACATCCTTCTTCTCGCCGCCTTTGAACAGCTGGCAGCTCTCCATATCCAGCTTAATGTCCGCGATTTCGATCGCCTTCCGGCTCTGATGATCCGGCTGAGCATACGACTCGGCCCTCCGGAACAAAGCTTGAATGCGGCTGACGACTTCAAGCGGATTGAAAGGCTTGCCGATATAATCGTCCGCGCCAAGCTGCAAGCCATTAATGCGGTCCATCGCGTCGGACTTGGCAGACAGGAACAAGAACGGAACTTGAGACTGCTGCCGCATCGCCCTTAGCAGCTCGATCCCGTCCATCTCAGGCATCATCACATCGGCCAGAACCAGATCGATTCTCTCCTTCTGGAACAGCGCATACGCTTCCTTACCGTTGCCCGCTTCGTAACAGCCATAACCGTAATTGCGCAAATAGATGACAAGCAGCTCGCGAATTTCCATGTCATCGTCGATAACTAGAATCGATTTGATCGTCTGCACCCCTAATCATACACGTATCCCTCCGGCCGCACGGCAAGCCTGCAGCAGGAGGGATCTCTTATTGTGTGCTAGTACAAGCGGTCTGCGAACTTCGATAACAGCGCTGCCGCTTCTTCTCTTAACATCGGATCGTTCGGCCGGTATTGTACAGCCCCGTCCTCGGACCGTGTGACGTCAAGCCCGTATAATCCTTTCGCCACAACGTACCGAACCCCTTCTGCCGCCCATGGCGCAATGCGGCCTTCGATCCGCGCTTCGAGAGGGGCTGCATGAAGGTAAGCGGACGCCAAATTCCAGACGACCGCCGCCGCCTCCGCTCTCGTGATCGGCTTAAGCGGCTCGAATTTCCCGCTTCCCGATCCCTTGATAACGCCGAATTCGTAAGCCGCTTGAATCTCTTGCTTATAAGGGCTGCCCGCGATGTCCGAAAATACCGGCTTCTGCACGGAAGGCGCAATACCCGACCAGCGGATGAACCATTCTACGAATTCGCCTCTTGTGACCGCCTGTTTCGGATGGAATGGCTCATCTAGGCCCTCCTGGCCAATGACGCCGAGCTGGCGCAGATGATAAATGTTCGAAGCATAAGGGTCATCCGCTGCAATGTCCGGGTAGATGCGCGGTTCCGACCGTTTCTGCGCCCAGCTGTCAGACTTCAGATCGTAATAAAAGGCTCGCACCGAACCGTCATCGTTAAGGGCGAAAGCAGCCCTAACGCCGTTCTCGTCTTGGAATAGAAGCGGTTCAATCTCACGAAGTTTATGCTCGCCGAGCGGATCGGCAGCAATCAACAGCCCATCCTCCGCACGAACGCGCGTCGTCCACATCCGGTTGCGCAGATCGCTGTACACTCCCTCGAATGCCGTCAGAGACGGACTGACAGACGCGGAGTCGGATGATTGGCCAGTCTTGCCCAGCGGCACGGTTTCAGTCTTTTCCGGGAAATAGCGGTCCATGAACGCCTCGAAGAACGGCGTACGGAAATCGAAGTCTTTGTTCACATTCAGGTACACGCCGACCTTCTCATCGGGCAGCAGCCACATGCCGCTATGGAAGCCGGATTCGTCGCCGCTTTTCTCCGCCACATTGTACCCGTTATAAATTTGTTGGTTCGAGTACTCGAACCCATACGCCATGTTCGGCAGCTTCGGATGGATCGCGAGCTGCGGCTTATGCATCTCAGCTGCCGTCTCTTCCTTCAGAATAACCGCTTCGCCAAGTTTGCCGCCGCCCAGATGAGCCATCATGAACCGGGCCATATCTGCGCCGGTCGAAAGCATTCCTCCGGCAGGCAATACGGTTGGAATCGTCGTGTAGGCCGGGATCGGCTCGCCTTCCACATTATAAGGAACAGCCAACCGCTCCATCATGCGCGGCGTCAGCCGGAACTCGCTGCTGGTCATGCCGAGCGGTTTATAGATATGATCGCGCACATATTGTTCGAACGGCTGGCCCGATACTTGCTCGACGGCATAACCTTGAATCGTGAACCCTAGATTGTCGTACCGGTAATACTTGCCCGGCTCCCGGATAACCGTTGGAACATGGCTTTGTACGAAGGATTTCAGCGGAAACTCTTCTTCCAAATCGTTCGTCGACATCTCGGAAGTGTCCCCGTATTCGAACCCGGTGCTGTTCGTCAGCAAATCCCGCATCGTCAGCGGCGTACCGGTCTTGTTCGGAATATGCACCTTTCCTAGGTAACGGTTCAAGTCCGCGTTCAAATCGAGCTGCCCTTGCTCGGTCAGCTGCATGACCGCCGTAGCGGTCACGACCTTCGAGACCGAAGCGATCCGAAACACGGTCTTCTCCGGATCGACGACAATCTTGCGCGCCACATCGGCATAGCCGTAACCTTCGCTCGCGAGAACCTTATCCCCTTGGACGACCGTGGCTACGGCTCCTGCCAGATGATCGCGAATATCCGGCTGCGCCATGAACGTGTCGAGGAACTGCTGCACATCTGCCGCTTGCAGTGGAACTCCCTGCTTCTGCTTCTGTGCCGGTGCGGCAGAGGCCTTCCTCTCCAAGCCTCCTCCTGTCCACACACCAGCCGACAACACAAACGCTATCCCGACAACCGTGCTGGCACGCAGCGCTCCCCATTTTCTCATCCCTCGTTCTCCCTCTCTATCCCGATTTGCTTACACGTATAAGAGTAGCTGCACGGTCTTAACGCGGTTTCTATGCAACCTTAATGCAAAGTGAAATCTCAGCAGATCGGAGCGGAGGGTTCATCCTCTTGCATTGTTACTATTGAACCTTAAATTATTATTATAGCTGCCGGCTGCATCGGGTCGTTATGATAAGGATGATTTACCAATCCATTATTTGAGGAGGAATATAATGATGAAACGCAAGAACAAGCTAGTGGCCAGCTGCATGGCAATCGCACTCTTATGCAGCACTTTATTAACAACGTCGGCATTTGCACAATGGGTATTCTCGGAACCGCTTACTTATTTCAACTCCAGCACGTGGCAAAAGGCAGACGGATACTCGAACGGCAACATGTTCAACTGCACATGGAGGGCCAACAACGTTTCGTTCACGTCAGGCGGACAAATGCGCCTAGCGCTCACGAGCCCGTCGTACAACAAATTCGATTGCGCCGAGTACCGCTCCACCAACAAGTATGGCTATGGCCTGTATGAGGTCAACATGAAGCCGGCCAAAAATCCAGGCATCGTCTCTTCCTTCTTCACGTATACGGGACCAACCGACGGCACCCCGTGGGATGAGATCGATATCGAGTTCCTCGGCAAGGACACGACCAAGGTTCAATTCAACTATTACACGAATGGCGTTGGCGGACACGAGGCAGTCATCAATCTCGGCTTCGATGCGTCGCAAGGCTACCATACCTATGCGTTCGACTGGCAGGCTGGCTATATCAAGTGGTACGTGGACGGCGTTCTGAAGCATACGGCTACGAGCAACATCCCTAAGAATCCAGGCAAAATCATGATGAATCTCTGGAACGGCACTGGCGTCGACAGCTGGCTCCAACCGTACAACGGCGCGAATCCGCTGTATGCTTATTACGACTGGGTGAAGTTCACGGGCAACTAACTTACCGTTAAATGTAAACGCTTTAAAAACGTAAGAGCGACCGCATTCTCAGCGACCGAAAAGGCAAACGCAACCCGCCTACTCTTCGCCAAGCATGCGGTCTTTATGCTGCTCACCACCACCCGATTGTGCAGAAAATCCTGCTCTAGCCCGCTCCCCCTCTGCTCACCGCCACCCGATAGTGCAGAAAAATCTGCTCTAACCCGCTCACCTCCGCTCACCGCCACCCGATAGTGCAGAAAAATCTGCTCTAGCCAGCTCCCCCCTGCTCACTGCCACCCGATAGTGCAGAAAAATCTACTCTAGCCCGCTCACTGGTGCTCACCACCACCCGATAGTGCAGAAAAATCTGCTCTATCGAACACCAAACAGCCCCTTGCCAAGCAAGGGGCTGTTGTCGCTGCCTTTTTTCTAGATCGATCCGATATTCACCAGGCTCACGTCCGTAATCGTAATCACGGTATGATCCGCATTCCCGCCCGGGATGTTGCCCATATCGAACGATATGCGGGAATTCATATAGCTGTCTGCCGTCGCATCGAATGTGAAGGTAAACGTCTGCTCGCCGGTCGTCAAGTCAACCTGCTGGCCATAGTATCCATGCCACTCGTAGTTGTTGGCCGCGTCAACCCAGCCAATGCCAAGGCCCATCTTGCGGGCCGTATCCGCCTTTGCTTTGAAGCTGAGCGTGTAACGCGAGCCCTGTTGGATTTTGAACCCTTCTTGAATCACTTGACGGTCCCACGGGTTGACGCCGACACTGCCGATCGAAGCTTCCAGCTTGCCGCTCGCGGCCGCAATCGACAGCTGACTCGCATCGTCCGCATACGAGAACCATCCCGTCGTTCCATTCGTGAAGTTCCCGTTCTGAATCAAGTTGACATTCATCGGCTGTCCGCCGCCCTCGGCAGACGGATTGACCTCATACAGAAGCACGCGGTCGATGGATACGGCCGCCGCTCCCGGCTTGCCGAGTCCGAACACGATTTCCGCCGCAGGATCGGTCTCTTCGCTCATCGTGAACGTATACTCATACCGTGTCTTCTGTGCGGTGAGCCCCGCCTCTTCGTCCAAATATTTCGTATACGGGCTGCTGCTCTCGGATACGGCGATTTGCATCGGTCTCGGCGCTGAAGCCGAGGCATCGACTTCGAGACGGTACGTCTTGCCCTTCTCGATATTCAGGCTGTACTGCTGCACCTGATCGTCCCACCATTCCGTGCCCGTGCCCGGCAATTGGACAACCAGTTCCCCTTCGCCGGAACGGCTCATCGTCGCATTGGTTCCCGTAACAAGATTCCACTCGGATAAGTCCGTTTCGAACCCGCCGTTGCGGACCTTGCTGGCCGACGCATCGATCCATAGCGTATTATAGTCTGCCCCTTCGAGCGTCAGGTAATAGTTCTTGCCCGGCTCAAGTGCGACAGGCTCAAAGTAGAGCGTCTTATACGTCTGCCAGCCGCCTGTCTCGCCGAGATTATAGACAGACTGCGATACGGTCGTTCCCGCTTCGTCCTTCACGCTGAGACGAATTTGCGAACCGGCTTTACCGCTTGCGACTCTGGCGCTCATCACGTAATCGGCCGCCCGGTCCACGCTGATTTTGTACTGCACCATGTCCCCTTCGTCCATATAGCCGACATTCTTGCCGCCTTCGCTCGCGTTCTCAAGCTGAACGCCCCGGAGTTCCCAAGCCTCCGCAGCCGCAATATGAGCGTATTCCTTGACGTGAATAGGCTTGCCGCGCTTCACCATTCGGACGTTATCAACGTACACCTTGCCTGCTGCCCCGCCAAACAACAGCTTAAGCTCGGCCTCTACGCTGGTTGCACCAGCGCCGATGACAATGTCCTTCGCATAGGTCTGCATCGAGGTTCCGATCTGAATCGTGCGTCCTCCGACCACTTGCACCGGATTGCCGCCCGAGACGGACAGTTCAACGTCAATGCTTCTTGCCTCCTCCGAACGTGCTTCGAAGGTAATGCCATACTCGGTATCCCCTTCAAGCGGTAGTCCTGGCTGGGAGATGGATACCGATTCAGGCGCAGCGCCTCCATCCTTGACATCGACAACCAACTGACGCTCCATAATCGGGAACGCCAAGAAATTGTTGACGCTAATCTGCGCCTGTGCGTCATTCCCAACGGCGTGTGACCAGAATGCGAGCCGATCCTTGCCTTGATCGAACGTTCCGTTATAGATAAAGTTGCCGTCAGAGAGCGTCCCCCGCACGCCAGGTCCGACCGGAAGCGGCGGTGCATCACCTGTCTCGATAATCTTCACGTTCGCAATATATACAGCGGCATCCGACTCGCGTCCGAGGTTGAACTCGAACCTTGCATTGTTATCGGTGCTATCGCGCATGTCGAATTCATATTCATAAGGCTGCCAAGCCGTCGTGAGCGAGAAATTGCGCTCGCCGGAATAGTTCGTCCAGTTCTTCTGGAACTGATTGACCTTCGACATGATTGTACGGTTCGCATCCGCTTTAGCCTCGAATGTGACCTTATAGGTTTTATCCGTCTGAACGTACAATGGCATCTGCGTCAATTGGACGGAATAAAGCTCGGTGCCGGCCTGGTCGATGGACACTTTGGCGACTTTGCCTTTCGACGGGTCATCGACTACCGATACGCTGCCCATTCCGCCTGCGTTCATAATAGACTGCCAGTTGTTTGGCACGCCTGCAGCATCCGTTCCTTCCGCGAAGCGCTCGTTGTAAATCAGATTGCCATCGGCTTGTGCAGGCCGCTGCTGTTCAGGCAGAGGCGGTTGTCCCGTCACATCCGGCCATTCGCTCAGCTTGTCATATTCGTAGACGCGGACGAAATCGACCTTCATCTCGTCCGATATGAAATCGGCGTTCGGCGATCCCGGCCAATCTCCTCCCACGGCCAGGTTGAGGATCATGTAGAACGGCCGGTCGAACGGCGCAGGGTACGTATAGTACTCCGGCTGGTCTGGCCCTTTCGTCCTCCAGTTGCTCACTTCCTGATAGAGATGTCCGTCCACGTACATGCGAATGACGCCTGGCAACCACTCGAGCTGGAAGTCGTGATAATCGTCAGCGAACGTCCGGCCTTCCGGCAAGACGTAGCTGTTCTGATCGGAGCCATGCGAGCCGTCCGGCTTAACGCTGTCATAATGAAGCGTTCCGTACGCGCGGCTGCTTCCAGCCCCACCGATCAGCTCCATGATATCGATCTCCCCTGAAGCAGGCCAGCCGCCGTAGTGAGACTCATCCGTCGGAAGCATCCAGAATGCCGGCCACATCCCTTGTTGGACGGGCAGCTTCGCCCGCACGACCATCTTGCCGTACGTCCAGTCGCCCTTGTTCTGCGAGATCAGCTTAGCGGACGTGTAGTTTTTCCCGCTCACGCTTTCCTTGCGCGCCTTAACGCTCAATACGCTTCGATCACCGTCTTGCTCGATCGATGCATTATTCGGGCTGTAATACTCGAGCTCGTTATTGTACACGACACCCGTATCCATTACCGTCCATTTGGACGAATCGACCGAGGTACCGTTGAATTCGTCATTCCATACCAACCGCCAATCGCTGTCCGGGATCGTCGTCGGCGCAGCAGGCGTCTCGCCCGCAGGAGCGGTCGGCACCGTTGGTGTCGTTGGTGTCGTTGGTGCCGTCGGTGTCGTTGGTGTCGTTGGTGTCGTCGGCGTCGTTGAGCCTCCCCCCGGCTGCAGGCTTGTCCGGTATCCGGCGCTCACTTCCTGCCCGTTCACCTTGACGCCGCCCGCCTCGACGGTCAGTTCGCCGATCGTTCCTTCGCTCGCAATCTCTGCCCCTGGAGCCTGAGGACTCACCATGAGCGACCCGATCTTGCTGTCAGCCGATACTTCAACGCGGGATGGCTGCTGCATCGACACACTTTCTCCTTCCGATCCGTCGATGAACACGACGCGGACCGGCTGGCCCTTCTTATCGATGATGACGGGCCCAATATGCGAGTGCTTGAACGTGACCGAATGACTGCCGCCGCCCTTAATCACTGTCGTTCCTGCAACCGTAACATTGTCGAGCGCAACGTCGCCTTCACCAATGCCTTCGGTCAGCAGCAAATTGCCGTGAACCGCCGTTCCGTGAATGACGGCTCCTTCCGACCGTACGATTAAGTTCCCTTCCACGTTAGGCGCATCGTATTCGCCCGGCTTCGTGATCATATCGGCGATCATGCCGGATAACAGGGCAGCTGATTCTGCCCTCGTAATCGGCGCCTTCGGGCGCAGCATGCCGTTATAGCCTTTAAGCTTCTTCTCGCCGACGAGGTAGGTAAGCGCTTTCTTCGAATAGCCGGAAATTTGCCCGTAATCTTGAAAGCCCTTCAATTGCTCGTCGGAGCCGGACGCCGGGGAGAGCTGGAATGCGCGGTCGAGCATAACTGCCGCGTCCTCTCTCGTTATCGAGGCACTCGGTTCAAACCGCGCGTCATCGAGCCCTTTCACAATCCCCGATCCGTAGGCGCGCATAACGGAATCGTAGTACCATGCATCGGAAGGCACGTCTTGGAATGACCCGTCTGCCTGTCCGGCGAATCCGAACGCACGGTCCAGCACAGCAATAAATTCCGCCCGGCTGATTGGCTTGCCCGGCTCGAAGAGACCGCTTTCATAACCGTTCATCAAACCGAGTTCTTCCATACGTTCAACGTCATGCAGCGCCCAATGGCCCTTTAAATCTTGGAATTCGGACGCTGGCTTCTGTTCCGCTGCCGTCTGACTGGCATATGCCGCCGGACTGATGACGGTCAGCAGCAAGCTGCTTGCCGCAATCGGAGCTAACCACTTCTTCATTGTCATATCCCCCTAAAGATAAGTGTGACACTTGTAAACTTCGAATACGCGAGAGCAGTATTCAACAACAATGTATAAAACGTGCATGAGGCCGCTTGCGCGGCCCTATGCACGGCTCTCTCCCAAAATGAACTACTCTTTCACTGCCCCAATTACCATGCCCTTAACGAAAAACCGTTGAAGGAACGGATAAACGAGCAGGATCGGCAATGCCCCGATGAAAATTTGCGCCGCCCGTACCGTACGCTGCGAGATGTTCTCCAGTTGCTTCGGATCGACGTTGATTTTGGAGAAATCCTGCTGCACGATAATCGTCTGGAGAAGCGAAGCTAGCGGATAGTGCTTCGTATCCGACATGTAGATCATGCCGTCGAACCACGAGTTCCACTGATACACCATCGTGAACAGCGACAGCGTCGCGATTGCGGGCATGGACAGCGGGACGAAGACGAGGACGAGCGTCTTCAGTTGGCCCGCTCCGTCCAAGTAAGCCGCCTCTTCCAGTTCCCGCGGCAGTCCCTTGAAGAAGTTCATCATCAGAATGATGTTCCACACCGATACCGCACCGGGCAGAATCAGCGCCCAGATGGAATTCATCAGGCCCAGTTTTTGTACGAGAATGTAGCTTGGAATAAGTCCGCCGCTGAACAACAGCGTAAAGACAAAAAACCAAATGTATATCGAACGTCCTCTGAACGCGTGCTCTTCTTTGGACAATGGAAATGCCGTCAGCAGGACGAGCACCATGCCGATAACAGTCGCCAATATCGTTCGCTGCACCGATATCCACAGCGATTGAAGGAAGTTCGTATTGCCGAACGTCTTCTCATAAGCATCCGTCGTAAATCCCTTCGGCCAGAAGCCGACAAGGTTCGAAGAGGCCGGCGCCATGCTGCTGAACGAAACGGCAAGGATATGAATGATCGGAAGAACGCACAGCAGTGCAATGGCCCCCAGCATCAAATAGTTCCCTGCACTGAACAGCCGGTATCCAAGCGTTTTGTGGTACATAAAATATAAACCTCCTAAATAGTTAACCGCATCGGAAGACGACGCTTGAACCTCTTCTAGAACACTCGATAGTTCGCAAGCTTATAAGCCAGCCGGTAGGATAGAACGATCAGAACTGTGCCGACGACTGATTTGAACAAGCCAACGGTCGTTGCGAAGCTCATCTTGCCATTCAAGATGCCGAGCCGGTAGACGAACGTATCGATAATATCTCCCTTCTCGTATACGAGCGGGTTGTACAGATTGAATACTTGGTCGAACCCGGCATTCAATATATTGCCGATCGACAGCGTTCCTAGCACGATCGCCATCGGCATCAGCGCAGGAAACGTAATATGAATCGTCTGCCTCAGCCTCGTCGCGCCGTCGACCTCCGCCGCTTCGTAGAGGGCCGGATTGATGCCTGCCAGCGAAGCCAGGAACACGATCGTCCCGAAGCCGAACTCCTTCCATACGTCGCTGACGATAATCGTCACCCGGAACCAATCCCCGTCCCCGAGGAAAAATACTGGTTTGCCCCCGAGCGCCGTGACCAGCTTATTCACCATTCCTCCGTCCGGAGCCAATATATCGAGCAATATGCCGCCCAGAATGACCCACGACAGAAAATGCGGCAAGTATACGAGCGTCTGCGTCATCCGCTTGAATCCGATATTTCGCACTTCGTTCAGCAGAACGGCGAACAGGAAAGGAACGACCAAGCCCGCAGCCATTTTGAAGAAAGCGATAATGAACGTATTCCAGATCACCTGGTCGATATCGGGATACTTGAACAGGAAGCGGAAGTTGTCCAGCCCCACCCACTTGGAGCCGGTGAGGCCCAGCCACGGTTTAAAATCCTGAAACGCGATCACGATGCCGGCCATCGGTAAATATTGAAAAACAATCGTCAGTATAATAGCAGGAACCAGCATCATATGTAACGGCCAATTTCTTTTAATATCCCATTTTTTTCTACTTATTTTCAAAGACAGCTGTTCACTCTCTCGATTTATTGTTAATTCTTTCAACTAAATACCTCCATGTTCTTACAAATATTTTTCTTTTCATCCCACATCACTTGTAATATATTTATTATAGCAACGGTAATTCCCGGACTATATCCTAATATTGCAACAACAGTATTGATATTTTAACTAAATGGAGGATGCATCCTCATGCGGTGGCGTTCTAATGTTTTCACCAAAATCTCACTCCTCGTCCTGCTGCTTCTCATCCCGGTCATCTCGCTCTACACCTACTCCAGCGAAGAAAGTGTAAGCGTTATCGAGAACGAGATTCAAAGCAACACGAACAACCGGCTGTCGATGTTCGCCTCGCAGGTAGAATCGAATATTTACCAGCTTTCGCTATATGGCGTCTCGATCGGTCAGGACTCCAGCATCCAAGAGTTTCAACAGCCGGACACCGGCAACTCGTATGACCACGTTAAGCTGAGCAGCGCTGTGCTGGAGAAAATGAATCTGTATACGGCGGCGAGCCGTTGGCATTCCGTTATTACGCTTTATTTCCCGCGCAAAAGCGAGGTCATCTCGACCGACTATTACAACGCGTATACATACGATGAGAAGGAGTTCTCGAAGCCGTTCCCTCGCACCTGGCATTTCGGGGGAGGCAGCTTCACGTGGTACGCGACCGATCCGATCTCGGCATGGTCCAATCCGGGCAGCGCGCGGCTCATCTCGAAGATCAGCTTCCCGGTCAGTCAGTTGACCGCCCTCCTCGACCAGAACAAAGTGAACAATAGCGGCGATCCATTTCTCTTCCATGCCGGATTCGGAACGCTCCGCAACGGTTCGGCTAACGAAGGCTTAATCGCGGAATTGGCGAAGCAGCTGAACACCGTATCGCTGTCGGACAACGGCGGCTTCAAAACGAAGCTAAGCGGCACCGAATATTACGTGTCGTACATGAGGTCGGCAAGCCTGGATTGGTATTACGTCGACTATGTGCCGGTACAGCGTATTTTGAGCCCGATCACGAATAGCCGCACTCTGTTCTATTCGTCGATCGCAGTCCTACTCGTGATGAGTCTCGTTGTCGTATTCGCCATCTACCGAAGCGTTCAAGTTCCGCTCCTGCAGCTCGTTCGAGGCACGATGAGGGTATCGTCGGGTGACTTCTCCGTCCGGCTCAGTCCGAAAGGAAATTCCGAATTCAGCCTGCTCATCGGCCGCTTCAACATCATGGCGGGGCGGATTCAAGAGCTGATCGAGAACGTGTACGAAGAGAAGCTGCGGCGGCGCGAAGCGACACTGAAGCAGCTGCAATCCCAGATCGATCCGCATTTTCTGTACAACTGCCTGTTCTTTATCAAAAATATGGCGCGCATGAGGAACGAAGAGGCCGTCGTCGCCATGTCGCTCAATCTGGGTGAATATTTCCGGTACATTACCCGTTCGGAGAACGATCTCGCCACGGTCCGGGACGAGCTCAACATGGTGAATAACTATTTAAGCATTCAATCGCTTCGGATCGAGCGCATGACTTATACGATCGATATTCCAGATTGCTTGCTGGATAAGTCGATAACCCGTCTAACGCTGCAGCCGGTCATCGAGAACGCGATTATTCATGGCTTAGAGCCACGGGCCGAGAGCGGCGCGATTCGAATAGCCGGGACGTACGAGGACGGATTCTGCACCATTACGGTCGATGACAGCGGGGTCGGCATGACGGAAGAAGCATTGGCCCAGCTGCAGCGCAATTTGACCAAGCCGCTTGACGAGAACATGGGCTGCGGGACGTGGAACGTGCATCAAAGGCTGACCCATCTTTTTGGCGAGGAGGCGGGCTTGTCCTATTCCCGCTCCAGCTTAGGCGGAGTCCGAACCGTGATTACTTGGAAAGACCATAAGAAAGAGTAGGTGAATCAAATGTTGCAGCTTTTATTGGTAGACGATGAGCGTTGGGTGGTGGAGACGCTCGCGGAGACGATTCCCTGGGAGACATGCGGAATCGGTACGGTGCATGAGGCATTATCCGGCGCAATGGCGCTGGACATTCTGGACAAGCATCCGATCGATATCGTCATTACCGATATCCGCATGCCTGGCATGTCGGGCATTGAACTCATTACAATCCTGCATGAACGATGGCCCCATATTCGTTCGATTTTGTTGTCCGGCTATGCCGATTTCGAATACGCGAAGCAAGCGATTACGCAGCAAACGTTCGATTATTTGCTCAAGCCCGTCAGCGACGATGACCTGATTCATTCCGTGAAGCGCGTCGGGGATCAAATTCGCAGCAAGTGGGCAGAAGTCGCTTCCGTCCGGAAGGCGCTGTATGCGTTTCAAGAAAATTTGCCGCTGCTCCGCTCGAATACGCTCAATGAGCTCCTGCAGGGCAAGTCGTACTCGGACAGCTCGTTAGCCGATAAAATGAAGCTGCTCGATCTGCCTTTCGCCGCTGGCGATCATACCGGCATGATGCTTATTCGGATGGAGGAGTATTTCGCCGAGCTTCCCGTCCAAGATCTTGCGCTGATGGAATACGCAATCTGCAATATCGTGAACGAGCTGATGCACGGCGATTATGAAATCTGGCATACGAGGGATGCTCACGAATATATCGTGTTCGTCGTCAAGCCGCGCAGCGTCAATGGATCGTCCTATCCGTCCGACAAGCAGCATCCGAAGCTGCTTCTCGAGCGGTATGCCGCTCAAATTCAGACGAACGTACACACATACCTGAAGGGCGGCATATCCGTTCTCGTCGGCGGCTGGGGAGTGTTCCCTTCTCAAACGCAGCAAATGTATGAGCATGCGGTCGTCACTATGCGCAGGCATATGGGACAAGGCCAGGGCTTGTTCGTCACCTCGGCCCCTGAGCCATCCTCGCAGCGATCTGTGCATACCGTATGGCCGCTGTATGAGCCCCCTACCCTGCACAGCTTGCTGGATGCAGGACGATTCGAGGACGTGGAGCATAAGATTCTGCACATCTTCCGCGGCTTGCTTCAAGAAGATGCCGGCCAGGACATTTCCGAGCAGCTCATTGAGACGTATCATCTGCTCGCGGGCGCCTTCGCGTACATTATTCATAAGAACGGCAGACAGCTGTCGAACATGCTGCCGCCCGAAGAGGTGAAATACTTCCGTACGCCGACGTACACCACGGCAACGCAGCTGATGGATTGGTCGATCCGGATTCTGCACCGTATCAAGGAGGATGCCGTGCAAGAGCAGAAGGACAATCATAGCACCATTGTCCGCAGCGTCCGCAGCTTTGTCGATTTCCGTCTCGCTGGCGACGTATCGCTGCCGGCGATTGCCGATCATGTCCATCTGCATCCCGTATACCTGTCGAAGGTGTACAAGGCCGAAACGGGCGAAGCGCTGACGGAATACGTCTATCGGCTTCGAATGGAGAAGGCGGCTTTCCTCCTCCGCACGACACCGTCCAAAGTGCTCGAGATTGCCGAGGCGGTTGGCTATAACAACACCGCCTACTTCATTCGCGTATTCAAGAAGTTTTTCGAGGTAACGCCGCAGGAATACCGCGATCAAGCGCAAACTTAACGTCGATAAGCGCAGCAAAAAGCCGATGCCTCAGGTCAATGACGACCTTGGGCATCGGCTTCTTCGTTACGCCGGCTATCTGATTCTTATTTTGCTCCGCCGCTAACGGATTGGTACCACTCGTTGACTTCCTTCGTAATTTGGTCGCCGCCGGAAGATTTCCACTTGTCGACAAATTTATCGAATGCATCAAGCGACAGCTTGCCGTAAATGATTTGCGATACCGTATCTTTCTCCAGCTTAGCCAGAATATCGTTGCTCGTCTGCATCGTTGCCGTCGGCGCACCTGTGAACATGGACGGAATAACGATGTCCTTCTGGCTCATTACGATCGAAGCTGCTTCGAGCATCGCCTTCGACGTGCTGGAGGCAAGCTTTTTCTCAAACGGCGTTGACGGAGCTTCGCCGCCCGCAATCTTGGACAATGCCGCCATGTTCAGGCTTGGAATACGCGCACCATCGAATGTAAGCGTGTATTTCTCCGGCGCATAGCCGCCCGTGATGGCTACATCCGTCACCGGCTTGCCGTCCACCATCGCATAATCATAGCCTTCCGCCAGACCGTTCTCGAATTCCCCGCCGGCCTTCGGGTTCGCGTAGTTGTCGAACAGGTAGTTCTGATAGGTAAAGAACGCTTCTGGATTAGCCATGTCTTTGTTGATCAGAACAACGCCGTTGCCATTCGGCGTTCCGCGTCTGCCCGCTTTGCCGTCTGGACCCGATGGGATCGGATAAGCCTTGTACTGCGCGTCCTTATTGTTTTTCTTAACGTCCTCAAGCGGCCATGCCGGCATCCAGTGCGGGCCGACGACGATACCTGCTTTGCCTGCCGTGAAGTCTTCCGCCGCCTTCGCCTCGTCGTACAACCCCGCCTCTTGAGGCAGATAGCCTTTGGACATCCAGCTTTGCAGCGTGCCGAGCGCTTGCTTCGCGCCTTCCGTTACCGAGCCGTACTCCAGCGTGCCGTCCGCCTTCTTGTTCCACTGGTTCGGCATCGTGCCATAGGCACCGAATACCCAACCCGCATCCGACATCCACGTATTAATCCAGTTCTTGAAGCCGATTGCAAGACCGTACGTATCCTTCTTGCCATTGCCGTCCGGATCTTGGTTCGTGAACGCCTCCATCACTTTCTCCAGATCGTCCAGCGTCTTCGGAGCGGACAGGCCCAGCTTCTGCATCCAATCCTCGCGAATCCACATGACCGGATCGCCGTTATACGCATAGTCCAGAATCGGGATACCGATCCGCTTGCCGTCCTCCATGTATGGATACCATACCGTCGGATCCTCGTTCATCGCATCTTTCCAAGTCTGGCTGGCGTACTTGTCGAACAATTCGCCCGCATCGATGAACATGCCCGAATCGATCAGCTCCCGAACGAGGTTGAAATCGCCCCGGTACGAAATGACGTCCGGCATCTTTTCATTCGTCGCAAGCGTCAGGCGAAGCTTCGTCTCGAACGCGTTATTCGTCGAAGGCGCGGTCCATAGATTTTTCAAATCAATCCCCAGTTTGTCGTGCGCCCACTTCGTATGAACGTTATTGTTCTCGTCCTCGCCCGACTTGAACTTCACGTCCGGTCCCCAAGGACGCAAATAGGTGATCGTAACCGGCGGATCGAACTTGCCGTCCTTCAAGCCGCTGCCGTTATCTGTATTCGCGCTGCCCGTATTGTTCGTTTCGCCCGTAGCCGATTGCGCCGGTGGCTTACTGTCAGATGATTGGCTGCCGCATCCGCTTGCAACGGCCATGATCGACACCATGCCCGCCATGAGCGCTACTGGCAGCCGTTTTCTTTTTAGTTGGTTCATCTGGTTTTCCCCCTGTGAGATCAGTTAGCTTACATCGCTAATATTAAGGAGTTCGCCTTCGGCAGCCTATACTAAGATTGCAACATTAGTTGTACTTCTTTATCATATTGCAAATTGAATATGTATCTTAAAATTTGTATCCCTCTCATCATACTTGGTATGTTTAAACGATACAATCGACCAGTTAATTACATTTAAAAACTAACGTCCCGTTCGTAGCAACGCACCTATTTGACGCATCTACGCCAACTTCGGGCCACTTAGGTGCCTAAACGCACCTATTTGACGCGTCTACGCCAACTTCGGGCCACTTAGGTGCCCAGACGCACCTATTTGACGCATCTACGCCAACCTCGGGCCACTTAGGTGCCCAAACGCACCTATTTGACGCGTCTACGTAACGTACAAATTTCCAATTGGAATATTATTTTATATCATGTTAGCATTCGAATTGCACCAAATATAGTATAAAAAGGAATGATACTCTATGGAATTCAAACTCGAAACATTGCCGCAATACCGTCTCGCCTATGTGAGGCAGACCGGGCCGTATGGTCCGGGGAACCTCCAAGCCATGGGGAAATTAAAAGAATGGGCGCAAGAGCGCCAGTTGCTTACTGAATCGGCGATCCTGCTTGGCATTCCGCAGGACAACCCGCAGACGACGCCTCCCGAGAACTGCCGGTATGATGCGTGCATCGTCATTCCTAGCGACCTCACGCTCGATCAACCCATCGTCGGCGAGCATGTTTTTAACGGCGGTAACTATGTGATTTATACCGTTAAACACACAGCGGAAGACATTCAACAGGCGTGGCACACTATTCCTGCCCACCTGCACAGCAGCGGGTTCATATTGGATAATAGACCGATCGTTGAACGATACGCAGGTGACATGCTGCTCAACGATTATTGCGAGATCTGTGTGCCTGTGGCTGACGTTCATTGAAAAGTTAAAAGGCTGCCATGTGGCAGCCCCTTAGTTTCCTGCTTTACAGCCGGTTCTTTCTAAGTTTGTAATAATTGAATTTCTTATTTTCGATTTCAATATCGCTTTGTAATTCAAACCCGCAATTTTGTATCACTTTATTCGATGGAAGGTTACGTATCTGAGCGATAGCAATAAGTTCCTCAACGTTTGTATGATCAAACAAATATTTGATTAATCCTTTTGCAGCTTGAGTAGAGTATCCCTTATTTCTGTGGTCATTAGAGATCCCATAATAAATCTCTCTATTGGGAGGTGATACTTTATCCAACATCGCTGTACCGCAGACCCCTATAAACCGCCCAGATTCTTTAGATATTATACCCAATCGCAAACGCAGTTCTCCAATTTCTCCGTCTTTGGATACTGCTTCTAAAAACCGTTCATTATCTGGGATTTCATAATTCTTGATCCAATCTTCCCGTTGCTCCTTGGATACATTCCAATCTATTAAAAATTCATAGAAGTGAGGTTGCCAAGTAACATTCTGTAGATCGTCTAAGTCCTCAACCTGATACTCCCTCAGAATGATATCCCTGCACTCAATTGTAAAGATGCTTGTGCTCATATCTTGTAAGCTGCTCATATGATCCTCCTGAGGGCCAACTCTAAACGTTTTCCATTAATCATTATCACGAAATAAGTTCTTTATTTACAATGTCTCCTCCGACGGTAATCTGATAGCCGTTGAGATCACGGAATGTAAACTCACTCCAATGATTGGTGTAATTCGGTTCTCTAACGATGGTTATATTTTTTTCCATTATTTCTCGAGCTATCAAATCAACTGCATTCGTATAACAAAATACATCAAAATATTGTTCCTCATATCTGGAACTGATTGGTTTCACCTCATCTTCTTCTTTAGCCTCAACAAGAATAAGAGTCAGTTTACCTCTCGAAACATGGTGGTGAAGCACCTTGTCGCCGATCACTTCATATTTGAAACCTAAATCGGAATAAAACTGAACGGTTTGTTCCATATTTTTGACTAACAGGACGAAAGAAGAACCATTAATGATAATCTCTGACATAGTGAACACTCCCAAATAAGAATCATATCAAATCAAGATTATCTTCGCTTTAAACCCAATAAATTCCTTCCCTGGATATGCACTTTCCAATAAAACTGCTCTTTAGCGCAACAAGCCCCCGATTAATCGGCAGTCAGTTCGTCGTTATGCTATCGTCTCCCGAGGGAGTTCGGGCCCTCCTTCACCCCTATCCAATCCGCTGCAGCGACTAGCTCAAATATTGGGTCAGATGAACAGTGATATTCCAAAAGAAAAAGAAAATACTGCTGTACTAGTAGATGCATTCATTAAGGAAATGTATTATAGCTTTATACAACAATAATTTTATACATCGCCTGCCTTTTATAAGGTAGAAAGAAGGAGCGTTTATATGGAATATCATGTTTCCATACATGGGAATGATCAGGCAAAAGGAACATCCGATCAGCCCTTCCGTACAATATCACGAGCTGCGGCTCTTGCCATGGCTGGCGATACGGTTGTCGTTCATGCCGGAGTATACAGGGAATGGGTTAACCCGGCTAATGGAGGAACAGCGGAGCATAGAATCATATATCGATCCGCTGGAGACGGAGAAGTAGTCATTACAGGAGCTGAACGAATTACCGACTGGAAGTCTGAAGGAGACAATGTTTGGAGCACGGAAGTACTCAATTCCATGTTTTCCGTTCGTAATCCCTTTGAAGTGGAGTTGAGCGGAGACTGGGTGTTTGACGGGCCCTTCCCGGTTCATCTTGGTGACGTATATTTGGATGGCAAATCTTTGTATGAATGCGATAGTGTTGAAAAGGTTCATAAGCCCGAAGTTTGGCCGGAAGCCAAATATCCCGAGGACTCGCTGTTGCAATGGCATGCTGAAGTTGGTTCTTCGACGACCAAAATCTGGGCCAATTTCGGCGGGAAGGATCCTCGTAAGGAAAATGTAGAAATTAATGTCCGTCCTTATTGCTTCTGGCCTGAGAAACCAGGACTTGACTATATTACTGTAAGCGGATTCACTCTTCGTCAAGCCTCTCCTCAATGGGCGCCGCCTACTGACTACCAGGAAGGCTTGATCGGACCTCACTGGAGCAAGGGTTGGATTATTGAGAACAATACGATCAGTGAATCCAAATGCGTTGGCATCAGCCTAGGTACCGAAATCGGTACGGGCCACACTAAGTCTTCGGACAAGCATATTAAAGGCGGTACTCAACGTGAGCAGGAGGTTATTCTGCGGGCATTACGTTCCGGCTGGCATAAGGATAGAATCGGCAGTCACGTCGTTCGAGGTAATGTGATTCATGATTGCGAACAGGCAGGTATTGTGGGTCATATGGGGGCAGCCTTCAGCCGCATTTATCAGAACCGTATTTACAATATTCACCACAAACGACTCAGACACGGTGCCGAAGTAGCAGGAATCAAACTGCATGCTTCCCTGGATACTCAAATTAGTGAAAATACAATCTATAGCTGTTACCGTGCGCTTTGGCTTGACTGGCAGGCACAAGGCACCCGCATCAGCCGCAATGTATTTTATGACAACCTTTCTGAAGACTTATTCGTTGAGGTTTGCCATGGTCCGTATATGGTCGATCACAATCTGTTCCTCTCTCCCATGAATTTCAGAAATATGGCGCAGGGCGGAGCTTTTGCCCATAATTTGTTTGCAGGCAGATTTGTAGTTCGTTCCGAGATTACCCGTATTACGCCGTATCACTTCCCCCACGAGACGGCAATGGCAGGGTACTCCAATATCACTGGAGGCGATGACCGATACTACAACAATATCTTCTTAGGGGATAATGCTGCTAATAAGGAGCCTGTTCCAATAACCTTTTTCGAGCATCTACCACTTAAACCAAGGGATGCCGTTGGAGAAGACGGGAAGACGGTCATGGATGGTGTTCCGGACAATTCCATTTGCTATCTTCATGCTGTGGGACTGGGGGGTTACGACAAACACCCTGATGTAAAAGATAAGAAATGGTGGGAATACACCAGAGAGGAGCTTATTGAGCTTGGCGATGCCGCCAAGGATTTCTTTATCGGAAATGCAGTTCTTCCGGTGGCTATGGGCGGGAATTTATATCTGAACAATGCGGTTCCAAGCAGTCATGAATCCAATGCGAAGATATATGCGCAGAAGGGCATACAAGTTGAGATAAATCCTGCGCAAGGCAAGGTGCAAATTCAGATCCATGAGCCCGAATGGCTTCGGGGAGCCTCTGCGATGCTGGTTACCACTGACCTGCTTGGCAAAACTTATCACGCCGATATGAAGTATGAGGAACCGGACAGCACTCCATATCGTCTCGACTCCGACTTGTTCGGAAGAAAGAGACCTGATGCAGATGTCACACCCGGTCCGTTTGAATTGACCGACAATGGTACCATTGATTTTGAGTTCTAGTTTATTATGGAGGATCCAGTCATTTATGATTGGATCCTCCTCTTATATCAGTAGGCGATACCCACACGTGATTGGATAAAGTCACTATTGTTTATTTGGCTATATGTAAATTGCGCTGTATCCGGCACAGATATTTCAACGCCGCCTTCCGGCAAAAAATGACGTTCTACGCGATAGTTACCCACGCTTTCTCCATCCGGCAAATACGTAGGACAGACAATCGTCCATTCGAGTGTTGATTGTTGCAGCATCTCGTAAACTTTATGATGTTCTTCTGCTGCACGGGTTGTCTTCCGCTTTGATTCGCTTGACTGATATCGCAGTAAATTAGGGGCGGTTCTACTTTGCAGGATGCCAGCAGTTCCTACAGTTATAATTCGTTGTATACCTTCGTTGTTCATTGCTTCGATAAGTAGCGGCATACTTTCTGATAGAGTAGTTGTCCCGTCCGTATTCAACGCGCTAATCACTACATCAATCCCATGTGTTGCACGTACGATATCATCTTTATTTAGAACATTTCCTTGTATTATAGTTAGCTTCTCATTGTTCATTTGAATCTTCTCCGGAGTGCGAACTAATACAGTAACACGATGTCTGTCATGAAGGGCGTAAGTAACGATGTGACCTCCGACTCGTCCAGTTGCCCCCAAAATTAAAATATTCATGCGAACGAACCTCCTCTTACGAAAACAAATATGACTCAGTAATTAAAAGTTATTATATCGTCTATATCAACTAATAGGGGCTTCTATTTAGTGAGGCTTAGGGAAACTGCCCGTAGGCTTAATGAAAAATGGAGCAGCTGCCGCCGGCAAACTGCTCCATATATATCCCGAACCGTTCTGAAACTACTTTTATTGAAAAGCTCAATATGAACACCTTCTCATAGATCGCTATGCTATAGGTTTACGCTTCTCATATCAGGATAACGGGTTCCGAAGGCCGCTCCTTTGGGAGCAGCTTCATCGATACGCGCCAAATCCTCTTTCGTCAGTTCGATCGCAAGAGCGCCGATATTCTCCTCCAGGTACTCTCTGCGTTTCGTTCCCGGAATGGGTACAATGTCGTTTCCTTGTGCCAATAACCAAGCTAAAGCCAATTGGGACGGCATTACGCCTTTCTCGGCGGCAATTTCCTCCACACGTCTAACGAGTTCCAAATTCTTGATGAAATTATCTCCTTGAAACCGGGGCGAGAACCGTCGATAATCGTCTTCCGCCAAGTCTTCGAACTTTTGGATTTGACCCGTAAGAAATCCCCGTCCGAGCGGACTGTATGGAACAAATCCAATTCCGAGTTCTCGGCAAACCGGTAAGATCTCATCCTCCACGTCGCGGCTCCAGAGCGAATACTCTGTCTGCAGCGCGGAGATCCGGTGTACCGCATGTGCACGCCGAATGGTCGTTGCAGCGGCTTCGGATAACCCGATATAACGGACTTTGCCTTCGCTCACCAGTTCGGACATAGCGCCGACCGTTTCTTCAATCGGAGTAAGAGGGTCTACCCTGTGCTGATAGTACAGATCGATATAATCAACGCCAAGACGGCGAAGACTGGCGTCACACGCAGCTTTTACATATTCCGGACGGCCGTTGACGCCCAGGAATTTACCATCTTCGCTTCGCATATTACCGAATTTTGTTGCCAAAATAACTTCGCCGCGGCGCCCTTTTACGGCTCTGCCGATAAGCTCCTCGTTTTTTCCTACGCCATACATGTCGGCCGTGTCCAGTAAAGTGACTCCAAATTCTATTGCTCTGTGAATGGTCCGGATGGCCTCTTCTTCATCACGTCCGCTGTAAAAGTCTGACATGCCCATGCAGCCGAGTCCGAGTGCCGACACCTCTAAGCCGCTGTTGCCTAACGATCTTGACTTCAAAGTCATTCACACCTTTCTATCCAATAATGGGTCAAATAGTCATTTATGTTCAGCCATATTCATCATACATCTTAAAGTACACTTTAAGGCAAGCGTTATTTATCTTCCGCTCTCATGACAGGATTTACGGCGAGAAATGCACCTTTACAGCAGCCGGTTCCCAACACCGTTTCGGCTTACTGTAACGATAACCGCGCTCCGTCAAGTAGAGTGTATCACCGCCGTAACCGCACCCAAGATCGATAATAGCGTCTTTCTTTGCTCCAGCCAGAAACGTTTCATAGGCATCGAGCCTATTGGTCAAGGAACCTCGGACTCTTGACCGTGAACGGCATTGCTCACAGCTGATTCCTCGAACCCACTTAACAGCAGAAGGAGCAGCTGCCGCACAGCGGCAAACTGCTCCCAGATCACTCAACTAACGTATCCCGTATGCCGCGGCTTCGGGCGACTAACGTCATGACGAAGCAGCTAAGCAGCACGATACATGCTAACATATACGGATAGTTAATGTTGATATCGAACAACGCCCCTGCAACGATGGGACCCGCAATATTCCCAAGACTCGTAAAGGCAGAGTTCAGACCGGCAACATAACCTTGTTGATCCTTAGCCAGCTTAGACATCTGCGTGCTGATCGCCGGACGCAAAATATCGGTTGCGAGAAAGACGATAAAGGTAACGGCAAAAATAATCCAATACTTGTGTACGAACAGCGTCACGAGAATAAACACTCCTGCAAAGAGAAGACAGACCGATATGACTCGCGCCTCTCCAAACCGGTTCAAGATCCAGCTGAATGCAGTAACTTGGACGACCGCACCGGCAATGGAGCCGAACGTCAGAATAAAGGCGATATCTTTGGGCCCGAAGCCAAACTTATGATCGAAGAACAGTCCGAACAACGTCTCGAAATTCGCCAAGCCGAAGGACATGACGAACACGAGGACGAGGCCCATAAAGTACGGCTCCCGGTACGAATGGACCAACTGATAAAACAGGCTGCTCCGCTGTGCAGTTGATGCTGCGTCATCAATAACTGCCGCCTTCGCAGGCCGTGACTCCTGCAGGAACAGAATCGTCACGCACGCAGCCGCGATACCCGCAACCGCCGCGCTATAGAATGGAACTCGGATACCGAATTCGGCAATATACCCGCCTATCCCCGGTCCGATAATAAAACCCGTCGTAATCGCTGCTGTAATGTAACCCATTCCCGCTGCCCGGTCTTCTTCTGACGTGACGTCAGCAGCGTAAGCCATTACGGCCGGCATAACGAGTGCAGCACTAATGCCGCCAAGCATCCGCGAGACAAACAGCAGCGTGGATGTTTCTGCAACTCCGAACAGCCACTCGGTCACCGCGAAGTTCAACATGCCGATGACGATCATTTTCTTCCTGCCGTAAGTATCGGACAACCGGCCCGCTAAGGGAGAGAACATCAGCTGGGTCAGGGAGAAGGCTGCCACAAGCAGTCCCACCACCCATCCCGTAATGCCAAGCTCCTCCATGAACTTCGGCATAATCGGAATGGCGAGTCCGATTCCTGTAAAGACGAGAAACAAGTTCAACATCAGAATAAGCACGGCTCCGCGCTTCTTCAATAAGATTGCCATTCTTCTTCCTCCAGCCCTGCAGCGTTCGTCCTTTAACCTCATCCGATATCAATTTCCTTGCTGCAGCAACCGTGTCCATCAAGGTTAAGATAGCCCCGGCCTAATTCTTTCATACACTCCTCAACGTACACGCTTTCTTGCGTATGATTGGGAAAGTTGTCCCGCAAAGCAAAAAACCACCCCTTTCGGGGTGGTTCATGATTGGCAGTATGGCTGGATCATTAAGCCACTTTCGTTTTCTTCTCTACTTCTTTCATAATCGATTCTCCCTCGACATCGATGTTCGGCAGCAGCTTATCCAGCCATTTCGGCATATACCAAGCCGCCTTGCCCATCAACGACATGACGGCAGGAACGATCGTGAGCCGAACGATGAAAGCATCGAATAGTACGCCGACGGCGAGCGCCATGCCGATCGATTTGATCATCGCATCCGGCGCAAGCATGAAGCCGACGAATACGGAGATCATGATAAGTCCCGCCGCAATGACGACTCTGCCGCTGTCCCGCACACCATCCAAGATTGCGCGGCGCGGATCGCCGGTATGCGCGTAAACCTCCCGCATTTTGCTCACGAGGAAGATCTCATAGTCCATCGCCAGTCCGAATAAAATCCCGATCAGAATAACCGGCAGGAACGCCAGAATCGGACTGGAAGCCGGGAAGCCGAACAGGCCGAGCAGATTGCCGTCCTGTACGACGAATACGACGAATCCGAGCGTAGCGCCGAGCGACAGCAGGAATCCAAGCACGGCTTTCAATGGAATCAATAGGGACCGGAATACGAGCACCAGCAGCAAGTACGCCATGACGACGATCAGAGCAGCAAAAATCGGCAGCGCATCGTTCAGCTTTTGCGCGATATCGATATTCATAGCCGTCGTGCCCGTAACCATTAACTCGATTTGATTCGCCTCCACCGTCTCATCAGACAATGCCCGAATCGCCTTCACAAGCGACTTCGTCTGCGTATCGTCAGGTCCGGTCTGCGGAATAACCGTCATTACATATAACTGTCCGGATGGTCCCGGGAAAGCTGGCGTCACATTCAGAACACCTGGAAGCGCCGATATTTCCTTCGCAATCTCGGCTACGGCTTGCGGAGTGCCCTCCGTCGGCTTGTCCGCCTTCGCCGCGACGATGAGCGAAGCGTTGAAGCCTTCGCCATACCCTTCCGTCAGCAAATCATAAGCTCTCCGCTCCGTCGTATCCGTCGACTTAGCTGTGCCATCGGATGGAAGCCCGAGGTTGATGTGGAAGAATGGAACGGCAATGACAGCGAGCAGCGCGATCGATACAAGGGAGACAACGAGCGGACGCTTCGTGACGAATTCGCCCCACCGGTTCGAAGAAGCCTTCTTCTTCTTGTTCTTGTTCGTTCCCGTTAAGCTTCCCAGCCATTTATTTTCCTTGGCTGGCGTAAGCTTATGACCAATCATGCCTAATACAGCCGGCAATACGACAACGGAAATAATAACGGTCGTCACGACGCACAGCGCTGCGGAGTAGCCCATCATCGATAAGAACGGAATATTCGCCACGGACAATCCCAAGAGACCGATGACAACCGTAACGCCTGCGAATACGACAGCGCTGCCGGCTGTTCCGTTCGCGATCGCAACCGATTCCGGTACGGAATAGCCTTGGGCAAGTTGCTGCTTGAACCGCGTCATAATGAACAAGGCATAGTCGATGCCGACGGCAAGTCCGATCATCGCTGCCAAGGACAACGACACGTTCTGAATTTCGATAAAATTAGAACCGATGACGATCAGCAGCATGCCGACGCCTAATCCGGCCCCCGCCGTTAAGATCGGCAGACCAGCTGCCACGAACGACGCGAAAGTAATCGCCAGAATGAAGAAAGCAACAATGATACCGATGACCTCGACCAGCGGTGTCTCCGACTCTGAGAGAACGACGTCGCCTCTCGCTTCCGTCTGAATACCAGCTTCTCTCGTATGCTCCATTTGGCTGAGGATATGTTCCTTCGTCTCTTCCGCAACCTCTTCGGCCGCGACTTTGAACGTAACCTCTGCATAGCCGAACTGTTTGCTTGGGCTTATGTTCTGAAGCTGCACTGGCGTTGCCACGCCCGCGACACCCGCATCTGTACCGATGTCATTCAGCATGGCCGTTATCGCCTGCTCGACGTCGGCTGACTCCATTGTCTTATCATCCGGCGCTTTGAACACGATTTGAATCTTCGAGCTTAGATTCGCCGCTCCGGCAAACTCCTCGCTAATGACCTTGCCCGCGCGGTCCGCCGGTGTATTCGGTATCGTCAGCTCTTTGCTGAATGCGGAACCGAGACTAAGCGTCGCGATGCCCAGAACGATCAGGATCGCCAGCGTGCTGAACAGTACGCCCTTCCTTTTGTTCACTGACCACTGGCCTAACCGATACAAATATTTTGCCAAGTTAATCTCCTCCTATCCCATATCCAAACTTACTTCTCTCTAGTCTTGTCCTGCGGAAAGAACAGAATATCGAAATACTCCGAGTGCTCCGTTCCTTCGGACTCCATCTTCTGTTTCACTGCCGATACGAACAGCCGCATGCCTTGTTCTACGGTCTCCTGTTCGCCCGGTTCCAGAAGGTTGAGCGCCTCTCTTACGGAACGGTTAAGAGGTTCTGGCGTTCCTCCACGAATTCCTTGCCGCGTCGCTTCCGTCAGTGTAATCTTCACGGCCCGTTTGTCATCTGGATCCGGAGTTTTCATGAGAATGCCCTTGGATGTCAATCGTTCCACGATATCGGACACCGTGCTCTGGGTCATTTTGAGGTTCTGTGTGAGCTGCTTGACACTAGTCGGTTCATGCTGCAGCACATCGGCAATCACCCTTGCTTGAGGAACCGTGACGCCGTACTCCTCGGCATGCTTCTGCAGACTCTTCATCATATAACGGTGCAAAAAATCGATCGATTCACGCAGCAAATCGTCTCTGTCCAATCTGTTCATCCTCCCTTCCAATTAGACCGTACCGGACTGACTGTCGATACATCGTACCAGATGCATCGGATGCGATTAATCGTACACGATGTATCCAGGGAAGTCAACGCTATTAAGCAATCACTTGTTATAATGCGGTATTCGCATAAGGGATAACCCTCCGGTGCTCGTCCAGAAAGCAAAAATAAGCCGAAGCAAAGGTTGCCCTTGCCCCGGCCATATCGTATTTATTAACTCGCACAGTAGTTTAATCCTTGCTATTGCTCAATTAATTTCCCGTTCTCGAGAACGTACACTCTATCGCACCAAGCCAACACCCGCTCGTCATGCGTCACCATCACCGCGCTCTTGTTCCGCTCCTTCACTTGCCGTGCGAGCATCTGGACGATATCAAGCCCCCGCGCCGCATCCAAGCTTGCAGTCGGTTCGTCCGCGAACAGTACAGACGGATCGTTCATCAAGGCTCTTGCGATCGCGACCCGCTGCCGCTCCCCTCCGGAGAGCTTCTCCGGGTAAGCCGTCCGGCGATGGGACAGTCCCATCTGATCGAGAAGCTCCCGAGCCCGTTCGGCCGCCTTCGTCTTGCTGACTCCCGCAAGATTCGCGACCAGTCTCAATTGCTCTTCCACTTTCAAGTAAGGAATCAGATTGGCGCTCTGAAAAATAAATCCGAGCTTCCGGAGCCTGACATCGGCAAGCTCCTGCTTGCCCATACGGTTGATCGGTTCGCCATCGAGCAGCACTTCGCCGCTTGACGGTTCAAGCAGCGCTCCCGCCACGGACAGAAACGTACTTTTGCCTGATCCCGACGGACCGATGACGGCAACGAGCTCCCCTTCGGCCGCTTTAAAATCCAACTTATCAAGAATGACCCTCGCCGTGCCGCCGTCTTCGAAAGAGCGAGTGATCGCCCGTAATTCCAACCGGTTCTTCATGCAGCCGCCCTCCCTATCGCATCCAATGCGTCGATTCGCGCAACCTTCCACACCGAGAATAATGAACCTGACACAGACATCGCAATGAAGACCGCGGACGTCCATACGAAGGTGGAGGAACCTAGCCGGAACGGCATCGATTCGGGCAATGCGATTTCAAATAATCGGACCAATATACCGCTCAGTACCAGGCTGCCGACCGACAACACCAACACTTGCAGCGTTACGCTCCTCGCCAAGTAAGCGGTGCGGGCTCCTATTGCTTTTAAGATGCCGAACTGGCTTGTTTTCTGAATCGTAATGACATAGAAAAATACGGCCAGCACAAAAGCGGAAATGATAAACAAGAACACGATCATCATCGTTAAGGTGCCCTGCTCTTCCTTGTATCCCGGAATTGCCGACACGGCGGCAGACTTCTTAATCACCTCCATGCCGGGCAACGCGGCTTGAAGCTCGCTCCCTTGTGCCGTTGCGCCTTTAATGGCGATGGCATTATATACGGGTTGGTCTGCTTGCGATTGAATGGCGAGCCAATCCCGCTGATTCACAAATACGACCGGCGCATGGCTGAACGACTCGTTCCTGACAAAGCCGCTGACGGTGAACTTCGTTCCCGATGGTTGATCGACGAGAATCGTGCCGATCGACACTCCTTCTTCCGAAAGCTTCTGATCGACCATGACTTGTCCCGCTGCATCAGCCGATAGGGACGAGCCCGTTATGACCGCTGGCGACAGCCAGCCGTCCGGCTCAACGGCGAGAATCGTAACGTCCACTTTCTTCGTTCCGCCGAACGGAACGACCGTCGTCATTCGCAAGCCAAGCAGTTCGGCGTTGTTCTTGCCGACGATCCGTTCAGCGGCTTCAAGCTTGGCGTGATCAACCTGGGACCGGGTGAACCGGTGATTCGAACCCTGTTCCAGAACAAAATGAGTTGCCGCCATATTTTGAACGGAAGAGGCATTATCATAGGCAAGTCCTTGCGCAAGACCCGTGATGAACAGAACCAGAAAAGCGATAAGCACCATGATTGTTGCAATTAATGAATACCGAGCTTTAGCAAACCGCATTTCGCGCAGAGCCAGATACATTCTGCTTCCCTCCTTCTTCATGGTTAAAGTATAGGAAGCGAAAATGAACGGCGAATGAATAACGTGTTACAACTGCGGTAATGTCACCGTAAAGACCGTCCCGCTGGGTGAGCTGGCGACCTCGATGCTACCGTCGTGAATTTGTACAATTTTTCTTACAATCGCAAGCCCTAGTCCCGTCCGGCCGGATGAACGCTCGCGTGCGCGGTCCGCCCGATAGAACCGGTCGAATAGGAATGGCAAATGCTCAGACGCAATGCCCGGACCTGTATCCCGAATCGAGATGACGCATTGCGAATTCGTCTGCTCCGCCCGTATTTCAATGCTGCTTCCGCTTGGGATATGATGGACGGCATTGCTAAGCAAATTCATCCACACCTGCATGAGCAGCACCTCATCCCCATTCAGCATAATCGAATCGGGCACGGATATTTTCAGCAGCAGCTCCTTCTCCTCGATCTTCCATTGGAGCACCTGCACGGTTTGACGGATATGATCCCGCAAGGAAAAGGTCTGCTTGTTCAAAGCTTCGTTCCCTTGCTCCAGCGACGACAGCAGCAGCAATTGTTTGCTGAGCAGCGAGAGATGGCGGCTTTCTTGCTCGATAACCGAGGCGTAGTGCTCCCTCTCTTCGGTTGGCAGATCACGCTCTGACAGCACCTTGGCAAAACCTTGGATCGATGTGAGCGGAGATTGAATCTCATGCGACACATTCGATACGAATTGCTGCCGCGCCTGATCAACCCGCTCCAATTCACGGCTCATGCTCGTAAAATGCTCCGCCAGTTGCCCGATTTCATCCCTTCTTCGGATCGGCAATTCGAGATTATAATTCCCTTGGGCAACTCGCTGCGTCGCTTCGGACAGACGTACGATCGGCTTGACCAAATACCTCGTGCTCAGCAGAAAAATAAGTACGCTAATGACGACGGCAAGCAGACCGATTAACGCAAAGAAAATACGCAGCTCGCCGAACTGCAAAATGACATCCGGCCGTATGAACAAAGCATAATTCCGGTTATTCAGTTGAATGGGCATACCGACGGTATTGCTTAGCGAGTTTTCGAAGAAGCCTGAGATGAACGGTTTGTTCGGAAATCGGGCAACGCCGTGATAGAGCTCTCCGCTAATGACCGAGGCAACCGTCGAATCTGCCAAATCCCGTGCGCGGAATTCGTGCCCGTAGTACCGGTCATCCCCTTGCCCGTCCGTGATGTAAATTTGATAACCGAGCGCTGCCGCATTACGCAAATACGCTTCCGCATCATCCGTCTCAGTCTCCTTCTCCGCGAACTGCTTCATTTGCACCGCTATGTTCATCAGCTTCTCGTCGTTGAACGGCTTCAGCTTCGCATGATAGTACATATTCGAGAAGAGAAAGCCCAGCATGCTGCTCGCGAGGATTACCGCTATCGTCGTGAGGAGGACTCGAAAATATAACGACTTCAATGCGTCTTCACCTCTACCTTATAGCCTACGCCGCGCACGGTCTGAATCGCGAAATCGTCCGCATAATCGGCGAACCGCTGCCGCAGCCGTTTAATATGGACATCCACCGTCCGGTCATCGCCCTCGTAATCCGCTCCCCATACGAGCCGGATCAGCTCGTCGCGAGAGAACAGCCTTCCCGGGTACTGTGCCAGCTGAGAGAGCAGCTCGAATTCCTTCATCGGCAACAGCAGCACGCTCTCCCCATCGGACACTTCGATGTTCTGCCGGTCGATTACAATTCGGTTCATCCGGATAAGATCGCTGGACACACGGTGATACCGTCGAAACAACGCTTTGACTCGGAAGACGATCTCCTCGGGTTCGAACGGCTTTGTTACATACTCGTCCGTTCCGTTCTCATACCCGAGCTTCTTATCCGACAGTTGATCGCGTGCCGTAAGCATGATGACCGGAATATCGTAATTTTGTCTAATGTGGTCGCATAGCTCGTACCCGTCCATTCCCGGCATCATCACATCGATTATGGCTAGATCGATCGCAGCCTCCTGCATCTTCTTGACCGCTTCCAACCCGTCCGGCGCCTCGTACACTCGATACCCTTCCTTCGACAGCACATACCGAAGAAGCTCCCTAATTTGTGCATCGTCATCGACAAGAAGCAAATGCTTCATCATTTCCCGCTCCGACCTTTCCTGCCTCTAAGCTATAAATACCATTGATGTCATGATAGCATGTCAGGTTCTCGCTGTTCAAAAAGAGAAAGAACTCTAATCCGATTCAGATTAGAGTTCAGATTAGAGTTCTGGCCTTAAAGCTGCTTTTAAATACTCTTATCGATACATGCGGTCAGCCGCTGCTCAATATCAGCAGCAATGCTCATCAGAGCCTCGCTCTCGATCATTCCCATGAACGACGTCGGCTTCGGCATGCCGATCTTCGTCTTGCCGTTCTCCGCATACACGGCCAGCTTGCAAGGGAGGAAATAGCCGACCAGCGGATTTTCCGACAGAACGCGCTTCGCTTCCACCGGATTGCATACCTCAAGGATGTAATATGGCATGTCGAACTCGACGCCCTTCTCATTGAGCTTACCCTTCAAATCCAACTGCCATAAAACGCCGAAGCTCTCGGTCTTCAAATTTTCCGTCAGCGCTTCGATTGCTTGATCGGGTGTTTTGGTCGTTTCAACCGTATAGTGGAACATCGTTATCGTTCAGCTCCCTTCGATTTTCATTGCTTTATCGTTTCCTTAATTAGCCTCAACCAATCAATAGGAACGACCGCTATTTCATCCAAGGAGAACAGATGCCGCAGCGCGTCGCATATAACCGCCTAAATCCCCTTCTTCGCAGAATGCGGGCTGCCTTTCTGCTGTGAGAACGGCTTGGTGACAAAATGACAACAACGTCATCTATAGAAAGCTGTTTGCGCCAAACGTACGGCAGACGCCCGAGCGATATGTTAATCGAGCCGGGAATATTCCTCTTCCAATAATCGGAGGCATCCCGGACATCGAGCATTTTCACATTGAGATCGTTATTCGCCGTCTCCCCCTCTTCCTTGCCTTGAATATAACGAAGAGAAGGTACCGGCAAGAGCCCATACAGAACCCGCAATACCACTGCACTGGCCAAGATATAAACAAATATCATTCTATGAGCTCCTTTCTGACCATCATCTCGGAAGCAGACAAAAACATTAAAGGATAGACGCCCAAATCTTTATAGCCGTGAACATAATCAGCACAATCAAACCGTATCGCAGCACTTTAACATTGACTCTGGAGCTTACCTTAGAGCCAAGCGACGCACCGATTAAGCTACCGATAACGATATAGACAGTTGGCCAGAACGGAATATCTCCCCCCGCTATTTTCCCGATGACTCCGCCGATTGCAGATATAAAGACGATCGCAAGCGAAGATGCTATAGTCGTTCGAGTTGGAATCTTCAGAACCGTCAGCATGATCGGAATAAGAATGAATGCCCCTCCGGCACCTACGATGCCTGACACAATTCCAACTCCAAAAGCAGCTCCTACCGCAATATATTTATTAAAACGAAGATCAACCGCATAGGTTTCCTCCGTCCCTTTTCCTGGGATTAGCATAAGTATAACGGCAACAACGGCAAGAATACCGTACATAATGTTAATCGCATTACCATGCAATTCAGCAGATATAAATCCGCCAGCCAGACTTCCGGCCAGAATGCTGCTGCCCATATACAGTACAAGCCCTCTGTGTATGACTGCCGATCCAGTTCTCGTTTTATTGCTTTTTCGGAATGCCAGTAGTCCCGCTAGCGATGAGAAAAAAACCTGGAACATGCTAATGGACGAGACCTGATGCTCGGAGAAATGTGCAACACCGAATAGAGAAGGCACATATAACAATAGCGGATAGTTAATAATGGCGCCGCCAATTCCCAGCAGTCCCGAAAAGAAGGAACCGACTAATCCGAGTAAAAAGGTGACGATAAACAGCAAAACGTCCATTGGTCGCCCCCATTCTAGTTCTAAGATGACATTCAATTAAATAACAGTGTACGAATAATCCGATCCCTATTATAATAAAACCAAGTAAGTAAATAGGAATGGGGTGTGAAGTGTGCTGACCAAATTATTATCTCTTTTCGAAAACAAATGCCCGGTCTGCAATCACAAGCTTCACGCGGAACGCGACGCGGTTTGCACGACCAAGTTTTGCCCGCAAGGCCATTACAGAGAAGAGACCTACTGCTCACTGGGCGTAACCATTGTTTTTGATAGTTTGAAATAAGCGAACACGACGAGGGTCATGTTCGCTTATTCCATCTATACTTTTTTTACATAAAACTTATGGATTCCATTGTCTTCCTCATGACCGAGGAGCTCGTGATTGGTTTGCTTAACCCATGCTTGGAAGTCGTTTACGGAGCCTTTATCCGTCGACAACACCTCCATCACCTGACCGCTAGCAAGCCCGTCCAACGCTTTCTTCGCTTTCACAATCGGCATCGGACATGCCATTCCTTTCGTATCCACAACAAGATCTGTTTTCATCCCGTTTACTCCTCCTTTTTATTTATCATGCACAGCACATCGGTTTGGCCCGATTTCCATCTCGCGTTGTTCTTCTTCGCTTGGCGTCAATTTCCCCATATTGGTCTGCCGTATCTCTTGATACGAATTCGGCTGCGGAGGCAAATTCTCCGTAACCGTGCGGCGAAACCGCTCCTCTTCCTGAATGTTTAGTCCCGGATTATTCTTATAAAGATCAGACAGTCTAGCCATCACTTTGCCGCCTTCGCCCAATTCGGTCACTTTGCCAAAATGAGCCGGAAGCACGATCAAATCCTTCGACAGCTTTTTGTAACGGCTGTAAAGCGTTTCGCGCAGATCACCAACCCAGTCCCCCGCTTTGCCTGCAAGGTCGGGACGGCCGATCGATTCAATAAACAGGATATCTCCGGTCAGCAAATACTGGTCGTCCACAATAAACGATGTACTGCCGATCGTATGGCCCGGTGAATAAACCGGCTGAATGCGAATCGTCGTGCTTCCAACCGTAATGTCATGGCCTTCCTCTAACTTCTTGTAATCGAACGTTACTTCCTCAGCATCCTTGGGCGGCAGCCAATAGGCGGCGCCCGTTCGCTCAGCAAGCTTCCGTCCTCCGGAAATATGGTCGGCATGAAGATGGGTGTCAAGCGCGTGTTTGATTTGCGCACCTTGTTCTTTGGCGATTTGCTCAAACACATCCGTCATCCGCAGCGTATCAATGACGGCTGCCTCGCCGTTAGAAATTACCATGTAAGACAAGCAGCCTTTGCCGATTCGAACGAACTGATACAGTGACCCGCCGCGATTCAGTTCACCAATCTTTACCGGCTCCAAGTGCTCGCTCCATGACTTCATGCCGCCTTCGAGGTAGTACACGTTGCTTCTGCCCGCTTTGATAATTTGCTCCGCTACGAACTTCGAAGACCCTTCTTTCGCGCAAACAACAAGCACCTTTTTGCCGTCAGGAATTTGATCCAATGAATCGTCAACGCCATCCAGCAGATCGAAGTAGGGAATATTGATAATCTCGATGCTATCCCCTTCGATTTTCCAATCGTTAAAGTCACTTTCGTTACGTACGTCGAGAATGAACAGCTGTTCCTTGGCCAGAACGATTCGAGTAAGTTCCTTAGCCGTCATGACGCTCAGTTCTAGCTCTGTCGAAGAAGCCATCTGTCAGTTCCCCCTTAAGGTAATTAGAACGTTAACGTAACATTTGCATCTTTGGCGAAATCAAGGAAAGTAACAGCGCCTCCAACCTCAATGCCATCGATAAAATCTTCCTTCGTCAAATTCATGACATCCATCGTCATTTGGCATGCGATGATTTTGACGCCTAACTCTTGAGCCATTTGAACGAGCTGAGGAATGCCTGGAATATTGGCATTCTTGAATCCTTCGGCAATATGCTCTGCGCCTGCCGGCAGCGGCAGTTGGTGATGCGCCTGCTTATGAATCAGGTTCAGCCCTTCAAAGGTGAAGAAAATAGCTACCTCCGCTTCCGTTGCCGCTGAAGCCGTTGCGATATTGAACACTTTATAGGCATCGAATAATCCACCGTTGCTTGCGATAATGGCTACTTTTGTACTCATGTTTAATTACCTCCGTTGGGTTTATTATGTCTTAGTGATTTCCTTCTGTTGTTCCCGTCCATTCGGACATTCCCGGCTCTACATTTTTTACTTTCTTGAAGCCCTGCTCAGCCAGCCACTGGCAGGCAAGATCGCTGCGGGCGCCAGTGCGGCAGATAACATGGATGTCATCCTCCCGATTTAGCTCGTCAAGACGGCTTTCCAAATCACCTAGAGGAATCGATATAGCGCCTGGAATGCGATTAAATGCATATTCAGCAGGCTCGCGAACATCCAGAACCGTCGTTTTACTGTTACTGGCCATTATTTGATGAAGCTCTTCATTGGACACAACATGAGGATGCTTCTTCTCCTCCTTGACCTCGTTAGGACTTGATTTACGAATAAAATGCTTAAGAACATCTCCTTCTTCCGTAGTCCCCAAGTACTGATGTCCCGTATTCTTGGCCCATCCTTGTATGTCTGCAAGCGAGCCTTTATCTGTCGCTTGCACTTCTATAACTTGACCAGGTTGAAGCTGATCCATCGCTTTCTTCGTTTTCACAATCGGCATTGGACAAGCAAGACCTTTGCAATCCAGCGTTTGATTCACTTTAATGTCCGGCAAACATTAAACCTCCTTAAGTGATGAATGATGAATCGAGTTCATGACCACTTATAACATTTCTATATCATTGTTTATTTATGCTTTATACGGGTACCCCTATGGGTATAAATATATGCTAATGCAGTTGGTTTGTCAATCCTGCAGGACTGGGTAATACCGGAAGCGGTAGCGCCATGGCGTTTAAGAGGCTTTTCCCTGCTTCAAACGTGAAGAACGGATCCAATCCACAATTAAATAAACATTTGGAATCAAAGCAGTAATCAAGAGGAAGACGAATTCCCCGTTTTTGAATAATTCATCTAATTCAGGCTTCGACCTGATCATATAGATCGCTAAGCCTACCACCATAGCCGTCATGGAAAAGGAAAATGGCTTATGATCCTTTAACGAGAAGGTATGCGTTAAGCCGATAACAGCTAAATATATAAATAAACTTACTTTGATAAACAAACTGGATAACCAGACTGCAAAAAGCACAGGATCTAAATTTTCGAGCGTGGATCCGGCACGGATATTGCGTATCAGTTCTAGCTGGGGGTAAGGCAGGTTAGCAGCTAAATAGGGACCGAAAACAAGAATAGCAGGAATCAGATTGGACAACACAATAATTACGGATGTAATCGTTGCCCATCTCAACGATTTCATCGTCTTTGTATAATTGTCAAAAAAGGGAAATATGAGAGGAATAAACGCCATTTCCGCATACAGCGCTGTGATCAGATAGGCGCCATTCCATATCCCTTTAAAATCAAAATGATTCACCAATGCTATTGCCATTGGATACTTGATTTCCTGATGCACGAAAAAGGGGACAAACAGCACCCCAATAACGCTCAAGAAAAATATTCCTTGCGAGCTGCGAAAAATCGATCCAACTCCGGAACGAACCGAATAGGCAAGACATATTCCGAACAGGCCGGATATGGCCCATTCTGGTGTACCAGGCAAGTAAACAATGACAATAAAATCCTGTAATTGTCTCAACACAGTACCTGCTGATATTAAGAAAGAGATAATCATCGTGCCCATTAGAGGATAGTGCAGCCACCCTAAAATATCTTTGCCGTAATTCCCCAAAAATTGAGTCGGTCTCCGGATTGCCAGTCTATAGGACAAGTAAGTAATCATTAGCCCCGCAGCAGCGCCCACAATTAAGGATAGCCATGACATAAAATGGGCGTTCCTGGCTAGTGTACTAATGAAGAACCCCAGTGTGGTTGTAAAAAGAAAATGGGAGAACAGCATATAAATCTGCGACTGGGTTACTCGATCCATCGTATATTCTCCCTTTCATTTTTCCATTCGAATGATTTTTTCAATGGGTCCGAATACGGTTTGAATCCCCTCAGCTATTGTCCATTGCTCCCTGAAATAATATAAGGCTTCAAAGCATAGAAATAACAAGGCAGCAGTACCAAGCACATATTGAAAAGTGCGCTTTTTGCGTTTTTTATGTTTCATATAGCGCCACTCATAACAAACAATGCAGACGTACAGGATGCCAATGACGATCATTACTCCACCTCGTTTAGCGGATCTGTTGTTACGTGTACATCATGACGATATGTACCTACCTGCTTGACCTTGATGCTCGTTTGCATCTCTACTTTGATACTGCTGTATAGAGCCCGCCAACGTGGCTTCATATTCTTCCACTTCCCGGGATAATTCCAATCTATGTATTCTCCAATTCGGAAGGGATCTGATTGTACTTTTTTAGTCTTGTCTATGGTTCTAATCATTCGCTCGTTTACTTTCATGTCGAGACTTTTTCCGAGTTTATTCAACTGTTTACTATCCAACAAGTTAATATTCGAATTCGACGAAAGTACTTCTGCTTCAGCCTTACATTTAATGAATATTTCGACTTGATCTTCTCTGACTTTGGGGATGATGTGAGTGTGCAGGTTTTTGATCATGAAGCTTATATCTTTGCCATCGGTCGGAGAAGGAACCGAAATTTCCGCATCCTTCAGCTTTCCAAGAATCCACAATCCCCCCCGCATTTCACTTGTATTTAATGTGCCCACCATCTTTCCTTGCTTAAAAATAGCAGCACCACTGGTTCCCATCCACGTTTGTTCCTTTTCCTTTTCGCTTTCAATTCTTGTTCTTCCAAATTTAAGAATCGGCAAAATAATATCACCTCCGGTGTAGTTGAGCATTAGAAAATCCTTAATTGTGGTATCCACAGTTACACGTGAATTGGCATATCCCACCAAGATATCTGTTGGAAATCTTTCCATTATAGCAGAAATCTTTTCGATTTCTTTGGCCTTTCCGGGCGTTACAAACAGGTAGGCGTTCATATGAATCGTCGGTTCACGCGCCAAGAAATCCAGGATCGGCTCGATTCCTTCTTCGGCTAATTGCCTGCCGATTATAATTGCACGTGTTTGACCGAAGCTGATTTTCCGTGACAAATCTGATTGTATTTTACGATAAGCTTCGCCAAAGTCCTTTCCCGTATTAGAAATGTACGTGTATGGTTTACCGGCTTGCTCTCCCCCTCCTCCTCCTGCCGATCCAGGAATCAATCGGCTGGGCAACGTAAAATCGAGGGAAAGCTCGAGACCTGATTGGGTTTTATCCAAAACCGCCATTCGCACAAAAGCACGGTCATTTAATTCGATGGATGACCAACAACCGGTAAGGAACAACAGGGACAGTAAACCAAATACACATTTCAATCTCCTTCATCCTCCCTTTCCAACGCCCATTTACGGGGATTCACCCGCTGTCTCGAAGGATTTGTCCCCGTAATGAAAGGACGTTTCTTCATCAGCCACCAGGGAACTCTAGATAAGGTGTCCTTAAGATCGCTCATTACCATAGGCACGATTGGATACAGATATGGCGTACCAAAGGAACGCAAATTGACTAGATGAATGTAGATAAGTAGGATCCCGCAGGATACGCCGAATAAGCCAAAAGCACCAGCCAAAATCATGATCGGAAACCGTAAAAACCGCAAGGCCAAGCCTAGATCATAGTGTGGATTAATAAAGGAGGAAATGCCTGTCAACGAAACAATAATGACCATCGATGCCGATACAATTCCAGCTTGAACGGCAGCAGTGCCTATTATGAGTGCCCCGATAATTGACACCGCTTGACCGATCGCTTTGGGGATTCGCACCGCCGCTTCCCGCAATGCTTCGAAGGATACCTCCATAATTAATGCTTCTACCAAAGCAGGAAAGGGCACAACCTCCCGTGATGACGTGACCGTGACAAGCAGCTTTGCCGGGATCATCTCTGGATGAAACGTCGTGACTGCGATATAAAATGAGGGTAAGAACAAAGAAATCATGACAAAGAAGTAACGGATCCAACGGATCCATGTCGCTGCAATATACCTTTGATAGTAGTCCTCTGCGGACTGCATCATCATAAAAAAAGTAGTCGGTGCAAGCAATGTGAGTGGCGTGCCATCCACCAAAATGGCTACTCGCCCCTCCAGTAAGGAAGCCGTAACTGTATCCGGACGCTCGGTATTTTGCAACTGAGGGAAAGGCGAAAATGGACAGTCCTCAATAAAATCTTCTATATAGCTGCTTCCGAGAATACTGTCAACTTCAATATCCGCCAATCGCTTTTTCACTTCATCTACTAGCTCTTGTTTGCAAATGCCATGAACATACGCGACTACAACTCGGGTTTGTGTCATGGATCCGATCAGCATTGTTTCCATCTTTAATTCAGGAGTTTTTAGTCGTCTTCGGATCAGGGTCAGATTAATGTCCAGGTTTTCTATAAAAGCTTCTCGTGGTCCCCGTAATACGGCCTCATTCGGTGGATCTACGATTGATCTAGTCTCGTAGGAAGTGATTGAGAAATCAATCATTCTCTGTTCGTCCTCGACAAGTAGCAGGGCATGTCCGTTTAGAACAGTCGACACCCCTTGCTGCAAGGTCGTTATCTCTGTCTGATGAATAACAGACAACTGCTTCTGTTCAAAGATTTGAAACCGGAATTGATTCGCGTCCTGTACTTTTAAAGATAAGATACGATTCAGAACTTCTTCTTGAATCGTATTCAGGTCAATCATGCCACTCATATAGATCAATGCACACTTCTGATTAGGACCTGCAACGAATGTGTGATAAACCACATCGGAACAGTTGACCAACTGTTGACGAATCCAGTCAAGACGTTTCTCTAACGGTCCAGCGTTTATTATGGAAATGTCAGCGTCAGCTTGATCTTGATTGTTGGGGGATGCACCCTTATTATGCTGGCTTTTTAAAGCTCCATTTTGCTTTCGGATATACCATTGAAATAACGACATGATCTGTTCCCCCTCGTCTTTGATGTAGTTTCGATAGGTCACCATTGTCTCCATGAAGGAGCCAGACCTAAGCCATAGGTGGATCGGCACATATTTCCAATCCCGTTATAATAAACCAGCCCACATAATGATGAGTATCTCCACCAGCCAACCCGATTATTATAAGAACGGCCTTCTATTACGCTTTCGTTAAAAATAAAAAAAGCCGCAACTACGCGACTTTTAAGCATATATGTTCTTGTCACCCGACATTCAGCCAGCACCACTTCGTTATGTAGTTATTTTACTTTAAAAAGTAGTCCCCTCGATGCAACAGCTTGTTTCTGATGTCGATAAACTCGTGGGAGGCGTTTTCTCTTGAAATTACACCTGCTAAAAATGGAGGACATCTATGGTATGAGCTATAGCTCTAGTGGCTTCCTTGAACACCTACCTCTTTCTTATCGTTCTTTTTCCACTCTGTTACGATATTGCAATATGCTGAGTTTTGTGCAACCCATCCCTTTTCTACAAGAGTATTCATCTGTATTGTTATCCATATTATAGACAATTAACCAATTATCAGTTATCATCAAATTGTTTACAAAATTCGTCCTGAGGTGATTCCCGCTTGTTAAAAATCCTACCGGTTCATCAGCCCTTGGTACACGGTTACCTTCATCATGCTTATCCACTTTCACTCTTCTCCGCCGATGATCAAAGGCTTAAAAATTGGGCCTTTTCGAATTATCTACAGCTCTATTTTAATAATGATCCGACGGAACGTGACCCAAAACTCAATTTTTATCTTCCTTATAATTGTATTTCTCAGTACACTACTCATCCGCTTTTCACTGTTAACAGAATAACCAAGCAACTTGTGGAAGGTAGCATATTAAATTTTATTCGTGCTGCAATCGAGCAAGAATTTTATGTATACACCTTTGTAGATGAATACTACCTGAGTTACTCCAGCAACTATGAGAGAGAAAATTATGTTCATGATATTTTTATTAATGGATATGATGAAGAGTATGAACAATTAACTGTTTCGGCATTTGATAATAGCAAGATATTTAAAACCTTCAATGTTCCCTATCACGAATTTGTAACCGCCTACAACGCGACGCTGACTATACCTGAGGAAGAAAAATTCAGTTTTTTTGATGAGATCAATTTGTTTAAAGAAAATGAGCATTATAATTACCGATTCGATATTGAATTAGTATATATGCTGCTTTCTGACTACCTCCACGGCAGGAACACTTCTCGACGTCATATCATGATGGGAAACCAAACACAATTTTCCTTCGGGACGAGCACTTACTCCATCTTGTTTGAAATGTTGGAGAACAAAATAGATAGCAGAGCATTCCACATCTTTTGGGAGCATAAAAAATGTGTGGCCCTTTGTCTGGAAGAACTCGAGAAACAGTACGCCCTCAATCTTCAAACGGAGATTCAAACTTACAAAACTATCGAAAGCGACGCATTCATATTAAGAAACTGGCTGCTGAAATTTCAATTTACCGGAAATCAAGAGTTAATCGCAAATATCCGTATAAAGCTCGAGATGATTAAAGACCTAGAAATCAAATGTCTTTCTCGAGTTGTTAGACTAATAGATGACTATCAGGCCTAGATCCAGCCGTTTTCACTTGAGAACACCAATCTCTGTCCCTATATTAGCACCTTTATGATGGACGTTAGTTCTCCTAGGTAAAAGCATAGGGGTATATTTTATGCATGTTTAGGGTAAGCTGACATCGACAAGCATTCGATGCCAGCTTGCCGCCTAGCAGTTTTCATATTGAAGAAATTAAGAGGGTTGATCAAGTAAGCAATTCGCTCAACCCACACGGTCTGTTTCAATACTCACGATAGCGGTCCCTCCATCCCTACGCCGTACTTTTCTCTTCCTCCCCCAGCTTTGCTTCTAATGCATAGTTAGAGACGACTGCCTCGCCCATACCCGTTTGCACCATATACATACTATAGTATCTTCCCTTCAAGTCCATAAGATCTTGGTGATTCCCGCTCTCCTTAATTTCACCTTGATCCAGAACAAGGATCAAATCTGCCGATTTGATCGTCGACATGCGATGTGCGATTAGAATGGTTGTTCTTCCCTCTTTAAGAACCTGAAGTGCATGCTGAATGATTGACTCCGTTTCAGAATCGACGTTGGACGTTGCCTCATCCAAAATCAGTATAGACGGGTCGAACGCTAGGGCTCGTGCGAACGAAATGAGCTGGCGTTGGCCCGACGATAGTGTAGTACCGTTTTCCGTGACAGGTTCCAACAATCCATTCGGAAGCTGATTGATCATCTCCGCTGCACCGACATCCCTCAGGGCCTTTTCAGCTTTTTCCACTGTAATCCGATGTTCCATCAGGGATATATTAGAGTAAATCGTTCCCGTAAACAAAAAGGGATCTTGAAGGACGATGCCCATTTGCGTGCGCAGGTTTTTTACCGGTATATCGCATATATCTCGACCGTCGATGCAAATTGAACCCTTGTTTGCATCATAGTACCGGAGTAGAAGGTTGGCGACTGAACTCTTTCCCGATCCGGTATGTCCTATGAGTGCAATGGTTTGCCCCTCCTTAACCTCGAAAGAAATGCCTTTCAGTACATATTCGTCATCCTTGTAGGCAAACCATACGTCCTCGAATCTTATATTGCCACGATAGCGAGTTTGCAGCTCCGGGGCGACTTCCTGTTGTGCCGGCTCCTCGAAGAGCTCGAATACCCGGTAGGCGGACACAAGTGCCGTTTCCATATTGGACAACTGGTTGATCATGCCCATGATAGGGGATGTCAAGCGGTTAACATAATCAACAAAGGCATACAACACGCCCACCGTGACTACCGATCCTAACCAGTCACCAAAGTAAAACCATATTACTATAACAAATAAAAGATTACGGACAACCTTTACGAGATTATGCGATGTAATGGCGTTTAAATGCAGGAGTTTATTTTGATAGACCCAGTGCTGTTGATTTACACTGTCAAATTGTTTTTGAATAACCTGTTCGCGTCGATATGCCTGAATGATCGGCATCCCTTGAATAGTCTCATTTAATTTGGCATGTATTTTGCCTAATCGGTCCCGGATGACATGATTGTAGTTCTCCGCAAACCGCCGGTACACTATTACCCATACGTAAAGCAGCGGGATCAAGGGCAGAACGATAAGAGCCAGTCTGTAGTTCAAAATGAACAGTGCTGCTACAATGGCAGCCATGTGCATGACAACGGTAAAAAAATTAGCCAGTACTGAAACATACAACTCCCGCACAGCCTCCGTATCGTTGGTGATTCGGGATACGGTTACACCTGCAAGTTGATTATCAAAGTAACGAATGGATAGTCGCTGGAGGCGCTGGAACAGATCTTCCCTCATTTTTTGAATGATGCAGTTTGCTGCACTTTGTAGATAGAACCGCTGTCCGAATATCAACACACTCGACAAAATCAACAAACCAAAGTAATAAAGTGCAAGGTTGAGTAAACTTGAAATCTCCGGCTTAAAAAACGAATACACCTCACTGGCCGACAACAGCTCGGCTGGATAGCGGGTACTCCGGTCTTCGAGCGTCACGATGACGGTTTGGCCAACTCTAGTCCGCTTCCCTTCCAACACTACTGGCTCGTTGATGAACACAAATTGTCCACCTACCTGAAGTATATGTACCTCGTGACCCTTGGCCTCCCCTTCCTTAAAGTGATCCTCCCTTTTGTAAGAGGCACCTCTAAAATTGACCACCTCAGAGCCGGTTGAATGGGTCTCATACCAGGCTTTCTGAATGCCCAGCACATGGGTATCAATCATTTTTTTTGCGATAAAAGGCCCCATCAGTTCCGCATAAATTGCAGCTGACAGCAGCAGAATGGCTAATGCAATCGGTTTCCAGAATATTAAGGCATAATGCAGTAGACGTTTTGCTGCCTTCCGCTTTTCCACCGTTACACCTCCGATTCGCTTTAAATGGTCATGAGTCAAACGAATAACTTTTCTTCATATTGCTGCCGGATATACTGCGCGCTGTACCAGCCTTTCAACGCCATCAACTCATCGTGGGTCCCTTCCTCCGTAATCCGTCCGTCTTCCAGTACAAGAATTCGGTCCGCATGCTGGGTTACAGACATTCGATGGGTTACGATAAATGTGGTTTTTCCTTTTCTGTCCATGCGAATCGCATGAACAATCTCGGATTCGGTATGTGCATCTACAGCAGACAGTGCATCGTCCAAGAGTAATATTTCAGGGTTTGTAATGAGCGCCCTTGCAATGGAGATGCGCTGCTTTTGTCCCCCCGACAAACCAATCCCATTCTCTCCTACTGTTGTATCGAGGCCGAGTGGAAAGGATTGCACATCCCTGACTAAAGCGGTTTGTTCAAGGACGAGTTGCAATTCTTCCTCCGTCCCCTGGTCGCGACCAAACCATATATTGTCCCTTATCGTGGACGAAAATATATAGGACTGCTGCGGCACATAGCCGATCCATGACCTTAATTGGGATATAGGTATTCCTTCGATTGGAACTCCAGAAATTGAGATCGAACCACTTCTTAACGTAAATTCCCTGAGAAGTTGTCTAAGCAGGGTTGTCTTCCCGCTCCCTGTGCGTCCAACTATGCCGATAGTCTTTCCGTGAACCACCTTAAACGTTACGTCCTTAAGATTATCAAAGGGGGTGGAAGGGTATCGAAAAGTGACGCGGTCAAATGCGATATCCTGCGGTGTCTCCACGCTACTCGTTACAGCCAAATCTTGCACATCTGGCTCGAATCCCATAGTTTCTTCTAGACGTTCAAGAGAAGCCTTCCCTCTTTGCATAATATTCACCACTTCGCCAACCGCGAACATTGGCCAGATGAGCATGCCAAGAAAAACATTAAAGGATACCAGATCTCCCAACGTTATTTCACTGTTAAAAACAAGATACCCCCCATAGGCCAGTCCAATAACGTAACTCAGGCCGATAAACCCCTTTGTAGTCGGCTCGATTAATGAGTCGACTCTCGCTACAGCAATATTGCAATCCCTAACTTTTTTTGTAATGCTGCTGAATATTGATGCGGACGCCTCTTCTTGAACGAATGCCCTAACGACACGAGCCCCGCTCACCGCCTCCAAAACATAGCTGTTCATTTGTCCAAATGCCGTTTGAACGGCTTTAAATCTTTGATGCAGCCGACTTCCATAGGCCTTTAGTAAAATGGCCATCACAGGAAGAGGCAACAACGATACCAATGTCAATTTAGCACTGACAGTAACCAGCATCATAATAAGAATAGTGAGCATAAAGACGCTTGCATCAAACAACGTAACAATCCCATAACCAACCGTTGTCGAGATGGATTGTACATCGTTAGTTGCCAAAGCCATCAAATCACCGCTGTTTTTTTTCTGGTAGAAAGACGGATTCATTCGCATAAAATGCCCTATCAATCGGGTCCGAAAGACCCGCTCTAATAGGTAGGCGCTACCGAACAATTTGTACCACCATACTGCTGTTGCCAAATATCCTAGAATGGTAACGCCAAACCAGGCAGCGATGGTTCCATAGAAACGAGCCCCACCAAGCGTCCCTTGGTTAATACCATCTATGGTATAACCGATGAGCTTGGGAGGTACGACGTCAATTACTCCGACTACTGTCAGAAGAAAGATGGACAGCGTGTACATCTTCCAATTCGCTTTAAAAAACCAGCCGAGTTTCTTCAGAACGGTAAACACTCGCTCGATCTCTCCTATCTCGGACGTCATTGTCGCTAAGATATAACTATTGGCCGGAATGACTCCAAGTACCGCAAGTCGTCCCTAACGACAGCACAATCTTCATGGGTCAGGACGATTTCCGCAGCGGAATCAAAGCTTGTCACCGATTTCGATACTTGCTCGCCAACTTGCACTTTCCATTCGAGAAGGTACTGGCTTTTCAAATCCGGCTCCATCCGCTCACGAATAATTCCTTCTTTCGTTTTAGGGAAATAAATCCATGCCGCTCCGTGCCTTCGTTGGATTGAAACCGTCAATGGAAGTCCCAATTCAATTCGGTAAGCAATCTCATTTAGATCGACTCCTAAACCCTGTTTTAAAGCTACTGGAATTTTGCCTCCTGGTGGCCGGGCCGCAACTTCAATAAAAACGACGCCCCCACTTTCATCTACGAAAACTTCCAGATGTGTGACGCAATCCATCGTTGTGAGCGTACGAAGTACCTCTGCATTAACGTACAAGATTTCATTACGGAGATGGTCTTCTTCTTCGAGTAAAATACTGCCCAGAGCCTGCCCATTAACAAAACCCAGACAAGGTGCAGTATATCGGCTTACTTCCGCAAACTTTATTTCGCCATCGACAATGACGGAGTCACAATGATAGAGCGTCCCAGTTATCCGCTCCTCAAATTCATAGTGCGATTCGTCCGTATTCGAACGTATAAATTCAATCAGTGATTGTTCAGAAGGCAATTCATAAGTGTTCTTGCTCCCCATGCCATCAGTCGGCTTCACGATAATGGGAAATCCGAGTATATCCTTTACACGCTTCACGGTGACATCTGCAGGCTCGGACGAATCCCACGGGATAAACTTTGGCAACCGGACATTTGACCGGGCTAGCCTCTCCTTCATAATCAGTTTGTCTCGAAACGGTCTAATTTGATCAGGAACCGGCCCCTCAATTGCATACTTTTCCCGCAGAGCGGCAACCATGAGAAGATTAGATTCGTCAATGCATACGAGACGCAGATTTTTGGGGCTCTTTGCCAGCGATAGCTCTTCCCTCACCAGCCGGTCAGCCTCTTCATAAGTGTAAGATTTGACCACTACTATACGATCGAACAATTTTAGATACGATTTTGGAAATTTAGCGTAGTACCGTTCGTCCAGCATAAATACAAAGCGATACTGCTCGGGATTATAGTACTGATGAAGATTTCCTTTTTCGTACGGAAGTTGCTCAAGTACCAGAATTGTTTGCTTTCCGCTCATGGCATACCCACTCCCATTGCCATAGTTATTTGCCTACTATAGCCGACCCAAGACGAATCCAGGTTGATCCTTCTTCGATCGCAATTTCAAAGTCGTTGGACATTCCCATGGACAGGTGAGGCACTGCATAATCAAAGATGCCTCTAGCGTTAATTTCATCCCGAAGTTGCCGAAGAGCTTTGAATACCGGCCTGGCATCTTCTGGCCGGGTTTCATGAGGGGCCATAGTCATTAAACCCATTACTTGAATTTGCTTAAACTTCCGTAGCGTTTCAGCGAATGCCATAACTTGGTCTGGGGCCATCCCTTGTTTGGTCGCTTCTCCAGATACATTGACCTGCAAGAAGCATTTCACCGTAATGCCGAGTTGAGCCGCCTTCTTCTCGATTTCCTGAGCAAGCGAAATGCGATCCATCGAATGAATATACTCAAATTTCCCTAAAACATCCTTAACTTTATTGGTTTGCAAATGGCCGATGAAGTGCCAGGTGCCGTTATTGCCGAGCCGTTCCCACTTCTCTTGTGCATCCTGCCAGCGACTCTCGCCGACATGACGGATATGCTCGAGAACTTCCTTCATGTTCTCAATCGAACCGTATTTGGTGACTGCAATGACATTGACTTCCTCTTCCGTTCTACCGCAACGCATCAACGCTTGCTTTATTCGGCTGGATACCAGTTCGACTCTTTCATTCAAATTTAATGCGTCCATAGTCATCCCCTCAACTCGATGCTTTAAGTGGACCTTCTCAGGCTTGATTTTTCAATGATTTGTTGATAAAACTCTTCACCGCCCAATGCAGTGGCCCACAGTTCAATAGAACCTCTATGATTCCAGTAGTCGATTCCGCTAACATGCCATTGTTGGAAAAGAAATTTACTTTTTTCAGTGATAAATTCTTTTTGTTTCCTTTTATGTTCGACTTTCACGGAGAGAAATCTCTCCATTAATTGATGGTAAGCTTCCGTCCCCCTAGACGTTCCACTTAATTCTTTACCAATCTTCTTCCTCTTCTCTTCCAACTCGTCCATCGTTCCTGCGAGCGTCGGAAATTTTTCGATATATACTTGGGTGCGTTCATCCGCTCCGATCAGGCAGCGTTCCAAAACTCGTTTGGCTTCCGCGGATTTCGCTCGGGCCAGCCTTGGAAAATCGCGTGCATGAATGATTTCGCAGCCAAACTCTTTTTGCAGAAAAGGGGGAAGCCTAAACAAAAAGTCTGCCTGTTCCATTGCCCCGTATACATCAAAATCGACCATGATCACTTTGTTGATGCCATTCGGGTTGTTCTTGCGGGCATCTTGCCTATAAAGCAAATCAGCGTATTGATCTACTACGCGCATGTAAGGGGATCCCATCATTGGCATCGTAACGGCGTTGCCGCTCGATTGATTGCGAATTTGCATCATGAGAGGAATTGCTTTTCCGACAATGCTTTCAATTTGACATTTTGTACTTAGATCAAGCACATCCAGCCAGGGATCCGAGGATAAAGTAATTTCAGCATCATTGAAATGTAATTTCCCCTCCCGATAGACGAAAGGGTATCTACACAATTGACCATTAACCCGTTTAACGCCATAAAACGGAAGCCCCCCCGATTTCGTATCGATAGGCGTGATAGAGCTTCCACATGATTGTAGAGCGGCATTGTAAGCAGTCGAGTAGCGGCCATAATCGGCCAAGTAATCGATAAAAAATGAAAATCGATCCCGGTTCTTTGGAGAAACCCGAAAATATTCAAAGGTAGAGGAGAATTCAACAGCGGATCCGTAACGTTTTCGCATCCAGGCAACAATACTACCGGAAAGCGTGCGGGTGGAGTCAGACTCTACCGCCTCTTCAAAATCGCTCTTCCAGCGGTCAATAAGTCGATTTAAGTTGTTCATCTGCTGATCCGTTACGATGAATTGGCGCATATCCAATTTGACGGCATCGAACAATTCCCTCATAGGCTGAACGATTTCCCTGGTATCAACGCCGGCTGCAATTCGGAATCCGTTACCGACACGGCCACTCCCTACAACCGCCAGTTTGTCGTAGACCCCCCATTGATCCATCAACTGATCCGTGGGCAGTTCCATCGCCGCGGAAATACCGGATAATTTCATCCCTTGCCAACGTTCCAATAGTTTGACGGGGAAGGATTCATGACGTCCAAGATATCTGTAGTAGAAAAGGTTCGGCGAATAGTTACGAAAGCCGTCGCTTCGGTTGTAAAACCATTTCAACGTTGACGGATCTTCCAAGGAAAGTTCTTCATCGTGGAATACCGTGTCGGTATCATGGATGAGATGGACGATTGACTTTTGTTGGTGTCGCCATACATCAAGCTTGGCCCATGTATCCCAGAACGGCGTGCAGTTCTGATCAATTGAAACAACTGCTTGTTCCAAGTAGTTCACCCTCTTTTTACAACTGTTATCTTGCGCTTGTCCATCTTCCATTTCAAGTATGCCATGAGGCTCACTGTAATGCAGTCGGTTTTCGTATAGCTTGAACAGACAACACGTCGCAATGGGCGTCAATAAACAGGCCGTACACCTCCAGTGAAGCTTAAATTATTTAGTGAAGGGCTTCAATAAATGAAGAGAGTTCCCTGATTGTACGGTGCCGGTAGACGGCAAGATCGACTGGGCGTTTTGCAATTTCTTCAATACCAATGTCGATCATTACAGACAGAAGGGATGTTCCCCCAAGGCTAAAGAAATCGTCGTCAATCCCGAATGTCCTGCCGTCAATGCCAAGAACCCTTGACCATAGCTTCAACAATGCGGTTTGAAGCGGGCTGGTCGCTTCTTCCATATACCGGTCAGTATTCAAAAATGGGTCCCGAAGACTCTTCCGATCGACCTTGCCGTTGCTCGTAAGAGGGATCTGGTCAATCCAAATCAATAATGAAGGAACCATGTAACTCGGCAATTTTTTGGGTAGATGCTGCTTCAACTCCTCGTCAAAAGGAACCTCCGATTCGTAATAAGCACATAAATGTTGTTTGTCATAGCGGTCTTTCTTTAGTACGACAACCGCTTTGTTAACGCCCTGGTACTGCCGGAGAACACTTTCGATCTCTTCAAGCTCGACACGGAAGCCTCGTATTTTGACTTGGTAATCAATTCTGCCAAGATAGTACAGCGTTCCGTCCTCTGCAAGTCGGCCTAGATCTCCGGTTTTATATAGAACGTCCGTTTCCATCTCCGGATAAGGATTCGGAACAAAAGCCTCTTGGGTTCGTTTAATATTATGCAAATACCCCGCGCCAAGGCAGTCTCCCGTTATATAAACCTCCCCAATGGCACCGATCGGTACTAGATTTCGATCGGCACTTAACAACAATGCCTTCACATTGCTGATCGGTTTGCCGATCGGAATAACTCCCTTAGCCTCCGCTCCCGTCACTTTATGGTAGATGCACGCGATGGTTGCCTCTGTCGGTCCGTAGAAATTGATGATTCGAATGGCCGACATTCTCTTTTGAAAACGATAAACCGTCTCAGGAACAATTTCCTCGCCGCCAATTAAAATGATTGTCAAAGAAGAGAGTTTCTTATACAGCTCAGGATTGGTCTCCAATTGACTTACGATGACATCAAATATCGAAGGAACAAACGTCATAATCGCTATTTGATATTTCTCTATATCTTCGCATATGCGCTCAGCCTTCAACGTTAGATTATGCTTCGGAATGACAACCGCGCCGCCTGTCGTCAGTGGCCAAAACATCTGCCATACCGATCCGTCAACGGTAGGCTGAATGATTTGGTATGTTCTTCTCGAGCTTTCCCATCCAAGGTAGTGATTGCGCCAATTGAACGAATTCAAGATTCCCTTGTGAAGATTAATGGCCCCTTTGGGCTTACCAGTCGATCCTGAAGTATATATCACATAAATCGGATCGTTCAGATCGATTACCACATCGGGATTAGTCGTTCGTTCATCGGAGCGCAACGATACACAGATCTGCTTTTGATTGAAGTGCGAAGCTGTTTCCCGGCATTCTTCATGCACCAAAATCAAATCACATCCGACTTCCTCCAAAATCATTCCAATCCTATCCAGTGGCCAAGAAACGTCCAACGGCACAAAAGCGGCCCCGGACTTCATAATGGCAAGTTCAGCTATGACGACGTCAACACTTCTTCTCATAAGGATTGGAACAAAGCATCCCTTTCCTATTCCCTGTGCGATCAAGAGATCCGCATAATAATTCGCGGAGTTGTTTATCTCCGCGTAGGTAATTGCTTTCCCTTCATAATATACGGCAGTTAGACTCCCGTCTCGAGCAGCTTGTTCTTGTATCCGGTGGAAGATCGGCCTAGAGTCAGAATGGCTCTTACTTGTGTCGTTAAAGCCGAAGATTAATGTTTGCTTTTCCAGAGGATTGATTGCTTCAAATAAAGCGAGTCTGCTTTCCGTTTTTTGCGGCACTTCCTCCAATATATGAATATAATTTTTCAGCATCCGCTCAATAAATAACGGATTCAGCGTGGAACCATGCTCGAATTCTGCGTACCAAGCCTCCGCGGCATAACCGATGTCAATAGAGAGCGGACAAGTTTTCGGTAGATGTCTTAACCGGTCGGACCAGGTACCTCCCTCATTCGCCCCGGAGTAACAGAAGGCTGTCTCAAATAGCGTCTTTTCCCCGACACTTGCCGCTTCATTCGCCAGCCATTTTTCCATGAGCCGCCTGTGTCCTGACAGATTTGTCCGTGCAATATTCAGCGAAGAATTTACCTCTAACGCGAGATCAGAGAATGTTTTTCCTGATTCCGGGAAACTCCTTAAAGATACGATGTTTTCTGCTTCCACATCTTCAGAAGTGTCCCCCTGGCCCTCGGTTAGTACCCCTACCAGAAGATCGTGCTGAGAAGTATATCGAGATAGTAAAAGGAAGTAGGCAGCCAGCAGTACAGCTTCCACCGCACAATCGATCGCCTCGGCAGTTTGTACGACCTTTTGCATACACGCAAGATCAATAGTTACCGTCGCCCTGTAACGGACAGTGTCCGGCTGGACGGTTTTGTCATAAGGGAGATTCAGGAGAGAGGTCGCATCAGCGTACATTCTTTCCCATAGACATTCAGCATGATCTGTCAGATATATATCCTTCCATTGTTTCATTGCATGCATTTCCCCTTACGTCATTATGAACTGGGATGGTCTAACAACGTACATACCGCCGTCTGACCAAGTCATACGGCGGTTGCAATTCTATATTCTTTTATACAGTTTGAGGCACTCTTTCCGAGTCGGACATGGATACAATAAAATCATCAATGATCCAGTGAATCAGAGCCTTTCCCCCATCGGTCAAAGCAAAGACATCCGAGGCCTCATCCGACTGCTCCAACATCCCCCACTGTATATTGTTTGATAAAAACGTATTGAACGGACGTTCCAAACCACTTGCTTGTATCTCTGTTTCGATTAATTTGCGATTGAATTGCTGCATCGTGCGAAGAACCCGGCAAAACCGAAAGATGAATGCGTCCTTTTCGTCAAGCGCCTTAAAAGTAGTAATGGGGAGCTGCCCGTCCTCGATACTGCCGCTCCATTTTTTAAGATCCTTGCTGTTCTGGTAGTAAAAATCTAGGCTCTGACTGAAAGCACCTTGACCCACCCCTATGTAAGGGGTTACGGTCGTCCAATTGCGCATATGCTGCTCCCATGATGGAACACTCCTATTTCCTTGCGATTTGATCCACCATCCCAGCGGTGTTTCGGTATACCCATATTCGGTAAGCACTTTCTTCCCAATAAAATACTTCCACCTTGCATTCATCTCATCCCCGAAAAGCTCGCGATTTTTTATAAAGGCCTTCTTGTTTACAGTTCTTTCCCTGACCTCAAGTCGATACAAGGTTATTGAAGGCACGCCGGAAGAAGCTACTCGACTAACCGTATCCAACCAAGATTCATTCGACTGTTCCGGGTATCCATAAAGGAGATCGACGTTTATCATCTCGAACTCTCCCAGAGAAGATTTAACGACAGCCAGAGCCTCGTCACCGCTAAGGGGCATATTGGCCGCTTTTCGGATTGCATTATCCAAAGATTGCACGCCCATGCTCAATCGGGTAACGCCGTTTCGTTTCATAATATCCATTTTATTATGTGTCAGGGTACCGACAGAAGCTTCGCATGATATGCTGCTCTTATCTGCCAATCGGAACTTGCCAATTACACTTGATAAGTACTGATCGAACATCTCTTCATCCAGCACGGTGGGTGTCCCTCCACCGAAATACACAGATGTTACATTCTTACGCGCTGCTCCCAGGTCCATAAGCAAATCAATCTCGCACAGAAGCTGTTCGATGTATTTTCTCCTGACATTTGTATCCGTGGATACGCTATAGGCCAAATCGCAGAAACTACACAGCATAGCGCACCAAGGAACTCCTGCGTAAAAGCCGATACTGCTCGCTTTGTCTATACTGTTGGAGAGAATTGAGGTATGTCCCGAAGTTTCAAGCGAATACGCCTCTTTACGATCATACAGCCTGACGATATTGTTGAATAAATGCGTCGAAGCGTCTTTATGGTCGAAATAATCGATAGGTAATTTTGAAAATGCATGGTTCATTTCTTGTTTGGCACTTTCAAACAGCATTTCATTATTCATTAATTTTCACTCCTTTTCAAATATTTTTCAAGATACTTTCAGATCCCGGACTCTTAGTTCGGCTTGCAGGTTATGACGAATCTTATAATCGATGTATAATGTATGTCACTCGCTTACTTGACGGCCATGTTCTCGATCTGGTAATCAATTTTATCGGACAGTGTATACGTAACGTGACCGTCTTCATGACGGAATGTGTGGTAATACGTATTTTTGAGGATGACGCCTTCGCCCCAGTAATTTTTAACCATTTCAAGGAACTCCTCGTCAACCGCGGCGAAACTTTTCAAATAATGTTCCATGTCTTCCCATCTGATTTCCTTCAATTGTTTACGGCTGAAGTGCCTGTATATGTCACCGATTGTAGGCAGTTTATATTTAAAAATATGCCCCTCTCTTTCGACCGTATCCAATGGAGGAATGTGTACGCATGCAAACGGAATTCCTTTCACTTTGGCATGATCATGTAGTTGCTCCATAATCGATTTCAGGGCCGCGTCATCAGCCGATTGCACATCTTTAATCTCTTCTTCCCCATAAATACTCATTAATTGACTGGCCTTGTCTCTATCCATTCGCTCCACAATATTAAACACATTGCTCTTGTAAGCTTCTCTCATACCTAGCATGCAGGCATATGTGCACATCGATCCAGTGGATCTATTGATCAATTCGAGCAGCGCCTTCAATTCGTTAATGTCATCCAAATATGGAACGATCGGTGACAGGTGGATTGATACTGGAATTCCATGATCATGAAGCTCCTTAGCAATGTTAATTCGCTCCTCTACACTGCATGTAAAAGGCTCCAGTTCCGCCAATCTGTTAGGCGAAGCAATCGTAATCGAGACCTCAACAAGCCCCTTTTCGGCCATCCTCGACAGAAGATCGATGTCCCTCAGGATTAGAGGCGATCTTGTTATGATAAAGATGGGGGTTTCGGTTTCCAAAAAGATAGGAAGCGCTTTTCGCATTAACTGCTTCTTTTTCTCTAAAGGCTGATAGATGTCTGCCTTCGGACCTACATATACAATTCCTTTCTCTCGGAGATTGAGCAGATCTTCTCTTAGATAATCAAATATATCTTCGAAGGCTGTAACCTTCCCCATTTTATCGCCGCTACGGTATACACAGTATTTGCAGTCAAAATAACAGTTTTCATAAAGATCAATATGGTATTTCCAATGGTGTGAACGCAGATTACCCAAATCATTTTGATAGCGCTTTAACGCCTTTAGCTGCGTCTTCAACAATCCATTCCCCTTCTTTCTGCTATTTATTTGGCCACTCACCTTGAAATACGAAAGTGGCATCGCCTAAAACCTCCACCCCATGCTGCAGATCAACATTCACCTTTAAAGTCCCCTTCTGGAAATGAATATCGATCATTCCTTCGATTCCGAACCGCTCTTTCAGAACCACAGCCACGGCGCAAGCTCCCGTTCCACAAGAAAGCGTCTCCCCGGTACCCCCTCTTTCCCAGGGACGGACTCTAGCTGAAGACCCGCCCTGCCATTTAACGAACATGACATTTGTTGTAGTCGGGAAGCGTGGATGATGTTCCAAGATCGGACCGATGTGCGTGACCGGATAGTTGTCAAGATCTTGAACGAAGACTATCGCATGGAATGTTCCCATTTGGAGATAGGTGAGATCAATCCTCTCCTCTTCGAAAGAGAGTGTTTCTACAATAGTAGTGCCAGGGGGGTATGCAAAAACAGGCTGACCGATATTTAAAATGAAACGACTTTCTGATCGCCTGACAGACTGGATGCCGACCTTAGTTGAAAGATTAATAGAGTCGTTAACGAAAGCTCCACGGTCATGCAAAAACCTTGAAACGCAAAACATCGCATTACCACACATAGGAGCTTCGCAACCGTCAGGGTTAACAATTTGGACAGAATAATCCGTATCCACACCTGAGGAAAGCAAAATAAGGTCATCAGCGCCAATCCCCATTCTTCTGTCGCATAGGACCGGCGCCAAGTCAATCAGGGCCGACTGATCAAAGGATTGATGTAGGAGATCGATTAATATGTAATCATTCCCAAGCGATTGCATTTTACTAAACAGTAAATTCATCCCTATGCTCCCATCAATGTAAATGAAGCGACCAAATCCCGAATTTCCTCGTCAATACTACCGGCAATTTGGGGACCGGCAAATTCGGCGATTTGGTCCATCAAGTCCTCCCAATCCATTTCACAAGGATAGCGTTCATTTATGGCGGATTTAACATAGAGAAACCAATTGATGACCATCAACAAACTATAAACTTCTTTCCGGTCCATCCAAAACGGCTTCCATTTTTCCACCTGTTTGTCCCGATCCGTTTCCGCTACAATCTTGTCGGCAACGTCGTAAACTTGTTGATGCAGAGCATTGTAATATCGCATGAAAACTCGATTAACGCGTTCGATCCATATGGCTGGTACGTCGTGAAAGTACCCTCTTAAAATGGATTCGAAAGGTGCAGTTTCAATAACGTGGTGCAACGGGAATTTTTTTACGTACCACGGGTGCATCAGCCCCGCGGACAAGTTAAAAAATGCACTGGCCAAATCTCTTATAACTTGCAAGGACTTTTCAATGTCAGTGCATTCGTCGAGCGGTCTTGATGAATCAAGATCAATTAGGTATACCTCGTCCGTCTCCAAGCAATAATCGTAGTTATCCAGTGATCCGGAATAGCGATAAAAGCCTGCCTCATGAAACTTCCTCAAGGTCCTGCCATACTTTTCAGAAAAAAATGAAATTAAAGACAAACTTAAGTTATCTGAATCATCAAGATTCAACTTTTTACCCAGCTCGATCACAAAATCTCGCTCTTCTTGTGTTTGGGGACTGCTGAAAGGCCAATGATTGTTCATTGGGTTTGCAAAGTCTTTCTCGTTATCGTAACGATAAGCGCAATCGGCTCGGAAGGGATTCGATTTGGGGATACCTGTAATTACTACTGCCAAACTGGATTCGCCGTGGGAGCCATTAAAACTTTGATGATATCGGTATAAACGTATGGGCACGACTGCCGGACAACCGCTTTCCCAAAGGCGAAGTGAAATGTCATATTCAGTACGAGCTCGGGAATATTCTAGGCCGCCAAGTGGAGCCTGTTCACTTTCGACGAGCCTAAACTTCCCTTCTCTCGAAAAGCCAAGGTGGGGGAAAATTCTGTTAAAATAGAGGGACGTCGGTTTTGTAATGTTGAATTGGTCATCACAGTAGCCGATTCCTTTCAGCTTTATCGAGTGAATCTTAACAGAGTTGCCGGCATTGAAAACTTCAATAGGCTTATCCAATTGTAGCCACCCCGTACGACCGGGACGATAAAATGGCGGAATCTTTTCCCACCCTACATATTGATCTAGTACGTTGAGAAGATCGTTCTCCCCTCTTAAAAGCTCCCACGTTGACAACAGGGTGTATTCCACAGCACATTCTCCTTTACAGTCAATAAACACGAGAGAAATCCCTCTTTAACTATAAATTAATCCCATATAAAATAAAACGATTACACTATAATATCTGTATAATTTGGTTTTATTCTGTAATGTCTTTGAAGTTAGTATAACGACCGCCTGTCCCTTTGTGTGCAACGATCGCCTGCGTAATCGAGCGGGCTGTCTTGCGAAGGCCGAGCAGGAACAAAAAAGTCGGGCCATGGCTATATGCTGTAAGAGGCCCGGCGAAATACAATCCTCGCACACTTGTCTCAAAGCTGCCATTAAGCCTTGGATATCTGACGTCTCCTTGCTCTCTTTGTATCTCTCTTTTTAGTTGAATTGATAACATTGGTAGATTATTTACATTCATCATAAAGCCAGTAGCCGCTATGACATGATCGGCGATTCTGCGCGTCCCGTCGGAAAGTGTTAAGATAATTTTATCTGAAGAAGTTTCCGTTTTCTCGATCGTTACGTTCCCCGTCTGTCTTACCTTCCCTTCAACCAAGGGCTGTAAAAAGGCGGCTACCGGTGCACTGGACATTTCAGAATCTCTTATCCGTTGTTTGACTAAAGGTGAAAGACCATAAAATTGGTTCCCCAGAGTTTGCAGTCTAAAATCATCCATCCTATTAACGGAGTAGTTGGGCAACATACGCCGGTAGATTATTTCGACATCCACCTCCGCTTCCCTAAGTAATACAGCCGCCTCCCAGGCGCTTTGCCCGCTTCCTAATACAATGACGCTCTTGTTGATAAATGCGGAGAATGAAGTATAGCCCGAGCTATGTGAGACATACGTCCCAAACTGTCCACGAAGTACTTCTGGTATGTATTTAAAGTCACTTATGCCCGTTGCAATTACAACGTTTCTGGTCATATATGTTTCACCTGTCATTAGTTCCACTTCAAAACAGTACTCTGAGCCTCTGATCTTTTTTACCTTCTCCGGTATATAAGTAACTTCGTTTTTTTTCATAAACCATGAGGCGTATTGAATAAAACTGGAGCGCGGCAACGGATAGTCAAGTACGGCATCTGTTTCTTCTGCAAATCGCTCCATGGTGTACCTCGATTCATAATCCGAGAAGCTGACGAACTGGCATGGCGTACGGATGTACATATTTTGGGGCATATCTTCTTTCCAGAAACTCATCGGCTGTCCAAACATCCTGTAGGATAATTGCTGAGCCGACGCATTCGCGGCTAGCGAGATACCATACGGGCCCGCACCTACAATTACAAGATCCAACATTGCTATGATCCTCCTTGTACATTCCATTGAGTAAAGAAAGTTGACGAAAAAAGCTAGAATCGATTTAATCGACCCTAGCTTAGAACATCACTTTGAATTTAAGTGTTTATTATATAGCGATGTACGATCTCGGCATCGTCTAAGTGAATCACTCTATCTTTAAGCTCCTGTACGTTTTCATGTCCTCGTCCGCAAATCACAACAACATCGTCCGTACCCGCTATTTGTAAAGCATATTCAATTGCCGAAGTCCGATCTTCGATCTTTATATAATCACAACCGGTTGTCGTCAGCCCTGCTTCAATATCCTCTATAATCAGCAACGGAACTTCTGAACGAGGATTATCGGAGGTTATGATACAATAATCCGAAATCTTCCCTGCGATTTCACCCATAATCGGTCTCTTTGTTTTGTCCCGGTCACCGCCGCAACCGAAGACCGTTATCATTTTACCCGTGGCAATCTGCCTTATGGTTTGAAGGATATTCTGAAGAGCATCGGGCGAATGTGCAAAATCGATGAATACAGAATACCCTTTTGGTGACGGAATTCTTTCAATTCGGCCCTTTACGCCTTCAACAGATTCTAATCCCCTCACGATCTCATCAATGGTGAGCCCCAGTAGACTGCAGACGCCAGCGGCAGCCATTGCATTATATACGCTAAACGTCCCGGGGATCCTATACCGAACTTCGCGCTCTTCCCCGTAAATTGACAACGCGAAATTGGAACCTTCCGGCATCATACGGATATTAAGTGCCCGAACATCCGCCTCGGAATTAATCCCGTAAGTCATAATGCTGCAGGTGGCTTCCTCTTTGATCATCTCAGAAACAGGGTCATCCATATTAATAACGCCGTGCTTGCACATTTTAAAAAGCTTCATTTTTGCCTTCAAATAGTTCTCCATTGTGCCATGGTCGTCAAGGTGATCTTGCGTAAGATTGGTAAAGACCCCTATATGAAAATTACAATCGTCTACGCGGTGTAATTCCAATCCCATCGAAGTTGCTTCCATAATTAAGTGGGATACGCCCTCTTGTTTCATATCACTAAAGATGGCCTGAAGATCCAAGGATTCAGGGGTGGTATGAGTTGTACGGTCCGTGGCAATAACTTGGTTACCGCGTTTAATTTCAATTGTAGTCACGACGCCCGTACGGAATCCTAGCGTCTCAAGAATAGAGGATATGATCATATTCGTGGACGTTTTCCCATTCGTTCCTGTTATACCAACGACATTCATGCGCTCCGCCGGGTGCCCATAAAATGCGCTGGCTACCTTGGAAAGGGCCTCTCTGGTGCTTGTAACCTGTATTACCACAACGTTTGATGGCACAGATATATCCTCGTTCTCCACCAGAATTGCAACCGCGCCTTGGCTGACGGCATCCTCGATGAACCGGTGACCGTCTATTTTGAAGCCTTTGATACATACGAAAAGCGAATCTCTTACAACTTTTCTCGAATCATAGGCTATCGACTGGACTTCTGTTTCCATTGAACCTTGAATTAACTTATATGTAACGTTGTCTAGTAACTCTTTTAGTTTCATTGATAACTCACCTCACTGGTTAATTCATTATTACGTAGTATACACCAAAATGAGGTCACTTAGAACATATTCAAACATACTTAGCACAACTTACAAGTTTAGTAATACAGGTTTGACTTTCTCCAAGTCAGTATCTCTTTACGAATCTCTTAAATTATCGAAGTGGTACATAATCGGGGAACCAAATGGCCGCCTCCCTCCTGTATTCCTTATCATTATCGGAGCCGTGTATTAAATTGCGACATAATCTCTTTTCCTCTTTAGCTGCTGCGAAGGTATCATTACCGAAGTCACCACGTATTGTACCTACTCCCGCCCTGGGAGGATCAGCAAATCCAATCATTTTCCTCGCGTGAATTACCGCATCGTTTCTTCTAAGAATTATTGGCATCACATACTGACCTTCATATTGATCAAGTAGTGCATTTTTCACATAGTCCGCTTCCTGTACAAATGATTCGTAATGTGCAAGGATGACTTCTGCTGAAGCCTTACGGCAGTCAATATACACTATAGAAAAGCCGCCGCCGAGAAAACGGTTCATGATAGGGGATACCAGTCGCCTGTAAATAGCATCAGGTTTCAGTAGAATCAAAGTCTCCATGGAAGACCACACTTTGTGAAACGTTCGTTCAGATAATGAATGATTTCGACTACACAGCTATCTGACGTCATTGACGTATTATTAATAGACCTACCACGAGGGTCAAATTCGGAGAACTGCAAGAACAACTGCGTCATCTGATCAGCATATTTTTCTTCCAGCTTTACGCGCGCATCATCATAGGTTAATGTTGGCCGAGAGCTCAACCTTCTGCTCAATTCCTTCGTATCCGCATATAAATAAATGCTCACAGTTGGAAATACAACATGTTGGATTAAAGGTTTAATAATGGAAAAGGCCTGTTTAACGGAAATCTGGTGGCGCAAGTGGTGCTTTATTAACAATGAACTCAAGTACCGGTGGATTACGACGGGCTTCCCCCGACTGATTCTTCTGGCTTGGTCAGAGACATGCAGAAGCCCGACAATATGAAATAGTAATTGAGGAAGAGGAGACAACTCTTCTTGAATAAATTTGCTATCAAATTTCATAACGTCAGGTATAACAGTCAGATACTCACCTCCAAGATGTTCTGCAAGCATTTCTCCGACCGTAGATTTACCTGCTCCGTCTGGTCCCTCTATGACAATGATGGGATAATTCCCTACTTCAGAATCTTTATATTCGTCTCTGGCATGTCCGTGCCATTCATGAAAGAACCAATCCACCTAGGGAGTACCTCCTTTAGCGATTCCTTCTCTAATTCTTTAAGATCGAGCTTGAGGTCGTTCCTAAGTAGACACGGAAGCGCAAATCCTTCCGGATCCACTCTAATTGCGTAGAAGCCTTCTACGCAAAATGGCCTTACATCACATGTCTCGCATTTGCCGACATGCGTACGACCGATCGTTTCATCCATCATACGAATGGATGTATGCTCATTCATATCGATTACGCGTAAATTGACCCCAATGCCCCTGGACTCTATTCTAGCTTTGCCCCCCCGTGCAATAAGCGCATCAGCTACATCCTTTGTGCTCAACATCTTCCGGGATTCACTGTTGTTGTGATCCGTCCAAACCAGTTCGAGTATTTTTATGGGTACACCGACTTCTTCCGCAAACCCGATAATATCGAAAATTTCGTGCTGGTTCTCTGGCATCAGCAATGTATTGATTTCGACATGCGGGATGATGCTTTTGGCCAACTTAATGGCATTCTTTATTTTATCGATACATTTCAGTTTTTCGATTTTATAAAGTGTTTCATTTGTGAAGGCGTGTAAAGAAACTTTCAGTTTATCGATATGCATTCTGGAGAGCATCTCGTACTTTTCTTCAAAAAAAACTCCATTCGTTGCTAGGACGATGTTATAATCGTCTGTACTGTGAGGAGGAATAGAGTCCAGGATTGGCTCCAGATGTGGTGACAACAAGGCCTCTCCGCCAGTAAAATAAATGACCTTGACACCTAATTGAATTAAATTGTCTACCAAGTTTATATAATCTTGAGTATTGAACAATTGTTTTTTCGGAACCATGTCCTTCCCGTTAAACTTGACTGGAGGCGTAGCGCCTTCATTGTGACAAAACCAACACCTGGCATTACAATTACTGGTCAAGGAGATCCGAACACGTCCATCTCCTTTTTTGAAATATTCAAACTTTTCTGTTAACTCGTTTTCAATCGTTTTCACGAGACCCCACCCTTAAAGATTATAATATTTAAACTGTGCTAACAACTGTTTCCTTCTTTTCCTAATCATTTCCCTCATTAAAGTTATTGTTTCTTGGACAAATTAATCCAGTGGACACTACCTTCATGCCGAAATACATTTTGTAAGTGTGTGATAGTCGTTTGGGATGATAAAACAGAGTATTCTAACTCGTTATAACAGTGCAGGAGACAATACTCTTCCAGGTGGAGCTAAGAATGAAAGGTGTTCCTCTTCAGTGTTGGAACCAAATCTTTTATGAAGAGTGTTCAACATGGATCGTGAGCATATTGTCTATCCTTTATTGGGTTTTGTTTGGAAGAATAAATTGAATGCGTCATCATAAAAAGAAGTTTTCCTTTGCTCATATCGTCTTTCACCTGAAATCTCGATCTCCTGCACATATCGTGTATCTTCCGGCATCAACGTAGCAACAAGATCAGCCGGAACTAAATCCTTATAGAAGCTTTGGATATGATGGAGCGTATAATAAGCTTCTTTGGTCAAATTCAACTGGATCATCGTATCTGCCCACTCGTCCATATTTTTAGCAGGATCTGTGTAACTTAAGCGGATTGTATTGGCGATATCGATGATCTTATAAAGAACAACATCCCTCCTCCCGCTGCTCCAAATACTGCTTGATCCCTCACGGTGGAAGTGTACACAAAGGTGCGCAAGATGCGTCTCCCAAGGCAGACCTCTAATTGTGTAGTGAACTCCTTCATAAACAAATGTTCCTTGGTCAAACACTTTCCTTGTAATGTCGTTCTCTTTATTGTCAAAATGGAAATTGATATCGATCTCATGCTTATCTAGGAAGGCTCCGTCCAAAGCGCGGACATAGGGAACCAGATCGTGGTGATTCATCCGCTGAATCATCTTTTCCCTCCGGGTAGCTTCCACTAATTGACCATTATGCATCATACTTTGAATATAGCCAGCTTCACGCAGAATGATATCCAGCTTGTCCAAGTCGTCCTCGAGAACGAGAATGTCGCTATCATTGGACCGTCTTTCCCCCAGAGCATATATGGAAGCATTGAATACCGCCCCTTTCAAGGCAGCGTAACGAATTCCTTCTTCTTCCAGCCTGTTCAATATCGGCAGGAGTGCCTGATTAACCTCCAGCGTTTGCTGTCTTTGGGCTCTTACAAGTAGATCTAGCGCTTTCAAAAACTCAGGAAAAAGATATTGCCGCTGGTCTTGGGACAGTCCAGAATAAAAATAACCACCAAGGCGATGATGAACAAGTTCGCCTCCCACGAGCCCCCAATCCATTTCCTCGCTAACCAGTCCATTTAGCTTTTCTTCCTCGGAGTCTGTCCGATTTCTCAAACAGGCTGTCAAAATGAGATCATATTCTTTCTTCAACATAACATTTCACTTCTCCAATTCAAGTAAATTCCCAATGTTACCTCTCAATATCAATGCTCTCGCAGTTTTTCTGTCAACTCTGTTAAAAGCGAGCGGAAGGAAGAAAAACGTTCATATATCAGTTCCTCATCGGAATAGACGATGTTGAATTTCTCCTCCAGAGCGGCAATTAACCTCACGACGAATAATGAATCCAGGCCAATGTCCACCAAATTCTCTTGATAAATTGTGGTATAACTGATTTGATTGCCGAGAATTTGTCTAATTACATCGGCAACTTCAATCTTGAGGTTGGAGATAATATTCACGCGAATGTTCGCCTCACTTTCCGGTATGAAAGTGGATCGGTTCAATATTGGAATCTAAGTTCTTCCGTGCGTATGCACTATGTTTCAAGCGATACTCAATAGGAGTAATGCCTACAGTTCGTTTAAAGTAATGATTAAGCTGCCATGTTGATAAATATCCGACCTGAGTAGAAATTTCTTTAATTGAATCCGTAGTTTGCACAAGAAGGTTTTTGGTGGCTTCTATTCTCACCAGTTGGAGATATTTTATTGGAGGAATTCCAAACACTTTTGAGTAGGTATTGCTTAAATAAACTGGATTACAGTGAATCAACTTCCCTAGTATATCGAGCGTAATAGCCTCTTTGTAACCTTTTCGAATATACCTGTTAACTATTAATAGCCTTGAGTCAATGAACCCGGATAAGATACGAGCTGATTGGCTCGATCCTTTTTCGTTCGTTTTAATTGGAAGGTGCGCAACCACTTTTTCGATTAGACGTTCAAGCTTTTCATACCCTTCATTTGGAGCTAATGAAGGACTCGTCTCCTCCTCCAGTAGTTCACGGATTTCCTTTAATTCCACTAGGGACAATAAGGTTGGAATTTCCACTCCAGTTCCTATTAGAGAAAACGTAATCAGTTTGATCTTCCAAGTATCATTACAGTCATTTACTATACTGAGACTCTTGCACACCATGGTTTGTCCTCTACTTTTGAAAATCTCGTTTCCATCCGACAATAATTTGATATCCGTTATTGGATGGACCAAATAGTACCCATCTTCTTCGTTTATTTTCTTTCTTCCATTTGGAAAAATATTTATTTCGCTTATACAAGTAATTTTCACCGACATAAAACACCTCTAGTGAGAACAGAAGAATGTTTCCCCCGTTAAATATACTATATATTTACTTATAAGGATATATATTAAATATACATTCTGTAGAATTTTGTGTTTTATGTATTCCTTTGCGTTCGATATATCGAACCTCGTACTTAATCGCTGCTCATTTCCAACAATATATCTCGTAGATCAGAAAGGGCATCGGCATCTTTTTCCTTTATTTCATGAAGAGAGGCCTCGATCAAATCTAAATAGCTATCCTTGTTTGTTTTTTTATGCATCAGCACCAGAAAACGCAGACTATCTGCCATTTGTTCAACCGACTTATAATCTCCAGCAACTTTTTCAAGTCTTGTATTGCTACCCCTCTTTCGATTCTCATACAAACCTTGAATATATCGGATTCGCTCGATCATAATTTTTTTATGCTCCCATATAACATGAAAAGGGCGCACATCACACTGAATGCCGGTTTTCTTTATTCTTTCAATAAAACGTATCATCTCTTGATAGACGTTTATCCCATAGACCAATCTCTCGTCATAAAAAAAGGATGAGAATTTATCTGAGTTATTGGTAGAGTTCAGATACTCAGTCAACATTTCAACGACCAATATTACATTAAAACGATACTGAAAGGAGTGGGCCGGCTTTAGTATTCGAATATTCCGGATATAATCATAGGTCATATTGACATGTGAATAAGCTTGATTAAAATCCTCCATCTTTAATTCGAATTCGACATAGTTCGCCTTTATGAAGCTTGCGGCATGATAGACCGATCGTTCTTCATCATATCCCGACAGCAAAAGGTCGTGATCATTATCATACTTTTGATAAGAGTTCCGGCCGGGAACATAGAATTCGTTAACGTATGTATAAATACAGTTTCCCAGATCAATGGCAAGCTTTATCCATTCTTTGACTTCATTATTAGAGACAAGATCCCTGCTAATCAGTTGATGATCCAAAAGTGGATAGTAACTCCAATCATGGTAACGGTAAAAATTAACCGGGCAAGCGTCTCCTTCCATGTTTTTATAACAAAATAGCTGGATGTAATTGCTGTAAAACCAAGGTTGAAAACTTTCATGGGTTGCCATCACCGAAAGCGGATAAGCATGATGCAAATAGGAAATTATTTTAGGGTGTTCCAGTTTAATCCTCAAGAATCTTCACTCCTGCAAATTTCACTACTCGGCGGTTAGCGTTACTAGTTATTTGAGTGTTGCAGTTTCACTCAATTAATCTTGATTTGGAATAACCTGTTGCGTGATTTGATATTTCGATTTACGCAGGTAGATTTATGTCCCGCAAAAAATCGAATAGTGAGGTTTTGTGAATAGCATGTAATTGCAATGGCGATCAGACCAATCTTGACGCTTACTTTCGAGCAGGGCCTAGAGGATTTTATGCGACATGTTTTTTTCAAGAATTAGGTTATTTAGTTGCCCGATTGGACTTGGAATTGTTCTAAAGCTTTTAAGATGCTTATTTCTAGAAGTGTATGTTTGGTTGTAGAGTCACGAGATAAACTGATTGGAGCTTTAAGTGGTGTATTTAAGTTACACATGATTCGGGGATTTCCGGAATGGTTTGGCGAACCGCAATGGTATAAAAAGGGGTGGCATAAGAACACGTCTCCCGCTTGGCCAAGCACTTCGACCACTCTCAGGTTGATCCCGTTAGAATCTATATATTCTTCCTCCATAAACCTCTTCACACGATCATTACTTAGGGTATGGTCATTCTCAGAGAGGATCTGATCCGTTGTAACGATAATCTTTTTATCTGATTCTGATATATCCGTCTGACTGTTTGTGAGCTCTCTAATCCACGGATGACTCCGGTTGAATAATGGTATTGCATCTTTGTATTCAAGCCCTTCCGGATATTGAGACAGAAAGTTAGTTACAAGTTTATGAGATCCTTCGGCAACAAGTGTTGCCCCCCCTTTGGTCTCAACGTTGGTAAAATAAGCAATCAAAATCAACCCTTGCTCCTTACTGTCCACCCTGTTTATAAAATGCATCCCATCCCAATGCCATCCACCGGCAGGTACTGTCCATTCTCGATCTCTACCCAAACCCAGATTGATCGGCCACCAACCAAATGGTATTCCTAGCTTGTTGTAGTCGAGTTCTAAGCGATCTTTACCTAGCAAACAATGAATGGAATCAATCAATCGGGTCGTTGAACACTCACGAAATATCCCCTCACTGTAGTTTTCCTTCAACAAATAGAAGTCATTTTGCCAAGTAGATTTGTCATCCTGCAGAAGACCCCAATTTTTATATAACTCTTCCCATATCAACTCTACAGCTTTCTCAGTTAGTTCTTTAGGAATAGCCGATTCGATCTTGATCCAACCTTTATCAAAAAATATCTCTACCTGTTGGTCTGTTAATGAAAACACTAAAGAATCACCCTCACTTATGAAGTAGTGTTCGATTTATTTCTCCAAATTCCTATAGACTAAAAACATTCGAATTTCTCAATACAAGCTTTATTAATTGTACCTCTTCATCCAATTTATTTCAATTCTATTATAGGGGTTTTTTGGTCAAATTTCCGATGTTATGAAACAAAAAGTATTTTTTTACAGAGGAACGTCTCCGGCTGGAAGAAGCATGATGTTACACAATGATTCAGGAGAAGTTGGATCAAAAGTTACGCCCAACTGGGTGAGGAATACTAAGCTACGCCTGATGTCTGTTAGTATATAAATTCTTCTATCTCTGTCTGTGCCAATTCCTTCTGATTTAACTCATCTGATTTTCGGATAAATCTGACTTTCTCACCTAGATTCATCTGTATCAGCTCCAGAAAACAAAAATACCCCGTAATTAGTTACAATTACTGGATTCAAGATCATGATGTCTGTTATTCGGAGTAAATGCTGTCACGCCCAGCAGTCTAATGTAGTGTAGTGCTTAGTAAAATTCAAATGAGCCCATCACCCTAATTTTGATGTTGTTTATTACCAAATTTTATAGGAAATGGGCTAACTTTGTTCTATTAAAAGCAGTGTAAGGTACTAGCTTATAAAACATCATCATCATCTAGCTCATCTGCCTGACGTTCATAATCTTCTAAATTAGCAGGGATCTTTAATCGTACTTTATCGCCATCAAGGGTTACTACCATTTTGCTCGCATGTTATTGGAATGTAACGACTGGTTAATTATCCTTGTATTTTTCCAGAACTTCTGTCGCCCTGTTTATAAGTTTATCAAACAACTCTTTCTCTCTTTTGGTCGTAGTTAGCCATAATTCACCATACTCTTTGACAAATGCTTGATATAATAAATTATCATCATCAGTCTTTTCAATTTCTAAAATCTCTGCCATAACCCTTTTATTTTGGAAAAACTGAAATGACCTTTCCTAATTTCCCCTTCTTCCCGTTTGTTAAAATTACGGTCTAAATTATCCTCTACAAAATCTATCTTTATAATATGTGTAAACTCTAAAGGTACTCCTTGAATTGTTGATGAATAGTATTCAATGTTGTTCTTTAACAATATGCTTTCGAGTTGTTTTAGCTGATACCCTAGTACTTCGCACATCTTATCCTTCTCGTCACTCTTTTTTCTAATAGGTGTCTTTTCTAATGACGGTAGTACAAATCCATTAAGAATAGATAGATCATTTATCAGATCAACATTAAAGCTAACAGTGAACGAATATACTTTTCTTAAATCGATTTATTGTAGATCATTCAAAATGACTGAATCGAATTTATCAGCGAGTGTTGGATCAAGAATATCAGTCTCACGCAATACATACTCCACTTGACATACCTCCGCAATCCATATTTTATATATATGCTCAGAAATGAAAAAGTCCCGAAATTAAATCATCGGGACTTCGCAAGTTGAATTATTTTGGTTTTTGCAATTACTTACTTAATTAAAAATGCTAATTTATGACTGACCATTCGAAACGAAAATTGGGCCGTCCTCACCTGTAGGACGGCCCATGATGTTTGTTATATATGTGGTGCCACAATTTCTTTACTAGTTCCACAGATTTATTACTGGTTCCATACATTTATTACTGGTTCCATAGATTTTTATCATCAGACATATCTGACATTACCTACTACAACTTACTCCACCGTAACGCTCTTCGCCAAGTTCCGCGGCTTATCCACGTCGTTGCCTACTGCGAGCGATGCGTAGTACGAGATCAGCTGCAGCGGGATAACCGATACGGCTGGCGACAGCAGCGGCAGCGTCTTCGGAATCGCGAACAGTTCGTCGACCGATTTGCCGACTTCCTTTTCGCTTCCTGCGTTCGCAATACCAAGTACATGCGCGCCGCGCGCTTTCACTTCCTTGATGTTGCTCAGCGTTTTCTCATACAGCTCTTCCTGCGTCACGAGCGCGATAACTGGAATGCCGTCCTCGATCAGCGCCAGCGTGCCATGCTTCAGTTCGCCTGCGGCATAAGCCTCGGAGTGGATGTACGAAATTTCTTTCAGCTTCAGCGAGCCTTCTTGCGCGACTGCATAGTCGACGCCGCGGCCGATGAAGAACAGGTTCTTGTGTACAGCGATCGACTCTGCCACTTGCTTCAGCACAGCAGCTTGATCCAGTACTGCTTCGACTTGCTCCGGCAGTTGCTGCATAGCAGCCAGAATCTCGCTGATCGCAGCTTGCTCAACGGTACCAAGCGTCTGTGCCAGGTAGATACCGAACAGGTAGAACGCGATCAACTGCGACGTGTACGCTTTTGTCGATGCTACGGCGATTTCCGGACCTGCCCACGTAATGAGCACGTCGTCCGCTTCGCGTGCGACAGAGCTGCCTACGACGTTCGTAATCGCAAGTACACGCGCACCGTTACGCTTCGCTTCGCGCAGTGCTGCAAGCGTATCTGCCGTTTCGCCCGATTGGCTGACGACGATAACAAGCGTATCCGGCGTAATGATCGGGGAACGGTAACGGTATTCCGATGCAACGTCCGTCTCAACCGGAATGCGCGCCAGTCGCTCGATAACCGTTTTGCCAACCAAGCCCGCATGATAAGCCGTACCGCAAGCGACGATATGCACCTTACGGATGCCCTTCACTTGCTCTGCCGTCATGCCGATTTCCGTCAGCGACACCGACTTGCCGTCATCCGACACGCGTCCGCGCATCGTGTCACGGTAAGCTTTCGGCTGCTCATAAATCTCTTTCAGCATAAAATGATCGAATCCGGCTTTCTCTGCCGTGACGAGATCCCAGTCGACATGAAATATTTCCTTGGAAATAAATTCGCCTTCCGTCGTCATCAGTTCGACACCGCCGCGCGTCAGAACCGCCATCTCGCCGTCGTTGAGAATATACACATTCCGCGTATGCTCCAAGATCGCCGGAATGTCGGAACCGATAAAGTTCTCGCCTTCTCCGACACCAATGACGAGCGGGCTCGCAAAACGTACCGCAACGAGCTTCTCAGGCTCGTATTCCGTCAGAACGCCGAGTGCAAAAGCGCCGCGCATCCGCTTCACAGCGCGCTGTACCGCCTTCACGATATCGCCGTCATATTCATCTGCGACAAGGTGTGCAATGACTTCCGTATCCGTTTCCGACAGGAAGTTGTGCCCTTTCGCGATCAGTTCATCTTTCAAGTCCAAGTAGTTTTCGACAATGCCGTTGTGTACGACCGAAAACTTAGCCGAGTTGTCCGTATGGGGATGCGAATTCACATCCGAAGGTTTGCCGTGCGTCGCCCAGCGCGTATGGCCAATGCCTACAGAGCCAGCGAGCGGCACTTCTTGAAGTTGGCCTTCCAGAACGGCGAGGCGGCCTTTCGCCTTGCGAACTTCGAGTCCGTTCGTCGTGAACACGGCAATGCCTGCCGAGTCATAACCACGGTACTCCAACTTTTTCAAACCTTCGATAAGAATCTCCTGCGAATCGCGATTACCGATATATCCCACAATACCACACATAATTATATAGACCTCCGTCAAATTCGATTTTTGTCCTCGAATCCACGAATGCCTGCTGCGCGGCAAGCGGTATGCAGTTGCTATTACCCTCCTGCCCGCACCGATGCACAGCCGCATCGTGGACCCTAGGGCTTTCTTGGCTTGCTTATCTTCATCACAAATAATGCCTGTCAGTCTTCCTCCAAAGCCGCAGCCGGATGCTCCTTCATCCGTCCACCCTTCGAGTCGACTGCTCCTTGTAAAGCCCTTGCTTTCATTCCGCCGTACATTTGGCCGACCGGTTGCCCGCATCGTTTTGAGTAACGGCTTTCGGTATGAATGTGTACCGGGAGGTCCCCGCCGAAAAATCCGAACGCCTCCACCTCGTCAGCTTGCATGGCCGCCCTTCCCCTCCGTGGGAATGGTCATTGCAGCAGCCTTCCATCCGCAAGCTCTGGCGCTTGTGTTGCTTATGAAAACCTCAACCCTCGCTTTCAATTCCGGAATCATACAGTCTATCATATTCAGTTTTCATAAATTACGCAACCAATTTTTCTTCCCAAGCTTGCACCAAATCCATACTGGCGTCAGAATCGGTTCGCTAATGAAGCGTAGAAGCGCTATTCCTTGTGTTTTGAGCCTTTCTAAAAGCTAACAAACTCCAGAGGCGCTATCTCGTGCAATAACCATCATTACGGTCTAATTCTCGCCAATAACGTTCGATGAGTTCGTTATAATTTCCAAAGCAGAACATATCGAAGAAATAAGGCATTCTCGATTCGTTACGGCATAATAGGTTGCTGCATTACCATTTCCTTACCCGCAAAGCTCGTTTCTAAATCGTAACAGCCGATTCACCTTTAAGCAGGTCAGATTAGGCCGTGGCGTGCATTAACATTACGTTACCCTATACGCAATTGAGTAGTTACTCATAGAGCAACATAACTCAACAACCGTCCTATGGCATCCATCTCAGCCAGCCCCGGACCGCAACACACATCCTTCTACGTCCACCGCAGCGCCATCCGTCTTGCCCCTACATAACACTATATGCTTCAACAACTGTATAGGCATCCGTCTCAACTAAGCAGATGCCCTTATCAAGCAAAAAAAGTGAACAAACGCAATGCAATGCGCCTGCTCACCTCTATATCATCGATTCTTAACTCCGAACCGAACCGAGTATTAACCCAGCTCTGTCTTCACGACGTCAACGATACGCTGTACGTACGCTTCAACCAGATCCTTCTCCGGACCTTCCGCCATAACGCGGATAAGAGACTCCGTGCCCGATGGGCGTACGAGGACGCGGCCGTTATCGCCGAGCTCCGCTTCAACTTCGCTGACTGCAGCAGCGATTGCTGCATTGTCTTTGTACATCGTTTTGTCCGCAACGCGAACGTTCACGAGCACCTGCGGATATTTGCGCATCAGACCTTTAAGCTCGCTAAGCTTCTTGCCCGATTTGACGAGCGTATCCACGAGCTGCATAGCGGTTAGAATGCCGTCGCCTGTCGTATTGTAATCGAGGAAAATAACATGGCCCGATTGCTCGCCGCCCAGATTGAAGCCGCCGCGGCGCATTTCTTCCATTACATAACGGTCGCCGACCGCCGTCTGTGCCGTCTTCAGACCCAGCTTATCCGTTGCCTTGAAAAATCCGATGTTCGCCATAACCGTCGTCACGATCGTATCGCCGCTCAGACGTCCATCACGGCGCATGGCATCGCCGCAAATGCATAAAATATAATCGCCGTCTACTTCATCGCCGTTCTCATCGATTGCGATGAGACGGTCGGCATCACCGTCGAACGACAACCCGAGCTGTGCGCCGTGCTTCAGCACTTGCTCGCGCAGATACTCCGGATGCGTCGATCCGACGCCTTCGTTAATGTTGCGTCCGTCCGGCTCTGCGCCGACGGTAATGACTTCTGCGCCCAGTTCGCGGAACACGCGCGGCGCCAGCTCATACGCGGAGCCGTGAGCGCAGTCGAGTACGACCTTCAAGCCTTCGAACGAAGCGCTGATCGTCGTTTTCAGGAACTCCAAGTACCGATACTTCGCCGTATCGTCAGATGTAACCGTGCCAATATCTCCGCCTACAGGGCGCGGCAGCTCATCAACCTCAGCGTCCATCAGACGCTCGATTTCGAGCTCCGTATCGTCGGACAGCTTGAAGCCGTCCCCGCCGAAAAACTTAATGCCGTTATCCGCCACAGGATTGTGCGATGCAGATATCATAACGCCGGCATCCGCCTTCAGCTCCCGCGTCAAATACGCAACGGCTGGCGTCGAGACGACGCCAAGACGAATGACGCTCGCACCGATCGACAGAAGGCCTGCGATGAGCGCTGCCTCCAGCATCGGTCCGGAAATACGTGTATCAAGGCCGATGACGACCTTTGGTTTGTCCGCTTGGCCTGCCAACACATAGCCGCCGCAGCGTCCGATTTTATATGCAAGCTCCGGCGTCAGCTCCTGATTCGCTACCCCACGTACGCCGTCTGTTCCGAAATATTTACCCATAACTGTCCTGATCCCCTTCTGTGTCTGAAAATAAGAAATAAGTTCGCCAGCCGCAAGGCCGACCATTTATTGAACTGCCGCCGGTTCCGTATGCTCGCTTCCGGCGGCAGGCGTTTCAACCGCATCATGGTTCGAATGAGTCTCCGAGCTGGAGCCAGGTTCCGATCCAGTTCCCGCTTCCGTGCCGCCTGCGGCTGCTTCTCCATCTCCCTGTGAAGCGCCTCCGCTGCCAGCCTCATTCGCCGCTGAATGGCCGGCGTCGGTACCGGAAGCCGGCACCTCGCCTTCCGCTTTGCTATCTGTAATGTCGACCGTCACCTTATAAGGGAGCGGATTGACGCCAATATAATTCGGCACATGAATATTTAATACGATTTCATGTTGGCCGACGCCAAGAGACTCTAGCCGGGCTACCGCTTGAATGTCGTCCGGCCCCATCTTATCAATCAGGGAAGGCGCTCCTCGCACCGTAATGTCCATCCGTCCTTCTGCCGGACTTACGAGAGCAGCTTTCATCCCTTCCGCCAAACCGTTCATCACGATCGGCACTTGCTCAACTGTGCGGCTGGCCGTCGGTTCGATCTCAATCGTTACTGATACTTTCGCCGGATCCACCGCTGCAACGCCTTCGATCGGATTAATATCATACGTATAGGTGCCCGACCCGGTTACTTTGGACAAGTCAACGCTCAGACCATCGTAGAACTCCAGCTTGTCCAACACGTTCTGCGGCCCGTACACCGTCACCTGTTCCGTCGACAATGTCAGCTTCGCAATGCTTAGTCCGTCCGGTAGCTTGCCGGTATAGCCGATCTGCAGCGGCAGCTGCTTGTACGGCTTAGTAATCGGCACCTCAACCTCGACTACACTTGGGCTGACGACCGCATTCTTAAGCTCATTGCCATCGTTATCGTATACGACAACGCGAGCCCGCTTCTCGCTAACCGTCTCTTCTTCATTCGCCACGTTCACATTTACGGCAACCGCCCCGATGAGCTCCAGCTCATCCTCAGGCATCGTCACATGCACCCGGTTGTTAGGCTTCACAATCGGCTCTCCGACCTTGTAACCGTTAGCTGGCTCGCCTGCTGTTATGACTTGAACCTGGAATTCCTTCGTCTGCATCGGTTCGATCTGTACCGTCGCCCGGTTCGGCGTCATCTCGATCAATTCCACGCCCTTCGGCAGCTCGACGGATAGCGTAACCTCGCTCCTGCCGTTCGGTACGGCCGACAGATTCGCCGATACGACATAATCGTCGGGCGCCGCCGCAGCCAGACGCGTTCTCGAGCCGCTTACGACGAGTTTAACCGCTCCCGGCTCGATCGAACGCAGCGCGCGCGTCTTCTCGTCCAGACCGATCGTCTTAATCTGAACCGTATCGATGACATGTGTAATCGTCGTTGTTATATTCTTATTCTTGTTCGTCTCCGGATCGAAGTGAACAACAGCCCAGAGCAGAAGCGCCACAACGACGGACAACACTTTAAGTGCAGTCGGATGCACAAGCCATTTATCCATTCTGTTGATCCCCCTTACGGCGCCAGAACGAAGTTTTGACCTTCTCGCTCTGCGAACTTGGCGGGAGCAACTCTTCGAACAGCTTCGAGATCAACGACTCTTCCTTGATATCCCTAACGATCATGCCGTTCATACAAAGCGATACTTGTCCGGTCTCCTCCGAGACGACAACCGATACCGCGTCGCATACTTCACCGACCCCGATCGCCGCCCTATGCCTCGTCCCCAACTCTTTGCTAATGAACGGATTCTCGGACAGCGGCAAATAACAGGCGGCAGCCATAATCTGATTGCCCCGAATAATGACGGCTCCGTCATGGAGCGGCGTGTTCGGCGTAAAAATGTTCACGAGCAGCTCCGAACTGATCCTAGACTCCATCGCAATTCCGGACTCGATGAACTCATTAACGCCGGTGCTCCGTTCGAATACGATTAAGGCGCCGATTTTCCGCTTCGCCATGTAGTTGACGGCCTTAATGATTGCGGTGATCCGCTCGTTGATTTGATCCCGCTCCAGCCCGTTCGTCCGCGCGAACAGCTTGCCCCGGCCCAATTGCTCCAGTGCGCGGCGCAGCTCCGGTTGAAAAATAATGAGCACACTGACGACACCGAACGTGAACATTTGATTCATCAGCCACTTCAGCGTCCCGAGATCCAGCCACGTACTAAGCGCCCAAGTAGCGACAAGTACGAAGATGCCCTTGAGCAACTGAACGGCGCGCGTTCCGCGAACGAGCAATATTAACTTATATATAATGTAACTGACAATGACGATGTCGATAACATCTTTAATCCCATTCTGCCAGCTCAAATCATTGAAATAGTTCATGGATTTACAGGCCCCCAAGCGACAATTACCCATTCGGCAGCCATTTGACACGTTTCTACGGCACAATTGCACCGCGGATGACCATTTCTATCTCTAGTGGTCGATTGCCAAACTGACTGATCTCGATGTGCAACTCGTACAACTGACTGATGATTCAGTAGTCAACCTTATTATTTTCTAGAAAGTACAATGTAAATCCTTCTTATAATACAAAAAAAGTACCTTCCATTCAAAAACGGAAGGCACTTAAGCTCATTTGGTCATGTCGGTTACCGTCTCCGTCACTTTATACCAGAACCAATCCAGCGCCCGGTCGATCGTTCGGCTGGAGCCTGCGATGTGTGCAGTCGATGCAAGCTGCAGCTTGCCATCGATGACGGTGACGTTGCCGTTCACGTCTCCTTGCACTTCCGCTGTGCCGTTCTCGATCGTCAGATCGCCGTTCACATGGGCACCTTCAGGCACAATAACAGTATCGCCTTGTATGATAACTTGCTGCAGGTCATTGCCCTTCACGATTAATTCTCCATCCTGATGCCACATCGAGAGGAAGCTCGACAGCATAACGAAGAAAAATACCGCCGCCACCGATACCGCCGGATGATTCCTTACCCATCTGAACCATGACAGCTGCTTCCGATCCTTCGGCAGGACGGCCATTATGCGCTGGCGCAGCTGCTCCGATTGCCCCGGTTCAAGCGGAGCATGTGTATGAAGTGATGACGAGACGAGCGATTCCGTCCGTTCCAATTGCTCGAATCTTGCCCGGCATTCCGGACAGGCCAGCATATGAGCCTTCAGCTCTACCGTATCTTGTTGCGGCAGTTCGCCGTCCAAATAATCGTGCATCCAAATGATGGCGACGTTGCAATTCATAGCAGCCATTCCTTTCCCCTTCATGCTTAAACATCAGGTTGTTACTATCAACATACGCGCGACCGCCATCTTACGTTTCATTACCTATACGGCGATCGGCTTGTTTGGTTACAATTTGTGTTCCAGCCGTTTGCGGAGAAATTCCCTGCCCCGGTGTACGCGCGTCTTGATTGTCGTGACCGGCATGTCGAGAACATCGCTTATCTCCTGCAGCGACATGTCCTGCAAATAACGGAGAACCATCACTGACTTATACTTCGCCGGCAGCGTTGCAATTGCTTGATGGATAATCCGCTGTGTCTCCGACAGCAGCGTCTCGCTCTCAGGCGTCCGGTTGTCACTAGGCAGCATCGAATATCCGTCGAGCCCTTCATGCTCGGACGATTCCGCATCCAGCGAATAAGTCGCCTTTCTTCTTCTAAGCCGATCAATACACAGATTCGTTGCAATCCGATATATCCAAGTCGAGAATTTCATCGAATCATCGTACCGGTCCAAGTTCCGGTATACGCGCAGGAACGTATCCTGCACAACGTCTTCCGCTTCTTGACGGTTGTACAGCATCCGGTAGGCCATATGATACAGCTTGTCTTGATACATATCCACAATGTCGGCGAACGCTTGCTGGTCGCCCTTCAGCACCAGCTTGGCCAGCCTCGCTTCCACAGATATCAAAGTTATTCCCCCAGACGTGGCGCCTTCCGCGGTTTACCGCCGGAACGCCGCTCAGCCAATACGATTCCGCATAAAATAAGTACGATTCCTAGCACCTGCATAGTGCCGATGCTCTCGCCTGCAATAAGCCAGGCAGCGACCACCGCCACGGGAAGCTCTGCTGCTCCCAGCGTGGATGCCAGACTGCTTCCGATTGTCGGAATGCCTATCGTGAACAGCAATGTGGGCAGCACTTGCCCCAGCAAACCGAGTACAAGGCCGATTCCCGCCATCGTCAACTCGTCCTCGCCTGCTCCCGCATGCCATCCATACAAAGATGCGATGAGCGTGAAAGCGGTTGTCGCTACGATCGCCGATTGCAGCGCCGGATCACCGTCATACTTTATCCGGCCAGTCAACCATAAGAACAAGCTGTAAGATACCGCAGATAACAGTCCCCACATCGCCCCAAGCGCATCCATGCGCTCCATGCCAGCGCCGGTCAGCCCTACGGCAAACACCGTACCCGCCAGCACGAATCCGATCGACACCCAGCTCCACAATCCGGGAATCCGCCGATTCCAAATGCTGTCTATCAAAATCGTAATCCACGTAAACTGAAAAAGCAAGATAATCGCAAGCGATGCATCGATTCGTTCCAACGCCAGATTATAAAAAATCGTCGTCAGCGCCATCCCGAACAACCCGATCGAAACCATCTTAAGCCAAGGTCCCTTGAACGGATTGCGTCTCGCACTTCTTCTGAACATGACGATCAGCCACAGCAGCAAGGCGCCCATGCCGACTTGATGTACCGTAATTTCCTCGAAGGTGAAGCCGGCTGCATAGGTCCGTTTCACAAGCGGCGACAGAAATCCGTAGCTGGAGGCGCCTAGCAGAACGAATAACACAGATAAACCATAACCCGGCTTCTTCATTCCATAACCTCGCATTAAGATGTGCAAAAGGCCGGACGAAGCAGCCAACAGCCGCTTATTCGCCCAGCCTTTCAATTATTATTCCGGCGGAGGAACCGCCGGATCCATTCATTATCGTATGACGCGGTATCAGCCCGTATTCCGAAGGCCCGCCGCGATGCCGTTGATCGTCAGCAGCACTTCACGCAGCAGCTCTGCGTCGCCGGAATCGTCCGGAATCGAACGAAGCTCGGACAGCAGCTGCACTTGCAAGTAGCTGAGCGGATCGACGTACGGATTACGCAGACGAATCGATTCTTGGATAACCGGTACGTTGTCGAGAATCTCGCTTTGTCCCGTAATCTCCAGAATGAGACGCAGCGAACGTGCATACTCCTCTTCGATCTGGCCAAAAATGCGGTCGCGGATCGTTGCGTCCTTGATCATGCCCGCATATTCGCGTGCGATCAGCAGGTCCGCTTTCGCGAGCGCCATCTGCAGATTGTCGATCAGCGTACGGAAGAACGGGAAACCCGTGTACATATCACGCAGCTTCTGCATACGTCCGCTGTCGCCTTGTACGTACTGCTCCAGCGCGAAGCCCGCCGCGTACCATGCCGGCAGCAGGTAACGGCTTTGCGTCCATGCGAATACCCATGGAATTGCACGAAGGTCTTCAAAGCGGTCGCTATTCTTACGCTTCGACGGACGGGAGCCGATGTTCAGCTCGCCGACTTCCGCAAGAGGCGTCGATTCCTTGAAGAACGTCATAAAGTCTGGATCGCGGAAAATAAGATCCTGATATTTATGAAGCGCCGTCTCGGAGATGCCGCGTCCGATATCGTCCCAATCAGACTCAACCTGCGGCATTTGCTCTGGATATTTCGCCAGACGTGCTGCCGTAATGAGCGCCCAAGTTGCTTGCTCCAGACTGCGGTAAGCAATATCGTGCAGTCCGTAGCGGGAGGACAACACTTCGCCCTGCTCCGTAATCTTGATGCCGCCGCCAATCGTATGAGGCGGTTGAGCAAGAATACTACGGTTCAGCGGCATACCTCCGCGTCCAAGTGCACCTCCGCGTCCGTGGAAGAACTTCAGCTTCACGCCGAATTGCTTCGCGGAAGCCGTGATATCGTTCAGCGCTACGCGCAGTTCCCAGTTCGCTGTTACGACGCCGCCGTCTTTGTTGCTGTCCGAATAGCCGAGCATAATCTCGTGCACATCGTTCATTGCCGCAACCGCATCGCGGTAAATCGGCAGCTCCAGCAGACGTTTCATGATGCCAGGCGCAGCATGCAGATCGTCAATCGTCTCGAACAGAGGCACAGATTGCAGCGTACAAATGACCGAACCGTCAGCTTCCTTGCGGAACAAGCCGACTTCCTTCGCGAACACCATGACTTCCAGCATATCGCTTGCTGCTTCCGTCATACTGATCAGGTAGCTCGAGATGCAGTTCTCGCCGAATTCCTTCTGTGCGCGATATACCGTCGCATAGACGTCGAGGCATTCGCGAGTCGATTCGGAATATTCCAGATGGCCGCTCGTAAGCGGACGCGGATCGTTCAGCAGTTTCGCCAGCAGCTCCACTTTCTCGTCCTCGGAGAGGGCAGCGTAATCTTCGACGATATGCATTTTGCGCAGCACTTCCGCCATCGCATTCTCATGCTCTTGACTGTGCTGGCGAATGTCGAGCGTCGACATGTGGAAGCCGAACAGCTCCACTTGGCGAATCAGCTTGCTAATATGCGTATCCGCCGCATAGTCCGCATAATGGTGACGCAGACTGCGGTCGATAATTTTTAAGTCATCAATCAGCTCTTGCGGGCTGTTGTAGCGGTTAGCAGCGCCTTCGCGCGTATTGGCCAGCTTTTGCAAAATGTAACCGACCTTAATACGATAAGGCTCCTGCTCATTGCGCCAAATATCTACGCATTTCAGTTCGATATTCTCACGGTCGGAACGGAGTGAATCCGCCAGTTCCGTCGTAATCTCGACGATGTTCGTGCTGAAGCTCAGCAGTTCCATCAGATCGTGAAGCACTTCGCTGTACTTGTCTAGCGCCAGCGCACGGTGGAGCGTCAACGTCTCCCAGGTTACTTTCGCTTTGACCGACGGGTTACCGTCACGGTCGCCGCCGATCCAAGAACCGAACCGGAGATACGAAGGCACATGCCATTTCTCATCCGGGTAGTACTTCGTCAGGCAGCGTTCCAGTTCATCATATACGTTCGGCAGCGCCTCGAACAGCGTCTCGTCGAAGAAGAACAGGCCGTTACGCACTTCGTCGATAACCGTCGGCTTGCGGCCGCGCAGCTCGTCCGTCTGCCACAGCGTGAACACTTCGTTGAGCAGCTTCTCGCGAAGCTTCTCGCGTTCGCGGTGCGTCAGCGTCGGGTTGTCGAGCTCCATAACGTCGCCTGCGATCCGCTTATGAATATCCAATACGACACGGCGCGTTGCTTCCGTCGGATGTGCCGTCATGACGAGCTCAAGCGAAATGCCGCGGAGCATCTCCTTCACATCTTCGATCGCGATATTGCGTTCTTTCAGTACTTGCACCGCACTCTCGATCGAGCCTGGTTGTACGCTCTCGCCAGCCGAGCGCTCGTAGTCGCGCTTGCGGCGAATCCGGTGATTCTGCTCCGCGATGTTAACGAGCTGGAAGTAGAGCGCGAAGGCACGAATGACTTGGTGACGAATTTCTGGGTTCAAGCCCGCGACCGTCGACTTAAATTCTTCATACAGCTCCGGAGAATATTCCGCGCGAAGCGATTTACTCATTTCGCGTATTTTCTCTACGATTTCCAGCAGCTCTTCGCCGCCTTGATGGACGAGCACTTCTCCCAAAATGTTCCCCAAGAAGCGAACGTCCCGGCGAAGCAGATGGTTCGTGCTTGCCTTATTCGCTGTCGGGCTCGTTGCAGTCTGTTCCGACATACTGTTCCTCCTCCAGATCGCGCCGCGCGCTGCCGATTTCCGGCCGGCCTCATTGCCACGGTGCAATCATCTTCTGTAGCGTTGCTCTAACGTGGTATACGTAAAGTGTGGCTCGAATGAATACACTTTTTTCATCATACTACATTTCGGTGCTGTATTGAAGTGGTGAGTCAAGTTTCTGTCACATTTGCGAGCAGGAAAAAGAACCCTATAACAACAAAGCTCCTCCGCCAGTAAAGGCGAGGAGCTAATCGTGAACGTATGTT
>NZ_BILZ01000016.1 GCF_004000825.1 Paenibacillus kobensis NBRC 15729 | reverse complement strand
CTTGCCCCGCGTATAGCCCGACAGCAAGCTTTGCCAATATTCGGCTGTCGTCTGGTCGGTCAGCTTGTACGCATTAAGCGCCACATATTCCTTATAGGATGTACGGAGCGCAGGCAGCTCAAGGGAAGAAGACGGTACAACTTCACCCTGATCGGCGATCCGATTGTACAGCTCCATGAACTCCTGCTGGAATACCGCTACACTCCATCCATCTAATGCAGCGTGGTGGAAGGACAGAAGGATGACTGCCTCATCCTCGCCGATTCGGAATATACGCAGCCTCCACAGCAATCGGTCGTCCGTTAAATATTTGTCCGCCAGATCTTGTTGACGCGAGTGATCGATATGCCGTTTCTGCTGTCCGACTGGCAGATGCCGGATGTCTTCTATTGTAAGGTCGGGCTCTGGCTCGCTATAGACGAGCTGAACCGGCTCGGCAAATTGTGCCGTATCGAAGACCGTTCGAAGGATATCGTGTCTAGCGGTAAGCAGGCGGGTTACTTGCTGAATCGCTTCAGCGTTAAACGGCGATATTGCCGCTGTAAAGAAGAACTGGTCATGATAGATCGGTTCATGCGGCTTCAGCTTCGAATAATAAACCATGCTCGCTTGGATTTTGCTCAGCGGATAATAATCCGTTGCTCCATGCTGCAAGTATGGCTGCAAGGCCGGCTCCTTGCGAATTTGTTCCTGGAATTGTCCGACCAGCGCCAGCCCCCGCTCTAATTGCTCGTTCGAGAGGCTGGAACCATTGCGATTCATATAATCGGCGAATTCACGAATCGTCTGATAGGTATACAGTTCCTTGAGGTCTATCTGTGCGCCGAATTCCTGATGAATCCGGTTGGCCACTTGGATCAGCTTGATCGAATCTCCGCCGATCTGAAAGAATGGGTCATCGATTCCGATCTGGCCCCTTCCAAGCACTTCGCCCCATATGTCCGCAAGCTTCCATTCCTGCGGAGTCTCGGGCTGGGCATACGGAGCGGCTCCCCCTTGCGATAGATCGGGAACCGGCAGTGCACGCCTGTCAAGCTTGCCGCTCGGTGTAAGCGGCAGGCGCTCCATGCTTACGAAGCATGCAGGGATCATGTACGACGGCAGGCTGTGGGCCAAATGCATCCGGTAGTCATAGGCCGGTATCTCTTGCTGCGCGACAACATAGGCCGCAAGGTAGCTTGATCCGGACTCATCGGTCCGGTCAATCACAGCCGCTTCCCGCACATGCTCATGCTGAAGAAGTCTTTCCTCAATCTCGCCCAGTTCGATCCGGTTGCCGCGTATTTTGACCTGGTGGTCTATCCGGCCCAAATACTCTATATTCCCGTCCGTCAGCCAACGGGCAATATCTCCGCTTCGGTACATCCGTTCACCTGGCTGCATAGGGTTCGCAACGAACTTCTCTTCTGTCAACTCTAGTCGTCCTAGATATCCTCTGGCCAGCCCCGCACCTGCAATGCACAGCTCGCCTGGAATCCCGTCGGGAAGAGGGCGAAGATGTCGGTCTACCACATACAGACGGATATTGTCGATCGGTCTCCCGATTGGAATTCGGTCAAGTCCCGGCCTGCAGTCGAACGAGGTAACGTCTACCGTCGCTTCCGTTGGCCCGTATAAATTCACAAGCTGAGCACCTTGATTGCCCAAATGATTATAGAACCGTTCCACCAGTCCTTTAGGCAGCGCCTGGCCGCTGGCAAAGACTTGTCTTAAGCTGCTTAAGCTCAGGCCTGCTTGCGGATGGGAATCGAGGTATTCCAAGAAAGCGCCAAGCATCGGCGGCACGAAGTGCATGGTTGTGACGCGATGGTCCGCAATCGCAGCGGCGATCTGAGCCGGATCTTTCTCTCCGCCCGGCTCCAGCAGACATACGCCTGCCCCGTACCAAGACCACCAAAACAACTCCCATACCGACACATCGAAGCTGATCGGCGTTTTCTGAAGAATGATATCCCCTTCGGAGAGGCGGTAGTTCTTCTGCATCCAATTCAGCCGGTTGATGACCGAATGATGCTCGATCATGACGCCTTTCGGCTGGCCGGTCGAGCCAGAGGTATAGATCACATAAGCGAGATCCCCCGGTCCGCTAAGCGCCTCCGGATTGTGATCAGGTTGATCTTGAAAGTAATCCGCCCTAAGGTCCACAACTTCCCCATTGAACCATTCCGTCCCGTCCGCGTTAGAGAGCAGCACCTCCGTACCGCTATCCTCCAGCATGTAGCGAATCCGTTCCAAGGGATAAGCCGGATCTAGAGGCAAATATGCGCCGCCCGCCTTCAGAATGCCGAAGATGCCCGTCATCATATCCACCGAGCGCTCGGTCAGAATCCCGACGACTGAATCCGCGCGTACACCGCAGCTTCTCAGCCTATGAGCCACCTTGTTCGCCCGCGCATTCAACTCCGCATAGGTCAGCCGAACTCCCCCGCAGATGACAGCCAGCGCATCCGGCGTCCGTTCCGTTTGCTTCTCGAACAACTTATGAACGGTCATCGTTGCGGGGTAGACGGCGTCTGTTCGATTAAACAGCTCCAGCACGGTATGCTTTTCCTGACTCGTCATGATGCTAATATCCTTGAGCGACATATCCGGCTCCCGGACCGCCGTATGAATCAGCTCAAGGAAGCGGTCTGCCATCCGCTCAATCGTTTCGCGCTTGAACAGCCCTGCGGCGTATGTCAGGCTCCCTTGCAGCCCGTTCGCATCCTCGGTCAACGTCAGCGTCAAATCAACCTTCACTGCGCCCGTATCCGCCTCCACCGTCTGGATGTTAAGCCCTTCGGCGGATAACGAAACCGATTTCGTATTCTGAAGCACGAACATGATATCGAACAAGGGACTGCGGGTTAAGTCTCGTGGAATCTCCAGGTTTTCTACCAGCTCCTCGAACGGATATGCCTGGTGTTCGAACGCTTCCAGCGTCCGCTCCCCCACTTCGGTCAGGAATTCCCGGAAAGTCTTGCTCTCCTCCGGGAAGTTGCGCAGTGCCAGCGTGTTGATGAAGATGCCGATGAGCGACTCCGCATCCGGATGCTCCCGACCCGCTACTGGACTGCCCACGACGATATCCTGTTCTCCCGAATACTTCGAGAGCAGTACATTGAAAGCGGCCAGCAAGGTCATGAACAGAGTGACGTTCATTTGCCGCGCTAGCGTACTGATCTCATCCGTCAATATCCGGTTGACTCGGAAGCTCACGCTGCCTCCTTGGAAACTCTGCACATTGGGCCTCGGAAAATCTGTCGGCAGCTCCAGAAGAGGAATCCCGTCACGGAAGACCGTCATCCAGTAGTTTCGATGCGGCTCCAGCGCTTGCCGATAAGGCGCACTCTCCTGCCATGCCGAATAATCCTTATATTGAATAGGGAGGGCGGCAAGCTCTTGGCCTTGATACAGTGCAGCAAACTCTTGCGCCAGCAGGTGAAGCGATACTCCGTCCGAGATAATGTGATGCATATCGAACAGAAGAAGCTGGCGTCCAGGCTCCATGGTGAACAGACCTGCCCGAAGAAGCGGAGCCTGCGATAAGTCGAACGGCCGGATAAACCGCTGCAGCACCGTCATTTCTTCCTCTCCCGGTGCATGAATAGGCTCAATTAGGAATGGCAGTTCTTCCTCGATCTGCTGCACGATCGTGCCGTTCTTCATCAAGAATGCCGTCCGCAGAGCTTCATGACGAAGCAGGATCTTACGCAGAGCTTCATTGGCTTTCTCAAGATCGAAAGTGCCCTCTATTCTCAGCCCCCCGGGCATGTTGTAGCTCAATTCGCCGCTTGCGAGCTGACAAGCGAGATAAATCCGCTTCTGGGCAGAGGAAACCGGGTAACCGTCACGACAAACATCAGCACGAGGAATAGGTATGAAAGCTCCAGGTGTTCTTGATTCTAAGATCACTGCCATTCCTTCAAGTGTTGGATGCTGGAATATTTCTTGGATGGACAGCTCAATTTGCATTTCTTTGCTGACCATTCCTGCTAGGCTCGCAGCCGACAAGGAATGGCCGCCGATATGGAAGAATTGATCGTCCGTACTGACTTGTTGCAGGTTCAAAATACGCTTCCAGATTTCAGCCAACTTCCGTTCGGTTTCACTGCGCGGCGCCTTATACGTCTTCTCTCGCAGCGTCTCGCGATCTGGATGAGGAAGCGCCTTGCGGTCGACTTTGCCGTTAACCGTCAACGGCATACGCTCCAGCTGTATGAAGAATGACGGAATCATATAGGAGGGAAGCTTCTCGCCGAGCGTTCTTCTGAGAAGGTCCGGTGCAAGCTCGCGCCCCGCCGCAACATAGGCGCACAGATATTTGCCCCCCTCCTTGTCATCCAGTGCCAGCACGACCGCTTCGGTAACAGAATGGATATCGAGGAGGCGTGACTCTACTTCCCCAAGCTCAATCCGATAGCCTCTGATTTTCACTTGATGGTCCATGCGGCCCAGATATTCCAATGTGCCGTCAGGAAGCCGCCTTGCCAAATCTCCCGTGCGATAGATCTTCTCCCCGTTCTTAATCGGATGCGGAACGAATTTCTCATTCGTCAGCTCGGGACGATTCACATACCCGCGCGCAAGCCCGGCACCGCCAATGCACAGCTCTCCAGACGCACCTTCGGGAAGCGGACGGCCGTTACGGTCCAAAATGTAGATAGAGGTATTGGCAATAGGCTTGCCGATCGTAGGCACATTCGGAATGAACGCTTCTCCGCCCCGCATGACCAGAGCTGTCACCACATGTGCCTCCGACGGGCCGTAGTGATTGTGGAGGGTGACTCCTCTCTCTTGCAGATAAGACCGCAGGAGCGGATGGATGACCAACTGTTCACCAGCCACGACCAGATGTTTCATGCTGCTACGAGACAGACGTTCCAGAAGACGTTTCTCCGAAGCGATGAACTTGAGGTACGCTGTCGGCAGGAATACGATGTCTGCCTTGCTCGATACAATCTCGTTTATGAGCGCTTTAGGGTGTCTCTTCAGCTCTTCAGGGATGACATGCAGTTCAGCCCCGCCTAGCAGCGCGGTGAAAATTTCTTGATAACTGACATCAAAGCTCATCGATGCGAACTGAAGCACCTTCGACCTCCCCTCTTCGAGGGGAATAGCGTCCCTTTGCCATTGCAGCAGGTTAAGAAGCGTCCGATGCTCCAGCAGCACACCCTTGGGTACCCCGGTCGATCCGGAGGTGAAAATGACATACATGGCATCTGATGCCATACCCTTCACCAGCAAATTTGTACTTTGTATATCGGCTGATGCTCTTTCTGCCTCCTCGGCAAGTAGCATTGCAGCCTCGCCTAATACGGCCCCATCCACAGGGGTATCCGAAACGACCAGCACAGGGCGGCTGTCATCCAGCATGTGGCGAATCCGATCGGCCGGGTTCTCCGGATCTATAGGCATAATCGCCCCGCCCGCTTTTAATACTGCAAGCACATATTGGATATAACGCGCAGACCGGTGCATCATCAAGCCGACGATTCCGTCTGTGCTGACGCCTTGCTGCACCAGCACACGAGCGAGCTGGTTCGAACGCTCGTTCAATTCTCGGTAAGTCATGATTATCCCGTCTGCTACAACCGCGACCGCATCCGGAGTCCGCTCCGATTGCTTCTCGAACATGCCGTGCACCGTTTGACCGTCGTTCGGATCGCTTGCGCTGAGATAGATGCTCGCCTGCTGACGGATGAACTCTTGTTCGGATATCAGTTCTAGTTCGCTTACACTCATCTCCGGGCGGAGGGCCATTTGATTGAGTACATGAAGAAGACTCTCGGATATCCCAGCTATTACAGCTGGATCATAGACATGACTGTTGTATAGAAAACGCAGTCTTAAGCTTTCACCGGCAAGAGCAATGAGATTCAGATCATAATTGGTCTGCTCATGAACGGAGATGTCACGGCATACCAAGTCCGCTGCCCTCTGCTCTCCTAGCTGCCCAATATTGTCCGCTAACGGGTAATTCTCGAACACCAAGACATGGTCGATCAGCCCTTGACCTTGTGTTACTTGGGCTTGGATCTCGTACAGAGGATAATAATCATAAGCGTGCGAATCGACTGCCTGGTCTTGGACTCTGCGCATCACGGTCGACACGCGCTCTCCGTTTTCACAGGCAACACGCACCGGTATCGCATTAATGCACAGGCCGATCATCTTCTCTATCTCCGGTATTTCTGTGGTACGTCCGGATACGATACTGCCGAATACGACATCATCAGATCCGTTATACTTCTGCAGGACCATCGCCCAAGCGGTCTGCAGAACGGTATTTAGCGTTACACCGTATTGCTTGGCGATAGCACCGATTTGATTGGTCAGGTTCGTGCCGATATCAGACTCCAATACTCCGGCAGCATATCCGCTGCGGCGGTCTCCTTCCAGACGCTGCGGCAGCGAGGAGATTCCTTCGTACCCCTGAAGATAAGAGCCCCAATACGCCGCAGCTGCTTCAGCATCCTCTCCCGACAACCAGGACAGATAACCTCGGTAAGGAACTGCCGCATGCAGTTCCGGCTGGCCTCCCTTACGGAAGGCGGAATAGTGCATGAATACTTCCTGAATCAGGAGGGGAAGACACCATCCGTCCAGCACGATATGATGATGGCTCCAGACCACCTGATATTCCGTATCCCTCTTACGTAGAACGGATACCCGCATCAGAGGATCGGCGGCCAGATCGAATCCTTTGCTCCGATCGATAACGACGAACTCGTCTCCATACTGTTCTCGCTTCTCTCTCTCCAGCTCCCGGATATCTTCATAGTGGAAAAGGATCTCTCTTTCCTGGTATACGATCTGAATCGGTTCCTCTCTTCCTAGTATGAGGAAATTCGTTCTGAGCGCATCATGACGCCTCATCGCCGCATTCCAGCTTGCGCGGAACAGCTCGATATTCAGCGCTCCATGTACGGTCATACTAATCTGCTGCAAGAAAGCTTCCGGCTGGTAATTAACCAGCGAATGGAACAGCATCCCTTTCTGCATCGGAGTCAAAGGGTATACATTCTCAAGCCCGCCCGTGTTGCCGCCGTGCCGTTCCATCAGCTCATCCAATTCATCGATAGATATGTTCTTCGCCACAATGTCGCTCGGCGTCAATTCTGGTTGTTCTTTAGCCGAACAGTGCTGAAGCACCTCACTTAGCGCACGTCGCAGTTCTGCAGCCAGCTTGTTCATCGTCACACGGTGATACTGCTTAGAGCTGTAGCCGATCTCCATCGTCAAGCGGCCGCCTTTTATCGCTCCGTTCATATCGAGCACATATTTCCGCACGGCTCGGCCGTCAACCATGCTGCCTCCCGCGTATGAGGAGAGCTTGAGCTGCATGGCGTTGTTCTGCAGATCCTGATCGAACTGACCCAAGTAGTTGAACGAAATTTCAGGCCGCGCTTGGAGCCTCCACTCCCCATCATCCGCAGCGAGATACCGGAGAATCCCGTATCCAATCCCCTTATCGGGAATAGCGCGGAGCTGTTCTTTCAGCTTCTTGATCCGCTGCGCGAGCGATAGGTCCGGTTGTTCCAGCAGCACCACTGGATATATGCTCGTAAACCAGCCAACTGTCCTAGAAAAGTCGGCATCCGGGAAAATCCCCTCTCTTCCATGCCCCTCCAGATCGATTCGGATTCCGCTCCGCCCGCTCCAAGCGCTGACTGCCATGCCTAATGCCGTAAGCAGCAAATCGTTTACTTCTGTGTTATAAGCCCGATGAGCATTCTTCAGCAGAAGCTCTGTCTCTTCTAGCGTCCAAGCGATCTCCACCACTTCCGTATCGCATGCAAACGGAGCGGTTTCATCCCTATCCTTAGGAAGCTCGAACACTTCCGTTCGCTCGATCTCCAGCCAGTAAGGAAGCTCCTTGCGCATGGATTCGGTGTCTGCATAGGCGTCAAGCAGATTCGCCCACTTGCGGAAGGAATCCGTCTTCAGCGGGAAAACCGGTTCCTCGCCTTGAAGCGCTTGTCCATAAGCCTGGCTCAGATCCTCCAGCAAGATGCGCCAAGAATATCCGTCCACCGCCAAATGGTGAATAACGATGAGCAGATGATCTCCGTCTGGACATTGGAAGAGTGCCAGCTTCATCAGCGGGCCGTTCTCCAGATCGATGCTTGCTTGGAGCTGGGAAGCTCGCTCCTGAATCATATCTCCGACGACACCTGATTCCTGGCAGTCGAACACTTCGAGAGTGTAGTGCTCCCCCTCATCCGTTCCGCGGTTCCAAAGCCTCCAGCCCGATTCCCCTTTCTTCAGTACCATTCTTAGCGCATCATGATGCGCGGTAAGCTTGTGCAGCGCCTGGCGCAGCACGCGTGTATCAAACCTTTCTTGACGGTATAAGAAGACGCTCTGGTTAAAATGTCGAAGCGGCTCGGCAGCCCCTTCCATGAATTTGGCGATCACAGGTGTCGGTATTACCTCGCCGACAGACTGTCTCTGATCAGCTGCTCTCGCCATTGGCTTCAGCCTGCGGCTCATCTGCTCGAGTGAAGGATAAGCAAAGGCATCTCTCATCTCCAGCTTGTATCCAGCCTGAACCAGCTTAGAGATCACTTGGAGAATCTTAATGGAATCTCCGCCCAATTCGAAAAAGTGATCCTGTACGCCGATATTGGGATTCCCCAGCACCGAGGAACAGATGGAGACGAGAACTTTCTCCTCCGGCGTCCGGGGAGCTATATTCGCAGATGCACCTGGCAGTATTGTTTCCGGCTCCGGGAGCGCCTTACGGTGCAGCTTACCATTCGGACTGAGCGGCATGGCCTGGAGCTGGATCAAGTGGGCAGGCACCATATAGCCCGGAAGCCGGTCAGCTAGAGAGCCCCGGACATCGCTTGAGGCGAGCTCCCTTGCCGCAACGTAATAACCACAGAGCTGCTTATGCCCCGCATGGTCATCTCTTACAATGACGGCAGCTTCGAGAATATCCGGAACCTGCAGCAGCTGAGCTTCGACTTCCCCCAGCTCGATCCGGTAACCGCGGACCTTGACCTGGCTGTCTATCCGGCCCAGATATTCGATATTCCCGTCCGGCAGCCATCTTGCCAGATCTCCGGTTCTATACATCCGTTCTCCCTCTTCGAAGGGATTGTTCACGAACTTCATCTCCGTGAGCTCCGGCCGGTTCAGATAGCCTCGTGCGAGTGCTGCACCGGCAATGCAGAGCTCGCCGGGAACGCCGATCGGCTGCAGCCGCAGCTGTTCTCCGACAATATACAGCCTCGTGTTATCGATTGGCTTGCCAATCGGAACGAGTTCGAGCCCCGGGGCGCAGTCGTAATAGGTTACATCTACCGTTGCTTCTGTCGGGCCGTATAAATTGACTAGCGATGCTCTTGAGTCACAGGCTTCCGTGAATCGGTAAAACCGGTCCACCTGCCCCTTATGCAGCGCTTCTCCGCTTGTAAATACCCGTCTCACACTGGAGAGATCGGCATGGTTCGCTCCGCTCTCCGCAGCCTCCAGCCAGGCATTGAGCATAGAGGGAACGAAGTGAAGAACGGTTACGCGCTGCGAAGCAATAGTTTGCATCAGCACGTCAGGATCCTTTTCCCCGCCGGGCTCCAATAGACATACGCTTGCACCGTATAAGGACCACCAGAAGAGCTCCCATACCGATACATCGAAGCTAAGCGGTGTTTTTTGCAAAAGGACGTCCCCAGCCTGAATAGAATACCGGCTTTGCATCCACGCCAAGCGGTTGACCACGGCATGATGCTCGATCATTACGCCTTTCGGCTGTCCCGTGGAGCCTGAGGTGTAGATGATATAGGCTAGGTCCATCGGACCACATCCGGGCTCCGGATTATCGGATGGCAGTTCGTCGTCCCCTTCGACACGCAGCGGAAGCACCTTCCCTGCCATATCTGCACGAGACCGGAGTTCCTCCTCACAGATGAGCAGCTGTGCCCCGCTATCCGCCAGCATATACGAGATCCGCTCCTGCGGATATTCGGGATCGATTGGCAGGTAAGCGGCGCCGGCCTTCAGGATGCCATAAATACCGGACAGCATATCAAGCGAACGGGTCGCCATGATCGCCACCACATGGCCCGCACGAACACCTTCGGCGCTGAGCCTATGGGCCAGCCGGTTTGCTCGGGCATTTAGTTCCCGGTAATTAAGCTTCTGGTCTTGATAAACGGCGGCAATGGCATCCGGCGACATGTCCACCTGCTCTTCAAACAGGGACACAAGGGTCCGTTCGTAAGGATAGGGTTTGAAGGTCTGGTTAAATTCGTCCATGAGCTGCCGCTCTTGCGGAGTGACAATCTCGATATCCTGAAGCTTGAGTTCTTCGGGCTTCAGCACCTGGCCGATGATATGCTGCATCCTCTCATGAATCATCCGAATGTCCTGTTCCGTGAACAGATCCGTCTTGTAATCGTAGCTGACGATGATTCGCTGCTCGTGACGTTCCGCAATCGTTAAGGTGAGGGATTCCTCTTGGCTGCCGGAATGGTGCCAGTTCGTGACGATTGGCGTACCGTTAAGCGACGGAATGAATCTGTAATTAAGAAAATTGAGGCTGTAGTCGTATAGTCGCGTTAGTTCGGGATTCATCTTTTTGAGTGCGGGAACTAGCAGGTTGTAGGGGTATTTCTGGTTATAATAGCAGCGTTTGAGCTGGGCATTAACGAATGAGAACAGCTCGCTCACAAGCTGATCCGGACTGCTGTTCAGCCGGACGGGCATCGTGCTGGTGCACATGCCGAACAGATTACGTTCCTCCCGGCTCGACCGGTTAAATACCGGTGTTCCCAAGGTGAGGTCTCTGCACTGCTCCACCTGGCTTAGGTACATATAAAAGACGGTCATGAAGAAGGCAGGAACCGTAAGGCCTCTCTCTTGCACAAAGGTTCTGATACAGGCATCCTGCTGCTCATCCAGAACAAAAAACAATCTTGATGCAGCTGTTGTGACAGACGGCTTCGGAAGGCGGTCGGGAAGCGACTGGAACGTATCCAACCAGAACTGTTCATTCCGTTCGAATCGTTTGGAGCCCAGATACTCTTGTTCGTTCTCGATATAACGAAGATAACTGACAGGAACGGATTGGTTCTCCTCAAGCTCCATGCTGTTGCTGTCTTCCTGCTTCATGACCTTTATGTATTCTTTCCAGACGTAATCGATGAATAAGGTACTGGACCAACCGTCTGCGATGAGGTGGTGAAATTTCGCGATGAATCCTCTTCTCTCTCCGAGCTCAAAGAGATAGATTCGATACAACTCGCAGCCTATCGGGTCGCCTTTGAAAAATTCCTCCTGCGACAGGAGCTCGTCCAACCCGCACTGCGCATCCAGTTTCACGTATTCGATTATGGGGGAACCGGAATCGTTTTCGATGTATTGGTTGACTTGGCCCTGATCCGTTGTCGTCAAGCGAATCCGAAATGCGTCCTGATGGTTCATAAACCGGCGAATGACCGCTTCCAGCGTTCGAAAGTCGATCGCTTGTTCGGTTTCACTGCTGACAACAATGTGATTCAAGTCCGATTGGGGATACATCATTTCGGTATGCCAGATTCTGCTTTGCGGATGCGTGAGGGGAAACAGAGGCTTTTGTTCCTTACGGGTCATTTATGAATTCCACTCCCTTGAATGTTCTTTATCTCATTCCGACCTTCCGATTATTATTTCACAGCAATAACAGCTACTCTCCTAAAGTCACAACAATTTCGATCCTCTCCTGCCATTCAGATCCCCGAGGGATGATTCCTTACGGTTCATTATCTTAAATAATAAATATTGGTATGTAAACCTATAAAATACTCATTTAGGATATAGGAAGTAATGCCTATTCCCTTGTAAGAATGCAGGTTTGGCTAGCATAAACCAATAAAAAGAGAACTTTTCACAAAAAATATGGTATTGCGAGCCGAACAAGAGCGTGATACATTGATTCATACCGCAAAAATGTGGTTAAAGAGGAAAATGATTGTAAGCTATTCAGGAGTGCTTATTGGTGACATTCCTACTCTACCCAAGAGGAGAATGATAGATGAGTTCCAGCCTCATATTGCCTGTTGAACAGCCCTTCATCGCTTCGTGGGCGAACCAGGCCCATGTCTTTTCGATTGCCCAACGTCATCCCTCCTGTCAAGCTTGGATCTATTCCCATTACCTCCAGATTGAGCTCATCCAAGGCTTGAGCGGACATGACACCGTCATCAACTACTCCCATCACACGACACCCGAGGAAGATTGCCCCTGGATCCATGTGACCCGAACAACCTTACAAGAGATTGAAACACAAGGAGCTTGGGTTGACTTTTATAAAAAGACACTGTCCGACGGGATATATATCTACCAGTTCGTGAATCAGTATCATATCCCTAGTTATCCCTTCTATCAGTTGAAAGATGCGCTGCACGATCCCCTTGTCATCGGATTTGACGACCTGCGACAAGTGTTTATTCTCTTGGATTATCATCGGCATGCGGATGGCGGCATGCGTTACGGGCGTTTTGAGGTTTCGTTCGAGGAGCTGGAGAATGCCGTTCGCCATTTACCGGCAAATCTTAATCTTCCAGGCTGTATAGAGCTCTGGCAATACAGGCCGGATATACCGTACGTCTTGGATGTGAAAGGCGTAACGCAAGCCTTGTCGGATTATCTCAATTCCACCTACACTCCGCACCGGGAGCCGACCTGGATCTCGACACCGGTCCTGGAGTATGGCATCAACATCTATCAGCCTCTGTTCCGTCTGCTTGATGCGGCGCGTACGGATGAACTAACTAGAGACTTCCGTTTATTCCACGTCTTGTCAGACCATAAATTACTGATGCTTCAACGTCTAAAGTATATGCACGAACTTGGCCTGGTCCATGAGTCGAGCATTAAGTCCTATACCGACCTGCTTCAGGAAATGTCGAATGTGCGCACACTATTGCTGAAATTCGGACTTAGCCGAAGAACCAGCATACTCGATAAAATCGTTTCTATCCTGCAGACGGTGGCGGCAAATGAAAAATGCATCTTGCTCGGCGTATTTGAGGAACTGCAGGAACTGCAGCTTCAGCACTGAACGTCCTGGTATATCGGTGCAAGTGCCGGATGTACGAATTAATCAAAGAATAGAATTCTCATATATAACATTACTAACTGCCTCTGAACGAAATGAAGCTGCCGAGTGCAATGTCAGCTTCATTTCGTTGTCTATGGGGCTAAAGTTCTTCGTTACTTAGTCCCGAATCCCGTCGTCAGAATTCCGGCATGCCATTTGCTGGACTTCCATAGCCACTGTTGATGAAGGCGTGGTTAAGCTGCGCACCGGCACTTCGATTTCTTGGTCGGGTTCTGCAAGGGGATAAATCCGGACCGTTTCCTTCGCTTCATCCACATGCTGAATATAGACAGGAACCCCGTTATACTTCACGTCTTCCATAACCGGAGAAGCGGCAATTTCCTTTGCCCGATTAATATCCAATGCATAATCCTCCTCTGCTTCAATCTCATTACAGTATGAGCGGAGGCGCAAAGGAATATGCTTGGCCTTTTCCGGTTCGGCAGCTGGATACAGTTATTATTAATGCACTTTAAACTGCAACAACTCCTCTTATTGCAGTTCTTTTATATACCATGTGTCCATAGCATTGTGTTCTGAACCAGCAAGCGGTCTTTCAAGCGGTTTGAAACCTAATTTGCTGTATAGAAGATTTGCTGTTTGAAGTTTCCTCAGCGTTTCTAAGTAACAGTGCGCATAGTGTTCCTTGGCAAAGGTGAGTGCTACTGTCATCAACTCCTTCGACAAACCCATACCTTGAGCTTCAGGTGTAATGTATAGCTTTTGCAACTCGCAAATCCCCGCCTCCTGCCCATAAGGTGCGATTCCAACACCGCCTACTGCAGTATCGTGTTCATTGACTGCAACCCAATACTTTGCTTGAGATTGTTCCTTGTAATATTGAGCCAGATTGCTCAGTTGGGGGTCAAAATACGCTGTTCCAGGAATGTTTAGGTTAAAAGATTCCAATGAGCGCTTTATAATTTGTTCCATTGTTCGGTTGTCCTTCTCTTCAATCTCACGAATCCGCATAGCTTCGACCTCTCATCATTCCTATTTCGTTAACAGGCTATTGTTCTAAGCTTAACCTCTAGAGTTCACTCTAAATCAGAACAAGCCTCATTCTTTTCGAACATGCAGGATTAGTGTGAGTCCGGCATAATAAAAAGGCTGCTTAAGCAGCCTTCATTCGCTTTATAGCGTCTATTTGATTAGTCCGGCTGTTCCAGACTCTCCAACGTTAAATAGGAGTTCCGAAGAACTCCCCATTGTATAGCTCTGCAAGACTAGTTAATCGTCAGATTAAATCCTTGCTGGATGTAATTCAAGCCTGGATAAGCGATATTGCTCGTCGTCAGATTGTTAAACGTTGCAGAACCGTTGCCTGTGTAGGTATATATCGCTGCCCCTTTATGAGGACCGGAAAAACGTGAGGTCGTAATGCCGTCGAGGCCCGTGCCATTAATGTTAATGTTGTTAAATACGATGTTCTGGAAACCGCCGCCATATCCGAATTGGATCGCGTCGCGCTGTGTATTGATGATATCGATGTTGCTGAACGTAACGTTTCTGATCGCATCGTTAGACGCTTCCAGATCGATCGCGCCGCGTTCGCCGTTGTACAGATCTTGGCTCGTACCGCTGTTGATGATCGTCGTATCGGAGAACGTAATGCCCGTGTTGTTCTGGAAGTGGTATCCTGGGAATACCGTATTCATTCGGATACCGGAGCCGCCTACGATATCCGTAATCAGGTTATGGTCCGCTTTGTGGCCGCTGCCGCCGAAGAAGGCGATGCCGCCTGCTCGCCAGTTGTTCTCGATCGTGTTGTAAGAGAACGTGTTGTTCACGCCGGCAGGAGCGCCATTCGTGTTGCTCGGCCATACGGCCAAGCCGTCGTCACCGTTATTGCGGATGCTGCTGTTGCGGACGGTCGAGTTGCTCGTGCCTTGCGAGAAGTTAATGCCGTCCGCAAGGTTATTGCGAATCCGGCTGTTCTCAACAACGAGACCCGTTGCATAGATCGCAGGCGTATGCGCGTAGTCGCCTACCCACATGCCGCACTCGAAGTGCTCGACCCAGACGTCATGGATTTTGGAGTTGGTGCCGAAATTGTCCATGAAGCCTTTGTAAATCGCGTTTTGCCCATAACGCGAGCGAAGGTTGGAGTTCATGTACACGTTGCTGAAATCAAGCTGTCCGGATATCCGGAGCGAAATGCCCCCGCCTGCTGCATTCGGGTTCGTGAACTGAATGTTCGTGTACCAGAAGCCGGCACCCGTAATCGTAATATTGTTAATCATGTTGTTCGCCGATCCGATTTCCCACATGTTGCTCAGATTGAACGTTCCTGCAGGAATGTATACGGATTTGCCGGCTGCTACAGCAGCCGTAACTGTCGCTTTGAATGCGGCAAGGTCATCTTGGCCATCATTCGCTACTGCACCGTAATTGGTTACGGAAAGCGAGTTCGCCGGTTGAGCAACAGCCGTTGGAACAGGCTCGATTTCCAGGAAATCAACGCCGTATTCGAGAGTGTCGCCATTCCCTTTTTGGATTTTGATCGTGTCGCCCGGTTGGAGCGGCGTATCCAGCTTCCAGTGCACTTCGTCAAAACGGAACAACGGACGGCCAGCGCTTGGCGCATCGCCTGGCATGTCGCCCGAGAAATATTGCCAGCTATAATAAGACGTCAGCGATACCGTCTTCACTTTAACGCCATTGACGTATACGTCGAGCGAACCGTTCAATCCCATGCCGTCTGCCGAATCCGGCATTGTGAACCGCATCGTAACGCCAGCACCGCCTTGCCCCTGTCTAACGGTCCATTGTGCATACGAACCGTTCGCAGGAAGCGCGATGTAGCTTTGTCCAGAAGCTTCCGAAGCGGTTTGAGCTTGGTTAAAGGTTGGGGCGCTTTGCAATGTTGCGCCGCCGCCGCGCGTTGCATCTTGCGTGTCATAGCGGCTATAAGGGAAGCTTGCTCCCCTGCCCGTAGGTGTCGTAACAGGCGGGTTGGGGTCCGGATCTGGAGGCTGCGGGTTCGAAGTAGAAGGTGCAACTGTAATGCAGTCGAGATTCACGTTGCCCGAGTCGTTGGCATCATACTTGTAAACGATTGTATTGCTGCCTGCATTCAAGCTCAGCGTCTCCGCCTTCGTGCCCCAAGTATCCCAGTTGGCCAAGTTCGCCAGCGTCGTCTGACGAATCTTCATGCCATTCACGTACACGCTTACCGTCTTGGCGCTGCCGGTTGCATTGGCATATTTCAATGTAACGTCATAGTTGCCGGCTGCGGACGTGTTAACTGTGAAGGCCGTCGTCGCTCCTTGTAACCAGTAGCCGTCAACAAAGCCCGTACCTGTATATCCGATATGATCCGTGTTCACTTTCGCACCGCCGGACAGTGATGCTGCTTCAGCTTCATACGTACCTGCCGGCGTCGTCGGAGGCGTCGTCGTACTGCCTGTCCCGTATATTTTCAACTCGGACAGTTGCGCCGCCGGCCAAGCGGTATTCGCCGTAACGTTCAGACGGACGTAACGCGTGCTCGCAGCGGAGAAGTTGATCGTGACTGTGTTATTGGATACCGCGGGATCAAATACGTAACCTGCGGAGCCAACGATATTCGTGAACGAAGATCCGTCCGTACTTCCTTGAACGGCTAACGTCTGTGTGCGCGTGCCCCATCCTGCTGGCAGCTTCAGTATGATTTGATCGATACTGGAGGCTGTGCCTAAGTCAACTTGAATCCATTGCGGAAAAGCATTGTTGGTGCTTTCCCAATACGTCGATTGATTGCTGTCTTTAACATTGTTGGGACCATACGTTTGCGTTTGGCCGCTCGCCGTTACATTCTTGCCTAGCGCCAGGTTCGTTCCGCCAGCTGCTTGCGCGGGCTTAAGCGGACCTTCCGCGAATAAGAAGCTTGAGAAAAGCACCGTTAGAGCGAGCGTCCATGTAACATACTTGTTGCGCATTATTAACCTCCTTAGATTGTGAGCATGTGTGCGGACATGAACGAAGAGACGAAAACGCTTAGCCGGACGAAGCAACTTATGAATGGAGTGGCTTTAAAGCGCTTTCAGTTTTGATTTTCGTTTAGGCTAGTACTGCCCTCCTCCCCTATTGGTACATCTCATTATAGAGATAGATTGATTGTTGCTATAGAAGCAATATTACGGAAAATGTATGCATTTCTAAGTTTAGATTGATTCTGTGCACGGGGATAAACAACAGAGACTCTGTAAATACTTTATGGGAGGTGATGACATCGTGGATGCGAACAGAGCGAAAGAGATCGCCGACTCTCCGGATATGACAATCGTGTCGTACTTCGGCGTCCCTGTGTTTATCGAGCATGTCAATACGGGAGCCGGCACGGCAAGAATTCATCCGCTAGACAGTCCAGACGAGGAACAGACGGTACCGGTCGACGTGCTTGCGGAAGAATTCAACGGTGAGTCTTGAGTCGAATTTAATATGATTAATCCAAGAAGCCGCATAATGCGGCTTTTTGTTGTTTCTATGTTTTTCATGAATGCTGGCCGTACCGAGTATCGGCAGCGTCCGTTCCAGTCCGAACCGATTGCCGCCATCCATCCTACTGATGCGCAACATGGTTGCCTAGACTTCTAAACTTCCGGAGTATCTCCAACAGCATCACATTTAAGCTGACCCATACACCGCCGAACACATATCCAGCGAAGACGTCGCTCGGATATTGGGCAACGAAATATATCCGGCTTAAGCCAACCAACAGACAAATTACAATGAAGCAAATGATAATTGGTGCCTGAATGAAGATGGAATGGTAATGCCGCATCAGAAGAAATGCCGTAAACCCGCATATTGTGAATGAGATAAGCGTCTCCCCGCTTGGAAACGTATTAAAATACTGAACGTCTGCCGCAACGGGTCCGGGTCGGTGAAATAACAAACGCAAGGTTTCATTTAGCAGTTCTCCGCCTGCTGCTACCCAAACAAGAAAGGTCAGATCCAGTCTTCGCTCTTTACTATGCAGCACGATCCAGACTGCGGTCAAAGCGAGTACGGGTCCGTAGAGAGAAATCGTGCCAAGCCTTGTAAAGTCCAGCATCCAACCGCTCCATTCAGGACCGAATGAAGTTGTAACCAGATAGGCTGCGATCTCGTCGAACTGTCCGAATTCGTGAGCTAGAAAATCCTGGATGACGCCGATCATCAATGAGAAAAAAACAACGAAGCCGGCGAAGGAAGCCAGCAGCATAAACCGCACCTTGCCTAAAGAATGAAAGCGGCTTATCCCCTTTGATAGCAATCCCATGACAGTCTCAACCACTTGATCTTTATACTTGCGGTAAATATAGATAACAGCGGCGATCAATGCCGATGCAATGCCGAAGACGATCATATACTGGTTTACGGTCGAATGATACTGCTCCCACTTGGGACCAAGCAGCTTTCCTAAGGAAATGAACAAGCTGGCCCAGAAGACGGCACCGGTATAGGCAAACAACGCGTAACGTCGAAACGGCATACGTGTAACACCGCAAAAATAACCGGTAATATGCCGGACGCCCGGTATAAAATAAGCCGCAAAGAGCAGCTTATCGCCATATCGTTCAAACCATTGAGCCAATTTATTCAACCGTTCTTCGGTTAAATGGATCACTTTTCCATAGCGTACGATGAATGGCCTTCCTAGCCGATAACCTATCCAATAGGAAAGAGTTACTCCGATTAATACGCCAAGGCTTGCCGAGGCAATGCTCAAAAACCAGTTCAATTTGTGTTCGTAAACAAAAAGTCCAATGTAGCCCATCATCATTTCGCCGGGTAGCGGCAATGCCAGCATCTCGAGGAGCAGGAACACAAAAATGATCCCATATCCATAATGCTCTAGAAGACTCGTCACAATATCCAAGGTGTTCTCCTCCCGGATGCATCGATTTAGAATTTGAATGATCCCATGGAATAAATCTGTCGGACGCATGCCGAATGATCAGTTGCACACGTTAACGGTAATATTTTGTCCCAAAATTGCGAATGTCCAGGGGGTCTATTAATAAACTTATTATCGTTATTCTGCCATTACAGTGGTTGAGTGTACGAATAAAAAGACAACTGTAACCATCCATTTGTTCATTTCGAACGATTTTTTGAAGCGGTAATTTCTACAAACAAAAAAAAGCCGCATTCACTTTAAGCGGCTGAAAAGGCAGGACAGGGACAACTCCCCGCCCTGCCTTTAATGTTTAGATATCTGTTACGGCACCTTTCGATGCGGAGGAAACAAGCTTCGCATACTTGGCCAGTACGCCTGATTTAGCTTTGAACGGAGGCTGAACCCATGCTTGCGCTCGAGCTGCCAATTCGTCCTCTGTTACTTGAAACATCATTTGCTGCGTCTCGCTGTCGATGGTGACCATGTCCCCGTTCTTCAACAACGCGATCGGCCCTCCCACCTGTGCTTCAGGCGATACGTGGCCGACTACGAATCCATGCGAACCGCCCGAGAACCTTCCATCCGTAATAAGGGCAACCTCTCCGCCTAGTCCTTTACCGACGATGAGTGCGGTGACAGACAACATTTCCGGCATGCCTGGTCCGCCCTTTGGACCGCAATAGCGAATGACGACTACGTCCCCTTTATGAATTTCATTTCGCATAATGGCTTCCGTAGCGTCTTCCTCGCTGTCGAACACTTTTGCCGGTCCGGCAAACCGCAGCTTCTTCATCCCTGACATTTTGGCAACGGCACCTTCAGGGGCAAGGTTGCCTCTTAGTACGACCAAAGGTCCGTTCGGCTTCAGCGGCTTATCCAACGGGCGAATAATCTCTTGATTGATTTGCAGCGGAGCTACTTCTGCCAGATTCTCAGCAATGGTCTTCCCTGTTACCGTTAGGCAATCACCATGAAGGAGTCCCTCTGCAAGCAATGCCTTCATGACGCCCGGAATGCCGCCGATATCGTTCAAATCCTGCATGGCATACTGGCCGCTCGGCTTAAGATCAGCCAGATGAGGTACACGCAGGCGGATACGTTCAAAATCGTCCAATGTTAAATCGACGCCTACCGAATGCGCAATGGCGAGCAAATGCAGGAACGCATTTGTTGAACCGCCCAGCGCCATCACGACCGTGATTGCATTCTCAAACGCTTTCATCGTCATAATGTCTTTCGGATAGATCTCCTGCTCCAACAACGAGATGACTTGTTTACCGGCTGCTGCACATTCTGCTGCTTTACCCGGGGAGATGGCCGGCGTAGACGATGAGCCGGGGAGGCACATCCCCATGGCTTCGGCTGCAGCGGCCATTGTATTCGCGGTATACATGCCTCCGCAAGAGCCCGGGCCCGGACAAACGCTGCACTCGACTTTATGCAGCTGTTCCTCTGTTATTTTGCCTTCATGATATTGGCCGACCGCTTCGAAAGCCGTAACGATGTCGACGTTCTTGCCGTCGAGTTTGCCCGGTTGAATCGTTCCTCCATATACGTAAATGGATGGTATATTCATCCGGCCGATAGCCATCAGGCAAGCAGGCGTGTTTTTGTCACATCCGCCGATCGCGACGAGCCCGTCAAATCGCTCAGCTCCTGTTACAATTTCAATCGAATCCGCTATGGCTTCCCTGCTTGGCAGCGAAAACAGCATGCCCCCATGCCCCATCGATATGCCGTCTGATACCGTAATCGTATTAAAAATGAGCGGAGCGCCGCCATGACTGCGCACTCCTTGCTTGGCCTGCAAAGCCAAGTCATTAATGTGCATATTGCACGGCGTTACCTCGCTCCAGGTGCTGGCTACGCCGATCATCGGTTTTTTGAAATCCTCATCTGTAAATCCAACTGCACGAAGCATCGCCCTGTTCGGCACCCGGTTGACGCCTTCGCTGATAACTTTGCTGCGAATACGAAGATCTTTTCCGCTCGCCAATGTCCTTCTCCCCTGTCTATTTAGAGTAAGTCATGCAGCTCCTGCATCGGACGGATGAAATTTTGCTTCATCATCGCCTGAGCGCGGTCGCTGTCGTTCTTCTCGAAAGCTGCAATAATCGAATCGTGCTCATCGACTGAAGCTTGTGTTGCCGTAATCGACTGCTTTAAGAACACGTACTTGAACCGCCGGATATGAATTTGCAGCGAAGCGCTGAATGAAGCGGCGTAAGGATTATCAGAGAGCTCCAAGATGAAGTTATGGAACTGTTCATCTGCCTCCATCGCTTGGTAAGCTTGACCGCTCTTAATGGCGCTGGAGAATTCTTGATTAATGGACCGAAGCTGCTCGATTTGCTCCGGAATGATGACTTTCGCTGCAGCTTCAGCTGCCAGAGCTTGAAGCGCAGCCATCGTGGAGTACATCTTGAAGATGTCGTCCTTTTCAATTTCCGTTACTTTTGTTTCTTTGCCAGGATGCGTCGTCACGAGTCCTTGTACTTCAAGCAGTTGAAACGCTTCACGAATAGGCGTACGGCTTACGCCAAGCGACTCCGCCAATTCGGCATCGATCAGTTTCTCTCCAGGCTGAAGCGTACCATCGATTATCCATCGTTGAAGCTGGGAAAGGGCTCTTTCTTTTGCGGACATTCGCACAGGCGAGACGAAATTTTTAGGTACCGGCATGGTTATCATCCTTACATGTCATTTAGTCATATATGCAATATATCGCATACATATATTATTTGCAAGGCTCAGTTTGGCAACAACTTGAATGTCATCCAACGAGAAAAAAGCCGCATCTTTATGTGCGGCTTTCATGGGTTGTATGTTTTTGTCACATGCTATGCTTCTATTTCTGGTCAAAGAAGACAGTGGACCAGGTTATAGGCTATGAATTGAATATGCTGACATCTAGCTATGATTTCCTTTCGGCGGGTTTACCATTGTGCCATTTACTTTAATACCGATGCCATCCTCGTAAACCATTTTTCCGCCATAATAACCCGTTCCGAGGACTAAGCCGAGTGAAACGGCTGCAACGACAAGATAAATGACAAGTGTCAACTTTGCCAACGATTGTTTCTTGCGAAGCAGCAGCAGCAGTCTGCCTGCCACCAAGATCGTAACGACCCACGCTGTCATATCCGCTAACATACTGTGGATCTCCAAGAGGTCCGTGTTGCCTCTAGCATCCTCTTCAGGACCCGTCGCAACGGATAGCCATGCTGTAAAAGCAGCTGCTAGCCATAACCAAAGATTTTGTTTCAACGGCAGAGCGCCCCGACGGATTGACACGAAGAGATCATGAAGAACGCCGACTGCAATCAGAACGATTGGAAAGTGAACAAGAATAGGATGAAGATGATTCGTTATTTCATTTAACAATGGGAGTTCCCCTTTCGATTGGTATTCCTCACGTCTTATATATGAAAGGACAACTGCACTTCCCGAAAGGTTCATTTGCGAAAAAAAATATTTTGGAGCCATTAGAAGAGCCGCGTCAATGCGGCTTTCAAATGGCTTTGTTATCAGATGCTCATTTGCTGCCCTACCTCTTTCGAATAACCGCCTGAATGACATGTCCGATTCCATGATGCAAAGCGCCTTCATCTCTTCTCTGTTCGCCGTAGAAAAAATGAACGACTTGATGGCCTCTCGTCCAATGAAGTACGTCTTCCGCCCGGTATAGCAAATCTTCCGACCGCGGACCGCCCGTCAGATATTGAAGTTGCTCCTCCGAATATACTTCAAGCATAACTGTTCCGCCGGACTTGACCGTCTCGGTCATTTTATCCAATACGATCCGCTGGCTGGCTTTCGGAAAATGCCCGAACACCATTATGGCCGCGTCGAAAGCTTCCGGGCTTACCGGATCATGAATCAAATCTTTCAGTTCGGTCTTCACCTTAACGCGGTGCCGTTCCGCCAGCTCCTGCGTTTTGCGCAAACCGTTATCGGCGTAATCCCACGCCGTAACTTCCAAGCCTTGCCTTGCCAAATAAACGGCATTGCGGCCTTCTCCTTCCGCGAAAGCCACGACTGACTTCCCGAGTATCCGGTGTGACTGCGCTTCGATGAACGCGTTAGGCTGTTCTCCATAAGCATATTCCGCCGAAGCGAACCTTTCGTTCCACTGATCCTGCATTGCAACCCGCTCCTTGGAATTTTCATCATCAACTTCTAGGCTAGCCATGCGACCACAAGGTTAAACAGAAAAATAACGACCATATTTATCGCTTTCATTCCCGATAGATCGGACGCCTCGACATTGGACAAATAAGCTGACGCCAGTATAAACGGTCGTCAGCTTATGATTCAATGTAAATGAAGTTTCAATGCCTGCTCAGCGCACGGCCTCTGCGAGTGCTGACCGGGATTCCGACAGCGACAAGCGTCCGTCTTCCATTCGGTACACCTTATCGCAATAAGCGAGCATTCGCTCGTCATGCGTAACCATAATCGCCGCCTTACGGCGGGACTTCACTTCCTTCGCGATGAGCGAGACCACTTCGTGCGCACGCTTCGTGTCCAAGCTTGCCGTCGGCTCGTCGGCCAGAATGACCTGCGGATTGTTCATGAAAGCCCGCGCGATCGCAACCCGCTGCTTCTCGCCGCCGGACAATTGATCCGGGTATTGGGTCAACTTGCCTCCAAGACCGAGTTCTCCAAGCAGTTGTGCGGCAAAGGCCTTATCGTCCTTCGTCACCTTGCCGGACAGCTTCTTCACGATAAGCAGTTGCTCCGTTACGTTCAGGTAAGGAACCAGGTTAGAAGACTGCATAATAAACCCGACCTCATGCAATCGTATGCGGGACAAATCTTTGGCCGAGGCGCTCGACAGGTCCGTTTCGTTGAGTTTCACTTTACCTTCTGATGCCTGAAGCAGTGCTCCGGCGATCGACAGAAACGTGCTCTTGCCCGAACCCGAAGGTCCGATTACGGCCACGAATTCGCCGGGCAGCACCGACATCGTCACTCGGTCAAGCGCCGTTGTGCGGTTACTCCCTTCAGCATAATGATGGCTGACCTCGTTCAAATGCAAACCCTGTGTCATTTTTATTCCACCCTCCCCAGCGCTTTAAGCGGATCGATCTTTGTAATGGAACGGACGGAAGCCAGTGAACTCAGCAACGCAATCACGAGCAGAATGATGGAATAGATGACAACGAGCTTCACGTCCAGAATGAAGGGCATGCTCTTTGCAAGCATAGCCGATACCGCATATGTCAATGCTACCCCAATCAGTATGCTTGCGACGGATAAGATAAGCACTTGCGACACGACGGCTTTGCTCAAGAACCGGTTCTCGGCTCCGATGGCCTTTAATACGCCGAATTGATTCACTTTCTGCAAGGTAAAGACATAGAAGAATACACCCAACATAAACGCGGATATCACGAGCAAGAAACCCATCATCATCGTAATGCTTCCGCTTTCTTCCTTGTAGCCTGGCAGACCTTGGATCGCCGCAGCCTTGGTGACCGTCTCCGTATTTGCGAGAGCTGCCGAGACGGCGGCGGAATCGATTTTTTTCCCCTGCAGCATGATGGCGTTGACTGGATCGTGGAGTCCCTTATCGGCCCCCGGTGCTGAGAACGTAATCGTTCGCCATTCGGTTATCGGCACAAATACGGAGGTGACATGGTTAAAGGTCTCGTTCTCAACGAATCCGACGATGGTTAGAGACTGGTTCGTACCGTCCAGCTTAAACGTATCGCCTAGTTTGAAGCCTTCGTCCTTCATCGATTTGTTCGCAATAATCCCGTTAGGCGTGCCTTCTGAAAGTCCGCTCCCCTCTATGACAGCAGGCTCGAGGAAGCTCCCCGGCTCAACGCCTATTAGCGCGATATCCAGCTTGCCCTTGCTTGTATTCGCATCCCCTTTAAGCGCCGTGGCCATCGTCGTCCCGACCGGCGATGCGCCGCGTACGTTAGGCAATTGCTTGACTGCTTCGACACTGTCGGCTGAGATAAGCGACTTGCTTACCGAGGCTTGCGAGCCTTGCTCGAGCAGGACGTAATCGGCTTTCATATTTTTGAACGAGGCAGCCGCCAACGTCTGAAGCCCATTGCCAAGTCCCGATAATATAAATACAAGCCATGCGATCAAAATAAAAATGAGTGCAATAAGAGCGAACCGCATGCGGTTTCGCTTAATTTCCCTCCAAGCTAAATACATATCTTGGTCCCATCCCCTGTTTAATTGACACAAGTGTCAATTTTATTGCTTTCTATTCAGCGCGCGCCATCACTATTAAACAATATAAATGACACTTGTGTCAAATAGAATGATTCGTTTTTTATTTCCCTACGCCTTTGAACCATAGCTCGAACAAGAAGCTGCTCCATTGCGACAGAGGCAGTCTCATCACATTAGGTGAATTAATCAAGTTAAAATAGACGCTGATCTGCGCAGGAAGCGGAATGTCCTTTCGCAGATGCCCCTCGCGATTAGCTTGCTCAAAAATTCGTGTCAGCTGTGCTTTCAGCTCTTCGTGAGCTTGTTCAATATAGGCAAGATCGTGAGCAGCTGCTGTCGAATTTGCCGTATTGATTTTATGGGCGTCGCCAAGCAGTTGATGAAACTCCGATTCTTCGACATACACGTGCAAAATTTGCCGGAGCGCTTCGAGCGAATCGGTCTCGTCTACTTCCGCAGATTTCGTGATGATGCTGCGCATGACTCGCTTCATGCAAGCGGCTACGATTTCCTCTTTATTGGCGAAGTATTGATAAATCGTGCTGCGTGCACCTGCCAAATGCTCGGACAACAGCTTCAGATGGAACCCGTCATAACCATGCTCCAACAGCAGTCTTTTCGTCATATCAAGCAGTTCCATTTCCGTATAATTCTTTTTCCGGCCCACTATACCCGTCCCCTAACCATTCGTGCGATGTCACTAGTGTAACAAATCTAAGAAGAAGAATGAATGCACAAAACCATTCTCCGTCCCCCATCACCTTTTATTACAGCGTTACGTCTCTCCTACTTTGCCTTTGGAAATTTGTTTTTTCGAAAATAAGGCGAAAATTCTACTTTTATTGTTTAGTTTAAGTAGAACGAAAGTGGTGCTTGTTAGTAATAATAATGAATAATTGGCTTCATATACAAGGATTTGAACCTTGTGCTATGTTACGTATGAAAGCGCAATCAGCATTTATTTGATTGTGTTGACTTCTATTTCACATGGAAAGGAAAAGTGGTAATGAAAACTTGGCTCAAAAAGGCAAGCTCAATCATGCTAGCATTTTCTCTGCTGCTTGGATTGACGACCTTGAGGACCGTGCCCGCTCATGCGGACACCGCGCTGTTCACGATTGAAGGCGAGAATGCACAACTCAGCTCCGACTTGCAAGTAACCACAAGCATTTACGGCACCCCCAAACCCGGCTATTCCGGAAGCGGATTTGTCTGGATGCAGAATGCGGGCACCATCACCTTCACTGTAACTGTCCCGGCTACCGGCATGTATTCGATCTCCACCCGGTTTATGCAGGAGCTGAGTCCTGACGGCAGACAGCAGGATTTATTCGTTAATGGCATTAAAAAAGGTTCGTACATGCTGCCATACACGACCTCCTGGTCAAATTTTGATTTCGGCTTCCAGAAGCTGAATCAAGGAATTAACACGATCCAGCTGAAGGCGGGTTGGGGTTTCGCGTATTTCGATACCTTCACCGTGGATTATGCCGATCTAGACCCCCTCGTTGTCCAGCCGGTTCTCACCGACTCTCAATCCACACCGGAAACTCAACTTCTAATGAATTATTTGACGGAGGTGTACGGCGACCATATTATCTCTGGCCAACAAGAAATATACGGAGGTGGCAATGACGGAAATTACGAGTTGGAGTTTGATTGGATCCACAACTTAACGGGCAAATACCCGGCGATCCGCGGCTTCGACTTTATGAACTATAACCCGTTGTACGGCTGGGAAGACGGCACGACCAACCGGGTAATCGATTGGGTGAATAACCGCGGCGGTATCGCAACGGCCAGCTGGCATATTACCGTGCCGAAAAATTTCACCGCCTACCAGCTTGGACAGGCTGTAGATTGGAAAGACGCAACTTACAAGCCGACGGAAACCAATTTCAATACCGCTAATGCTGTTGTTCCTGGTACGAAAGAATATCAATACCTGGAACTGGCCATTGAAGATTTGGCGGATCAGCTGAAGATTCTGCAAAATAACGGTGTACCGATTATGCTTCGTCCCTACCATGAGGCTGAGGGCAACGGCGGTTTGAACGGGGAAGGCGCATGGTTCTGGTGGGCTAAGGCAGGCGCAGCCGTATACAAGCAGTTGTGGAATCATCTCTATACGGAGCTGACGCAAACCTATGGCTTGCACAACATTATTTGGGTCTATAACAGCTACACATACAGTACGTCTCCTGCTTGGTATCCTGGTGACAGTAAGGTAGATATTGTCGGCTATGATAAATACAACACGGTCTATAATCGCTATGACGGTTTGTCTGGTGTACCGAATGAAGATGCCATAACCTCGATTTTCTATCAACTTGTTGATTTAACCGGCGGCAAGAAAATGGTGACCATGGCGGAGAACGATACGATCCCAAGCCTGCAGAATCTGACAGAAGAGAAATCAGGATGGCTCTACTTCTGCCCTTGGTATGGTGAATTCATTATGAGTTCAGCCAACAATTATCCAGCTACTCTGACAACGCTGTATCAAAGTAATTACGTCCTCACATTGGACGAGCTGCCTAATTTGAAGGTAACGAATCCAACCCAAAACTCGACTATCACGCCAACGAGCGCATCGTTCGATAAGAAGACGACTGCCCAAGCCGACATCTCGGTCACGATGACGCTGAACGGCAATACGCTTAATGGCGTTAAGAAAGGAACTTCCTCCCTCGTATCCGGCACGGACTACACCGTATCGGGCACGACTGTTACGATTAAGAAAAGCTATCTCGCCGCACAGCCGGTTGGCACGACTAACCTGACGTTCGACTTTAGCGCTGGCACCGACCCGGTGCTCACGGTATCGGTTGTCGACACAACGGTCGCGTTGCCTGGTTCGCTTACGGTGTCGGGCACGGCCGGCAATGCGCAAGCAACGCTGACGTGGACGGCTTCTACCGGCGCAAACTCTTACAAAGTTGAGCGTGCTGCGGGAAGCGGCGCTTACACGGCAATTGCCTCGAACCTGACCGGTCTGACTTACACGGACACGACCGCTGTTAATGGCACATCGTACAACTATCACATTGTTGCCTCCAACGCAGCAGGCTCGACGAATTCCAACGTCGTCTCGCTGACGCCTGCGGGAACGACGCCGACGACTGGAAGCTTCAAAGTCCAAATGTACAGCGGCAATACGACCGCTTCCAGCAATACGATCGCTCCGCGCGTCAAGATCGTGAACACAGGTACGACCGCGCTGGATCTCTCGAAGGTCAAGCTGCGTTACTACTACACCGTCGACGCGAATAAGACGCAAGCATTCTGGTATGACTGGGCAACCGCCGGAAGCAGCAACCTGACAGGCACGTTTGGGACGATGGCAACGCCGAAGACTGGCGCCGATACGTACTTCGAGATCGGCTTCACAAGTGCCGCTGGCACGCTCGCTCCAGGCGCTGGATCCGAGATCCAGATCCGCATCGCCCGTACGGACTGGAGCAACTACACGCAGACAGGCGATTACTCATTCAGTCCAACGGGCGCAAGCTACGCGGATTGGACGAAGATGACAGGTTATGCGAACGGCACCCTGCAATGGGGCATCGAACCATAGGATAGAATGGATTTTATATAGCGGGATTAATCATCTACTAATGGGAGAGGCAATCCGTGATTTCAGGCACCTGATCTAATCAGGTGCCTTTTAAGCGTGGGAATCACTACTTATCTAATCGAAGCTAAAGCCTCTCGGTCTACAGTTTGAGGGATTTGTTCCATCCAACCGTGGTCGATCAATATATTCGCCCCATCTTCAACGTAATTTCCGACATCCAGCAAAAACTTCCCGTATTTAGCGGCAATATCATGCCGGCTGGCGAAAGCTAAAGCATTTCCATACGTTCTTAATCTCATAACAAACATGTCTACTTTATGAAACATCATTAATTTATCCGAAAATGGAGCCGTTGTTGTCGTTGTCACCAGCGGGTCCAAAAGCGGTACCGATGACAAATTCTCATCCTCTAGCATTTTTGTGCAAACTTCCAAATGTTTGTCCGCGAGTTTGACTCCTCTGAGAAAATACGCTTTGACTTGTTGTAATTGTGCGACCTGACTGAAACCGATTAGAACGGCTTTGCTTGTTGCATTATTTAGGGCATTATCATGGAGATGGGCAATTTCCAAAGCATTAAGCGGCCGTAATTCCCCGAAAAAACCATTCAAGTATTTCTGTTTCTTTACAAAATCAACTTGCTCAGGATAAGGAATTATCGGCACTTCAAGGATGATGCCTTTGGCGATTAACAGCTCATTCACTTGATTTAACATTGTCGTGGTCAAATCAACGCATTGCGTAAAAAGATTTCGTGTATCCGTTCTTACCATGAAAGGAATGGCTACTCCATAAAGATTAATGCCTGCTTTCCCTGCGTATTTTAAGTAATGGAGATAGAAATCGTCATTGAAAAGCCTTGGCGCTTTAAGATTAACATCCTCTTCGGTAAACCCAGTCGGAATCGGATATCCTTCTTGGCCCAGAATGTCCGTAATGGATTGAACGAAATGTTTGGATAGTCCCAAAGCGCTTTCCAACATTTTTTTGATATCCTGATCTTCGACGTGCTGGAGAAAGTAGCTCAGCACGCAGGTGGACATCGTATTCCCCATGTACGTTGCCCACAGTTTGCCTTGCTCCGCAGCATTCAATTTTTTATCCATCCGAACATCTATCTCCTTCGAATAAAAGTCTGATCCGTCCGTGCAGTAATGACAATTTCATCATTCACGTCTAGGTTGCACTTTATTACAGACAATTTTTGCAAACCGAGCGAATGGCCGTACGGCTAGGGTAGGAATTCAAATAATAAAAACCGCCTTTCGGCGGTCAAGTTTTGTTATATTCTCTTTTTATGCGCCTTCATTGCGAACAGATAAGCCACGAGCATAATACCGACGCACCACGCAAGCGCGATCCAGATGTCGTGATGGAGCGGCTGACCGGACAGTAAAGCACGGATGGATTCGACGATCGACGTTACGGGCTGATTCTCGGCAAAAACGCGAACGGCGGTCGGCATGGACTCGGTTGGCACGAATGCGGAACTGATAAATGGAAGGAAGATTAGAGGATAAGAAAAGGCGCTTGCGCCATCGACTGTTTTGGCGGACAGTCCGGCTATTGCTGCGACCCATGTTAAAGCGAGTGTAAACATTGCGAGTATACCCGCTACGGCAAGCCAAGGCAGCACGCCTGCAGAGGAACGAAAACCCATAATTAAAGCGACAAGTATGATGACGACGACTGATATGGCGTTGGATACAAGCGAAGTCAGTACATGCCCCCACAGCAAGGCGGAACGAGAAATCGGCATCGTATGAAATCGTTCGAAAATGCCCTTTTGTACATCGTTAAACAATCGGAAAGCCGTATACGAGATCCCGCTGGAAATCGCCATTAGCAAGATGCCGGGGAGCAGGTAATTTACATAATTATCCATTCCGGACTGAATGGCCCCGCCGAATACATAAACGAATAGGAGCATCATCATGATCGGCATAATCGTGACGGTAATAATGGTATCCATGCTGCGGACAATGTGGCGCATGGAGCGTCCAAGCATCACGCTGACATCGATGAAAAAATGTTTCTTCGTCCCTTCCATATTACACGGCCTCCTTACCGATGATTGCGAGGAAGATCTCCTCTAATGTCGGTTGTTTCTCGACATACTCTACCTTCGCAGTTGGGAAAAGCTTCTTCAGCTCATGAAGCGTGCCGTTCGCAATAATCCGGCCTTCATGCAAAATCGCGATCCGGTCAGCGAGCTGCTCCGCCTCCTCCAAGTACTGGGTGGTGAGAAAGACGGTCGTACCGCCGTCCGCCAGTTCCTTGACGACCTTCCAAACCTCGATACGCGCTTCCGGATCAAGTCCCGTAGTCGGCTCGTCGAGGAATAGAATCTGCGGATTTCCTACAAGGCTCAACGCAATGTCGAGCCTGCGGCGCATCCCGCCGGAATAAGTAGACACTCTGCGATCCGCTGCCTCCACCAGGCCGAAGCGGGTTAACATTTCTTCTGCGACTTTACGCGGGTTGGGGAGATATCGCAGCTTCGCAATCATGTTCAGATTTTCCCGGCCGGTCAATATCTCATCTACGGCGGCGAATTGCCCGGTCAGACTGATCGACTGCCTGACAAGATCGGGCTTTGACGCGACATCGAATCCATTCACAGCGGCAGTTCCGCCGTCCGATTGGAGCAGCGTGGTTAAGATTCTGACTAGCGTAGTTTTACCTGCCCCGTTGGAGCCAAGCAGCGCGAAGATGCTGCCCTTTTCTACCTCCAGATCGACGCCCTTCAGCACTTGATGCTGCTTGTAGGATTTATGCAGTCCTTTTACTAGAATGGGCTTCGTATGCATCGTTTGCATCGGATTCCCCTCCCCTTCCTTAAATGACTGTGACGTTCGACAAATCGACGGTCCATAAGCCTTTAAGCGCGGTATAAGTCAACTTATCCATAATCGCTCCGTCAAAGTTGATCGTTTTGAGGGCAATATAATTTTTGTTCGTCAGAGAAAATGGCGGCGTGATCGACACATTCTTAAGCGTCGCCCCCTTGAATGAAGCGTCGTTCAGTGCAGTACGGTCAAACTTAACACCGATGAACGTCTGTCCGTCAAAGCTTTTCCCGCGCAGATCGCAATATTTGAAATCAACGCCGTTATAGCTGCAGTTGTTAAAATTGGTTTTTCGAAGGTCGGACTTCGTGAACGTGACGTCGGTCAGTTTAGTATCGGTGAAAGTAGCTCCGTCAAGCCCGGATGTGCTGAAGTGGGTGCGAACAAGAATGGTTTTATTGAAGCTCGCATTCGTAAGGTCAGTCGTGGCTAAGCTGCAGTCTGTCAGATCGGCACCATCAAAATGGGCTTCACCCGCATCGCTGGCAATAAACGAGCTGCCAGTCAAGTCTGCCCTCGCGAAGTCGGCACCGCGCAGCGCGCTCGCTTTGAATTTTCCTTTATGCAGTGTGACACCTGCGAAGTCGCTGCCCTGCAAATTTTTCGCCGTGAGGTTGATCTGCACTTGCCGTTCCAGCGAACGCGAGAGGTTAGCGACTTCCAGAATCGTCTGCTCGATGTCGCCGATACTTTCAACCGTCATCTTGAACGCCGTTTCATCATCTTTGCCTTCCGCTTTAAGTTCGCTGTAACGCTCCTGCAGATCCGAGAGCAGGTCGGCTTTCAAATCATTAACGCTTTTCACTCCGTCATACGGCGTAAACACACTGTTCAAATAGTCGGTTACTTTGTTATTCATCTTCATCCATCTCCCTATAATAAGTTTTCTAACACGCGTTTCGCATACTCCCAATTGCTTTTATTGCGGTCGTAGGTATCCTTGCCTTTGTTCGTAATCCGGAAATATTTGCGTCGTCCGCCCTGTGATTCATCGCCCCAATACCACTCGATGTCGCCGTCTGCTTCAAGCCTCCGGAAGCTGGAGTACATCGTCGCTTCCTTGAGTTCATATTCACCATCCGAACGCTCGGCGATCAGCTTGACAATCTCGTAACCGTACCGGTCAGCTTCAGACAAAAGCCTTAAAATCATCGTATCCGTATGTCCGCGGAGCAGGTCGGATGTGATCTTGTTCTCGCTCATATCATCACCTCCATGACTTCATAATAAGATATAGTACTGTGACTGTCAAGGTACTTCATGGAATATAATACTCTGTCTGAAGTAAGTGGTGCATCTCAAATAAAAAAAACCGCGCTGGGCGCGGTTTCCGTGGCAGTTATTATGACCGTTTTCGCTTGGAGAACATCCATTCCACACAAATTCCGAGCGAAATCAGAACAAGGGACAGCAGAGCAATCCATCCCAAGAATGGAAAGTTGATGACTGCCGTTATGAGCATAGTTCCAATCATCACTTTCAACCAATCCGGCTTATAGGCTGCTCCCCGGAACTGTTCACCGATACGATGGCCGATAACCGTCAGTCCTGCAAATAAGATCAGAATGAGTATAACAAGAATTAGAATCAGAACCGGAATGCCGACGATGGTGATGAACAGCAGAACGCTAACCGCTGTAACAACCACGCCGCTCAAGAAACCGATATACAGCAACCTGCTCCAGGATGTTGGGGAGAACCGGTCAATGAATGCTTGCGTTTTTCTTTTTCCGATCAGACTGATTAAGGTTGGGATTAATACGAGCAGTATCGATCCACCCAACTGGATGACCCATAGCCCAACGATTAGCCCCCCGCCGATCAACAGACTGTTCTGCGTTGGTCCATCCAATGACAGGTCAAACACATCGTCGCCAAATTCAGCGCCTGGCGATTGATCGACCTTCCCTCCAATCACAACAACCATTCCCTCTACTATCGCGGTACTCGCTGCATGCAGATCACCGTTGATCACAACGACGATACCTGTCACATGTCCCTGAATCTCAGCATCTCCGCCCACCACATACACATCGTCTACCGTTTGCCCTGCTGGAACAACGGTGTTCTGATGTTCGAAAATCGCTGCCGCCGATGCTTGAACGGGGATGAAGATCAACATGAACAAGAGGATAAAGCCTATTATTGGGGCTGCCTTTCTCATTTGCCGTTATCCCCTCTCCATTGACGCTGGCTGAAACGCCTTTCGAAGCGAATAGATGGAAGCCGTCAAAACGATTAGCGATAAGACAGAAACCGATAACGCGACAAAGGGAACATTGGATAGGAAATGCGTCGCCATATAAAGAATCGCTACGAACAATCTCGTAAAGCTATGAATGAACTTTACGAACATGGTGCCTGTTGTGATGCCAAATACACTAATAAGTAAAATGACAATCAACGGGATCGCGAACCAGCGCTTCCTCACGAAAAGTTGTGGATTCCGTTCGATTGTCGCCATCACATTGGCTTCAATATGAGCAGGTGCTTGAGCGAACTGAAAGATATCTTTCACTTGTTCTTGCATAGCCAACCAAACGTCCAGAAGCGCTTGACACGATTCGCAGCTTTCGAGATGCGCTTCAATGGCTTTCTTCTCTTCTTCATTCAGTTCGTCATCCAAGTAGGCTGACAATTGATCGTTGAGGTGACCGATCATGACAACTCCCCCTTCCTTAGATCGTTGCGTAATGCCGTTCTGGCGGCAAATAAACGTGATTTGACTGTTCCAAGCGGTACGTTGGTCACCTGCGCGATCTCCTCGTAACGGTACCCTTGCACGTCGTGCAGAAGAATGACCTCGCGATGCTCCGGCGAAAGTCGGGCTAACGATTGTTCGATCGAAAGTTTCTCCGACGGATCGGAAGGCTCCGCCATCGTCGATTCCTCTGCTTCCTCATAGTAATTTCGCTCTCTCATCCGCTTCTTCAATCGATTCTTGGATAGGTTCGACACAATTTGAAACAACCAGGACGAGAAAGCGAATTCGCTCTCAAGACCTGGTAAAGAATAATACGCCTTCACAAAAGCTTCTTGCGCAATGTCTTCTGCATCCATTCGATCATTCAACATGCCTAACGCATAACGGTAAACAGGATCTTTGAAATCCTTGACGAGTTGGGCATATGCTTCTTTGTCTCCCCGCTTCGCGCGGCGAATGATTCGATGTAACTCCTCGTCCACTCGTCTTCAACCCCTACAAGCTGATGAACTAATCGCTTTGCGCAGAAATGAATCGCAAGCGGTCAGTGAACCCATAAACCGCCATACACACGGTTTATGGGTTGCTCCGGCCACAATGACCAGTTGAAACACGAGTTAATTGTGCGTGGTTTGTTTCTTCCTTCCATGCAACCATTCGTAAATGATAGGGATCACGATAAAGCTGTTCAGTGTAGATGTCACCATCCCGCCGATGACCACTATGCCAAGCACTTGCGAGATGACGGTATCCGTATGGTGTGTTAAGGCAAGCGGTATGAGCGTCAATACCGTTGTGCCGGCCGTCATGAAGATCGGTCTTACCCTCGACATACCGCCTGACAGAACGGCCTCTCGCAGCGGTAAGCCTTCTTTACGATTCCTCTCGATTTGGTCGATGAGCACAATGCCGTTCGTTACGACAATACCGGTCAGCATCAGTACACCGATCAATGCCGCAAGATTCCATTGTCCATGGATCGTATACAGGGCAATCACAACGCCGGATAAGGCGAGCGGAATGCTAATCATCACGGCAAGCGGCGCTTTCCATCCTTTAAACACGAAGCTCGTGATCATTAGGACAAGCAGGATCGATACGACGACCGCGATTGTCATCTCGATGATCATTTGCGTAATTTGTGCCGTAATGCCGCCTGTGGAGTAGGTCACCCCATTAGGCAACTGGATTCCTGCCAAAGTCTCATTCACCGCATTAGACACTTTGCTCATATTGCGGGTCGTAATTTGCGCCGATACGATCGAAACGGGTTCGCCGTCTTGTTCCACGATCGAAGAAGATGCGCTGCTCGTCTGTATAGACGCGACCTGATCCAATCGGTACGTTCGGTTGTTCGTTCCCGTCAATGGTTCAGCAGACAACGAATCCAGTACCTGTTGAGGAGAATAAACGGGCATATGGGTATCTTTATTGGTTCCCTGAGCAATCGGATCAATATACACATCGACAGGAATGATCCCGTTGCCCGAAGATACCGGAAGATCAAAGTCCTTCCCTTTGGACAAATAACGAGCCACGACTTTATTGATCTCAACAGGCTCAATGCCGGCTGCCTCTACTTTCGCTTTATCGAAATGCACATCAAATTTCGGAATGCCATTGGTCAAATCGGACTTGCCTGCCACTGCCAACCCTGAAATTGCAGCAAGCTTCGTGCGAACGAGCTGGGCTGATTGATCCAACGTTTGTTGGTCCGAGCCGGAGAGTTTAATGTTGATCAAGGAATCATCGCCCGCCAGGCTTTGATTCGTAACCGTTATCGCCGCTTGTTCAGCAAGCGGAGACAGCTCGGACTTCAATTCGGTTATTGCCGCATCGACCGCATTCTTGTCTTTGAGCACAATCGAGAGATTGGCCACATTCGGCTGCTGAATATATCCGCCCCCCTGGTCGAATACATCATCTGCCGTCGGTGTGAACGAGGATCCGAACGTTGCAGAATAGGAAGCGACCTTCGGATCTTGATGCAGAACTGCTTCGACCTCTTTCACTTTGTTATCGACGACGGACAGTGCCGAACCTTTCGGGAGTTCGATCTGGATGGCGACTTGTCCAATAGCCGAACTAGGCAGGAGACTGAATGGCAGCTGTGTTGCGAAGTATGCCGCTGCGATAAACACAATAAGCGAAACGCTGATAACGGTCTTCTTGCGTGCGAGCGCTGTGACAAGCAGCGGCTTCAACAACGGCTCGAGCGTGACCGCCTTTCCTTTGGGCTCCTTCCAGCCCATGAATGCCAGTGTTGGGATAACGACCATCGCAACAAGGAAAGATACGACAAGCGCAATGACAACCGACCATGCAAAACCGGAGTAAGATGCGCCTATAATGCCGCCGACCAAGGCAATCGGGACATAGACTGCAATCGTTGTCGCCGTCGAGGCGAAGATTGCGGGAAGCATCTCTACAACAGCGGAAGCTAGTACTGGGAGGATCGGTTTGCCACGGTTCTCCTGCACCCTATTGTACATATTATCCAGAATAACGATCGCATCGTCTACAATACGTCCCATTGCCACAATGAGACCGGATACGGTCAGAATGTTCAGCGTAACGCCCATTGAATGGAGAACCGCTGTAGTAGCTAACAAAGAGATTGGCAAAGAGATGGCGATCAACAAGGTCGAACGTACGTTGCGGAAGAAGAATAAGACGCATAACATCGAGAACAAGCAACCGAGCAATCCTTCACGAACAAGTCCCATCAGCGAGTCGTTTAAATCCTGCGCCCGGTCGGTGATCAATTGCATCACCACTTCGTGATTTTGAATCTCAGGAATCGCATTCACCCGTGCTTTTACTTGTTTCGCCACATCCGTAATCGTAGCCGATGGGGTTTTAATCACGTTTATTTGGACGCTCGCTTCACCGTTCGTGCGCGAGACGGTCTTCACGTCCGTTAACGACTGCGATACCGACGCGACATCTTGAAGCGATACAGCGGCGTTGTCTTTATTCTTTATTTGCAGATGGTTCAGATCCTGCTCGCTTAATTCCCAACCATCGATTTTAATTGGAAATGAAGCTTTCACGTTAGCCACATTTCCCTGCAGGGACGGTATGCCGGCTGCAATTGATTTGTTGAAATCGTCGAGTGTAAACCCTTTGGCCGTCAAATCCTTCATCCGTACGAGTACGACGTAGCCTTTGTTCGCACCGCCGACCGTCTGTACCTCGGCGACACCAGGAACGGATTTCAGTTGATTGACGATAGCCGTCTGTGTCGTGGATTGCAGGGTCAAATCGTCGATCCTTGTGCTCGCTGAGGTCAAGCTATAGCTCAGAACCGGGAAGGTGCTGGAAGTCAGCCTAGTTACGACCGGTTTGTTTAAACCATCGGGCAGATTAGCTTCGTTCAGCGCTTGCTTAATGGCGCTTTCGGCTTTATTCATATCGTAATCCATCGGATATGCCAGATTCATGAGCACTCCGCCATCATAAGAAGTTGTCTGGATGCTCGACAGTCCGTTCGTCTTACGTATTGCTTCTTGAAGCGGCGCCGCAATATCGCGTTGTACCTGGTTGGCTTGGTAGGAAGATGCCCGCAGCGAGACCATCAAAGTCGTATTATTGATGCCTGGCAAATAGTCGCGTTGCATCTGGTATGCCGCGACACCTCCCCATGCCAATAGAAGAATAACACAGATTAAAATAATAGCGGATCTTTGCATAACAGCTTCTATTAATCGTTTCATTTGTAGGCTCCTCTCGTTTTATATTTGAAAGGACACCGGAGTTGTTCGGATTGTTCATTCCCTATCATTTTTTTTTGAACAACAATAACGCAAAATAAAAAAGCCGCAATAAATGCGGCTTTCGTTCCCGGTCGCACCTGGCGGTATGTTAATCAAACGTCTGGAACAAGAACGGCTCTCCATTCAAATAGGCTCTCAATATGGCTTGTGCATACGACTGCTCTTCGATGAGGCCTTCCGTCTCCAGTGAGTTCTCCGCATGGAAACTATAGGCTTCGATGATTGACATGATGAAGAAGCACTCCAGCATAGGAATCGCATTATCGCAGAGTGGTCTGACCTTGACATAGCTATCGAAATATAGCTTTCTTTGATGCGGCTGAAGTCCCATGATCGTTTGCGCCATATCGTATATGTGGTAGCCGAAGCCGGATCTGCCGAAATCAATGGCAAACGGTTGCTCATCTTTGAACACGATATTCCCGCTATGCAGATCTGCATGTATGACTCCGTAATTTTGTGCATCAGTTGTGACGGTTTGGAGTTGATCGGCAACTTTAGCTGCGGCTGCGGTATATAACGGGAAGGCTTTTTCTGTAATGAAGTGAGCATAATGCTGCTGCAAATGCACCCAATCCCGGTTGAAGCTTTCGCTTCCCCAAACGGTTCGTGTGAAAGTGCTGCTAGGAACAAAATCAACGCTTGCTCCATGCAGGTCCGCCATCAATGCTGCCATCGTTCGAATATGATCCTCGGTAAGGGCCCATTTCGTTAAGCGTTCCCCTTCGATCCATCTCATCAAGGTCGCGTAATACGGTCCGGCATCGGCATCATCTGTCATCGTCGTAACGGTAATAAACTCTCCGCTTTGGTTTCTCACACCCTCAGGTACAATTAACCCTTTACCTCTTAAATGGGCCAGCCATTCGAGTTCTGAACTCACTTCAGAATGGGCTTTATTCCCTGGATGTATGCGCAATAAAAAGGAATCCCCTTCGCCGCACTGAATGCGGAAGGTGACGTGTTCAGATACCTGAATGAAATGGATTTCATTCCATTCGACATTGTAGTATTGCAGAACATTTAGCGCTGCTTGTTTCGTTTGCTTAAGCGTAAGTCGGCGATTGCTATCTGTATCCATCTGAAAACCGCTCTTCATCTGTTATTCCCCTTTGGCGTTCATCACCTGGGATAGCCCAAATTAAATTAATGATCTTACATTGAATAGGTTAACACATATTGGAATTAATCGGTCGGTTAACTTTAATTATAAATTAAGAACTGCTGCTGACAGAAATCAAGCCGTCTTTTCATCTTGAAAAGACGGCTCTTAACTTTCTCAGTATTAAACTATAATTTAACCCTCTACAATCGCAACCGGGCGAGCCCAGCCAGCGCTTGCCTTCTCCACCTTGACGGGGAAGCAGCTGACCTTGAAGCCGAACGGCTGCGGAATTTGATCCAGGTTAGCCAGCTTCTCGATCTGGCAGTATTCCCGGTCTTTGCCCACGTAATGAGCGGCCCACAGTACGCCTTCGCGCGGATCTTTCTTGAAGGACTCGGCTTGCAGATTGAGCGGGATATCCCATCCCCATCCGTCCGTGCCAACCACCTTGATGCCCTGATCGAGAAGCCACACCGTCGCCTCGGCGGATACACCAGCGTGCAGGAAGGCGTAATGCTCGTGATAAAGCCGTTTGTCCGCATCGCTCCGGATCAAGACGATGTCCAGCGGCTTCAGCGTGTATCCGATTCGTGCCAACTCGGCAATGAGATCTTCCGTCGTGATTTCATAGCCAGGCGGTTTCGAACTGAAATCGAGGACAACCCCGTCGGAATAAAACCATTCGAGCGGCAGCTCGTCGATCGTTCTGGCCGGCTTGCCTTCCGAGGTTGGCCAGTAGTGCCAAGGCGCATCAACATGCGTACCTGCATGCGTATTCAGCGTAACCGTCTCTGTCGCCCAAGCTTTGCTCTCCGGGAAGTCGGTGTTGTTCAGTCCGAGGACTGCAGCAGCCTGCTTTGCTCCATCCTCATGACTTGAATATTCGATCTTTGCCGGCAGCGGCTCACGAATACTTGGACTGATGGGTACGCTTAGATCGATTAGCTTCATCTCTTCATTCCTCCTGAATCTTCCAATACTATGAAGTTCATTATACCATCGAATGCCATACTCATGGATGAGGCGTGAAGAACAGTTATGTATTAGGTACAAATAGCGCGGTTCAACGAGACTCGACGATTTGTTCGAAGGTCGTCGCATCGGAGCCGTGGATCTCGTTGTCCGCGTTTACGATCGCCTCTTTCAATTTCTCCATATTCAATTGGCCATCGGAAGAGACGTAGTTCTCCTCGCCGACCAGCATCGTATAGTGTTTGTCGATGACGTCCAGATAGGCCACCTTTTTCAAACGCAGATTGTCCAAAATTTGAACACAACTGTCGGCCAACAGAAGGTAAGCCGAGTTTGCCCCGGCAAGGTATCCGCGTGTCTTCTCTGCGTCTGCGGATGTTGGGCCTAACTCAATATTGGCAGCTAGTAATTTTTGCTCCACACTGGCATCTGCTGCGTCATCCGTTGTTGGCGCAGACGTCTCAGACGCCCCAGACAACTCAGTCGTCTCTGACATCTCGGACGTCTCCGACGTCTCAGGAGACTCTGCGGGAGAATCCGTAGTTGTCATCACCGCCGGCGGCGGGACTGAATTATCGCTATTCGAGAAGACACCAGCTTGGGACAGGGCGACAATCAAACCGGTCGCAGCCGTTAGAATGCCTGTCACTGCTGTTAAGATACCCGGCAGCGTCTGCCACCAGGATTGAGGTTTAGATGGCTCATTATCCATGATCCCGCACTCCCTTGATATAACAACTACTAATAGTATGATACATAATGTATCATATCAGAAAGCGGATTCGTGGTAAAGATGACCAAGTATACGCTCTCCTGCCCCTTGATAACGACATCAGTCTGGCTAGAGTAATTGCCGGGGCGATCGATCAGGTGCGTTGATCGGTCAGATAGGTTTTGACTGAAGGGGCAACGTAGCTTGAGAATTGTTCCAGAATACCTTCTGCAGTATGATCCGTGATAACCATAGAGCGGTATTTAGGCTGCATGAATTGCTCGCGCTCCATCATGTCGAACATCGACACGATCGGATCAAAATACTGATTAATATTTAAAAATCCACATGGCTTTTTGTGCAAACCGAGTTGCCCCCATGTGAAAATCTCGAAATACTCTTCCATTGTGCCAGGGCCGCCAGGAAGAGCAATGAATCCGTCCGCCATTTCCGCCATCTTGGCTTTACGCTCATGCATAGACTCCACCATCATAAGCTCGGTTAGACCCGTATGCGCAATTTCACGATTTTGCAAAAAGGTTGGCAGGATCCCGATCACTTGACCGCCTTGTTCCAACGCGGCGTCTGCAACAGCTCCCATCAGTCCCACATTAGCACCGCCATATATAAGGGTGATTTGGCGTCTGGCAAGCTCTTGACCTAGCTTTATTGCACTTTCTTTATATATGGAAGAGGCACCTTCGCTGGAGCCGCAAAATACAGCAATTGTTTTCATGACAGAGCTTCTCTCCTTTTTTATTTTCATAATAGCATATTCGAAGCTCTGCCATGGATTGGACGGAAATGATATGAAGTTCTTGCCTATACAAAAGACGCCTAATCGGTACTTCCCGATTAAGCGCCTTCTCTAGCGATTTATGAATGTTGCGGCAAAATTTGCGCTGCGCCGGTTTCCTGCAGCCACAAAATGCTGGTCACACCGCGCGGATAATATTTGCTGCCGATAATCTCGCCCTTGATGATCTGATCGCTCCAGCTCCAGTACGACAATTCCGGATGCGTCAGCCATTCCACGTGTGCCGCGTCGGCTGCCGCCCCCTTCTCGTCCCAAGGCAGACCGAGAATTTCGCGGGCGATGAACTGGCACAGGTAGATCTTGCTGAGCCAAGAATTATCGCTTGTCGAAGACAGCTTCCAGCCGCCGTCCTCGAATAGGCATACGCCCGGTACAAGCACCGTGTCGAGATGTTTCTTGAGTGCTTGGATGTACTCGCCGAATCGGCCGTTCGGATCAAGCGCCTCCGGATTGCCTGTAAAGTAAGGGAATACAAGCCCTTCAATCGCCGGAATGATACGAGAGTCGTTGCCGTTCTCGAGCACCGCCGGAATATAGCCCTCAGGCTTCAAATGGCTGGTGAGTGTCGATGCGCAGCGGTCCGCTTGAACGCCCGCTGTATTCGCCAGGTCCTCCAGGCCGTGCTCGCGGAACAGCCGCTCGAGCGCCACGTAAGCGGCCCAGCACTTGCCAGCCATATAGATGTTATTGCGGGCTTGGCCGAGCGAAGCGTCCAAGCTGTCGTAGGTCGTGATTTCCGAGCCGCCCATGACGCGCGTGCTGTCGAGGCTCATCAATCCGTTGCGCTGCGCCGGATCCGGATGGTCGCGGTTCAGCATGCTCTCCAAGCATTCTACGAACACTTCACGGCGTTGTTCGAACCACGCCTCATCTTTCGTGCCGTGTACATATACCGTCGCGCAAAGCACCCAGTTGACCAGCTGTTCATGCGTCATGTGGGAGAAACAATCGTGCAAGCCGTACATTTCATAGGAGGAGTAGTGCTTGCGGGACATCGCGTTCGCGACCCCCATATCGTGCGTGAACGAAATCCCTCCCGGATACTCCGTCTCATCCCCCGGGAAGCGGACGTTGTCGTGGTACGAGTAACGGTCCACGAACAAGTCAAGCGCATTCTTCACGACCCACGAGTTCATGTGCATCTCGAAATATAGATGGTCGACCGTCAAGTCGAACGTGTTCATCATGCGGTATTCGCCTTCGTTGACGATCCACATCGGCTTGCCATCCGCTTCCATCAGTTGCGTCGAGCCGAAATAACTGCGAATCGAATGGAACAGCTGGAACTGCTGATTCTCATTCAAGCCCTCCAGGCTCCAACGCTTTTCCGCTGCTTCGCAAGCGGCCGTGATATCGTCGAAGCGTTCTAGTGCGAACGACGCTGCGTCCTCGATATTCGGGAACAGCTTCGTATAATAGTAGGACGAATCGATGCCCGTCGTGACCAGGCCGTTACGGTAGAATGCGACCGCGAAGCGGTACGTAGTCTTCTGTCCGGCTGGCGTATCCATCAAGACTACGCCCGTGCCGCCCAGACCGAACGTCCAGTTCTCTTGCAGCTCCGTCGTCAGTATACGTTCCAACGTGAATCCAAGCGCCGATCGTACGTCCGGCGTCGCCGTCGACGCAATGGCCGTAATGCGGCCTTGACCGATGCCGGCGAGCCGGTTGCCGGAGGTCTCCTCCAAGCGCCGCATGTTTGCATACGGGTCGTCGCCGCTGTAACCGAAGAATGCGCGGCGCGGCTTTGTGCCGTTCGTATTATCGACCGTCACTTCGACTAGCACTGCCGGTACTAGCGTCAGCTTCAGCTCGTCCTCGCTGGCCGTTTCCGGGTTCGGGATCGAAGGCGCCTGCGAGTATACTTTGAAAGTCAAGTCTCCTGCTTTCCATGTATCTGTCGTCAAGCGGAGCTCACGTGTCACGGCGCTCTTGTCGAGTGCAACAACGGAGCCCGCACCGACGCCCTGCGTCGATTCCGAAGCGCCGATGCCGCCAACCGCGTACCGCTTGCTCTCGTCTACGACATCCTCGAAGAATGGAAGAGCGTCGTACGTCCCGCTCCCGTCATTTCGTTCCAAGCCAATATAGACTTTCTGTCCTGGCGGCCGGCCGCGTTCGAGATCGAGCCCGCCATTGGCACCGGGGTACCCGAGTGTAAAGCTGGAAAATGCTCCGATGGGAGCATGATGTGCGTTGAACCACATATTTTGCGGCATAAGAAGCTCCTCCTAGATCATGGTTTCATGTTGCATCATGATTATGGTATCACTTCATCCGAGCGCCCGGCAGGGACATTTCAAGCGTAAAGTTGGACAAACCGAACGACTGTCACCGCATAATCATGTATAATGAGTCGAAAATGAAGTTCACTAACGGAGGACAGATATAACCATGGAAGACACATCGGGGCGAATGCTGCTGACAGGAACGAAGGAATTGCATATCTTGCCGGACGTACAGACGACGTTTCAACTGTTCGCCGCACATCTGCGCCGAGTGGAAACCCCGTGGTCGTACCCTTCTCATACGCATTCCTTGTTCGAGTTGAATGTCGTCACCGAAGGGATGCAGCGTTTCACACGGGAAGGCACGGTGTACGAGCAGTGTCCCGGAGACATCTTCCTTGTCCGTCCAGGGGAACATCATGAGTGTGTTGCGGACGGGCATGGGACGATGTCTTACTTCTGCATGCATTTTCTCGTAGACGACCCGGTGCTGCGCCGGACGCTTCTCGCGCTTGATCGTGGTCTGTATTCGGAAGGTTCTCCCTTGGAATGCCGCATCGGTCCAGCCGTCGCCCGCTTGATCGAGCTTGCTACGGGTACGAAAGCCGAAACCGCATCGGACCGGATGAAGACATTATCCGCTGTTTACGGCTTGCTCGCTGCACTATCTGAAACATCACCTGAAGACGTCGCCGAGACTGGCGAGAAGCATCCCGTCTCGCTGCAGACAACGCGTCTGGCCGAGACGATCGCCCGCCGAATCGAGCTGTCTGTCTTGGACCGGGAGGCAGGCGACGACAGCGAAGCGGCGATTGCGGACATCGCCCGTACGCTCGGCTACAGCGTCGCTTATTGCGGACGAGTCTTCCGCGAGACGTACAGCATGTCGCCGCGGGCATTCCGCTCCTCCCTCATGCTTCGCGAAGCTAAGCTGCTATTGCTCGACCCTGACCTTACGGTGGAAGGAATTGCCGTCCGGCTTGGCTATGAGGATGCCGCTACCTTCAGCAAGCAGTTCCGCCGATGGACGGGCATGTCTCCGCGCGAGTACCGCTCCGTATCCCGGTAACGCGTTAAGCTGCCTTTATTCTTATGAGCTATTTCCGTCGCTAGCTTTTCTTGCTTTTGGAACAAGTCTTCTATATCTAACATAATTTTGTTTATGTTAACCGATCGAATTGCACATTTCTCGTACCAACTAACGACTGACAACGTTATCCTTACAGGATGTGCTATTTTACTATTAGACAATTAATGTTACAATATATAAATCTATTATTCATGTGGAGGCTCCATATTTTGCAGAAACTAATCTTCTTCGTAGGCGTTGCTGGTACTGGCAAGACAACGGTTGCACGCAAGCTCGCAACCCGAATCCCAGCGTCCTTCCTCGACCGTGACACGGTAGGCGGACGTTTCGTCGAGCATATGCTCATTCAGAACGGTCTTGATCCTCGCGACCGCGATTCGGAATTTTATAAGAAAAATCTTCGTGACCTTGAATATGATACGACGAAGGACATTTGCATTGAGAATCTCGCTGCTGGCCAGAACGTCTTCATGATCAGTCCGTTCACAGCCGAGCTTAAGAATAGGCAATGGATCGAAGACGTTATCACATCCGCAGGATTGACCCGTAACGACGTCGATGTGAAAGTGATCGTCGTCACGCTGACGGATATGGAGATGCAGAAGAACCGCATCATCGACCGTCAAACTGTTCGCGACCAGTGGAAACTCAACAATTGGGATTCGTTCGCTACCCGCGTACAATTCGTGCCTGAGATTAACTGGGATATTCCCGCTTCTTCCATTACGGTGTTCGATAACAGCGGTGAGTTGACGGAAGACAAGGTCGAATCGTTGTACCGCTTCGCAGCGGATAAGCAGCCGGTATCGCTTTAATCGAATAAGCCATTCATGCAATTAGCCGTCTGACGAATTCGTCGGACGGCTTTATTCATTTGGCGCCGAAATCACTGCACTCCCACTCCCATTCCCATTCGGACTGGCATTGGCATTTCGATTCGGATCAGCAGCCGTACCTCCGCTCGGCGGTACGGATTGCAGCTTCGCTTTCCCGCCAGGTGTATTACCGAACCGAATTCGATCGATTACGATTAACAGAATAGGAAGCAGTACGACATGGCAAACGCTGTACAGTGACCAGATCGCCGGCGTAAAATTAAGAAATTCTACAATGCTGCTGTACACGATAATGGACAGCCATAGCATAAGAAATCCGAGCGGCAGTATGAGCACTTTGTACCGATGCAAGGACAGTGTCTGCTTCAAAGCAACTGCAGCTCCATAGAAACTGATTGCTGTTTTGAAGAACAATGCAATAAGCCATATGATCGCCATGAAAGCGTCGACTCGCAAAAACTTGGCGACTGAAATTTTTTTGGCCAGCGAATAACTTGCGAAGATGTTGCGCTCCGTCAGATCTGAACCGAGCACCAGAATACATAAGGTAACCGTCAGAATGATCGCCCCCCCGCCAATCGTTACGCCCGCCAGCATGGTTCTGCGGAACTTGTTCGGCTTACTGAGGTTCGTATAGAGCATGAGGAAAACCAACACTTCTTGGATGGTAAACAGATTGAACGCAGCCAACGCAATCGGTTTCGGTCCGCGCTCCATAATGGGCAGCAAATTGTCGAAGTGAATATCCGGCATTAGGAAGATTACCAGCAGCACGAACAAGAACAGCACCGGCATGAACAGCAATTCCGCTGCTCGCGCTATCGTCTCAATGCCATAGCCAACGGCAATCATGACGATGATAGCAAGTACAATATGAACGACTTCGATCGGCGTCTCCGGCATGACCTGCGTTGTAATGAAGCTGCCTGCCACTCGGACGAGAAACGATGTGAGCAGAAACAGATAGCCGAACATTACAAGCCCGATTACTTTGCCGATCCACTTCCCTAATACAATCTCTATAATCTCGATCAACGTCTTCTTAGGATACCGATTCATAAGCGAGTCATACAGAAACACAGTCACCATCATGAGAGCAATGCCTAAGATCGATGCTAGCCAACCGTCCTGCTTCGCTACGAACGCCATATTCGAAGGCGCAATGAGTATCGACGTCCCGAGCATGAAATGAAATACGAGAATCGACATTTGCCGAACTCCTACTGTTTCTTCCACCACACCACACTACTCCTTTCCGACAAGTCCCCAATGCTGCAGCATTTGAGAGGCAGGCCCGAATATCGCTCGCAGCACAATGAGCGGAGAAGTTGTCATCCAGTCATTCAACAACATGATATTGAGTGCCGTTGCTGCAACCATGATGACCCCGAATACGACACGTTCGCTGATTGTCCCCCTCCTTTTCCGAAAGAGCAATAACCACTGCAGAAAAGTCAGTCCAATCGAGGTCAAACAAATCCATATGATTACGCTAATCATCTTGTGCACCTGCCTCCCGCGGATTAATCGACACGTTCCAGCGCTTCCGTTACCGTGCCGAGAAGCCGAATCTTCACATCGACTTGCAGGTCAACGGGCGTGTTGCTGAATTGCTCGTCCCAATTCGCTTTAACTTGACGCCAATACTTCGGATAATGCCGATGAACGACCTCGCCGTATCCGAAGACATCTACCTTAAGATCGTGCTGTATCCGATCCAATGCCGATTGAGCAATCTCCCTCAGGCGCTTCTCTGCCTTTGCTTCTAATTGACGGATCGTTTCATCTCGTGTCAATTTAATATCGCAGGCGACCTCTGCAATTTTCGCTTCGACTTTCATGTCAGCTGCTAATCGCAGCTTCCCTCCTTGGAAAGAAGCTTTTAGCTTGGATTTTTCGTTGAGCACTTCCAATGCAAGAAGCTTGCCGTCATCGCACGTAATATTGCCGGTCGATTTATACACTTGGCCCATAATAAAATTGTACCCGCGGCTATCATTTTCGTTCAGCCAGCCGATTAGTTTATCTTTCTTGAATGCCGACAAACCAATTAACCGGAGGCGGCTTTTCGGCAGCGTCGTTGCAAGATTCGAACGTTTGCCGCCCTCTTCCGCATCTCCAGTCAGTAGAATCCCGGTGACGACTGCTTGTCTGCCTTTGCTCACCATCGCACGAATAAGGTCATCAAAATGGATGGCGACTGTCGGCGCCCAATATTTTTTAGAATTTTCGATCGCGTTCAACATTTGTATGGCAGGAATGGATTCGATAGGCGTCAATACGCGCAATGTATCGCCCGCTTGCGCTCCCTTCGCGATAATGACGGGAAAATCGGTGCGAAATTGCCAGTTTCTCGATATATAATCAAGCACATCTTTGATCCCCTTGCGGGCAAGCGTTTCGCCGATCACGAGCACGCGCAGATGCGAATTATAAATAGCTCTCGGACTAGACGTAGACATCCTTTGCAATGCTTCTGAAACCGTATCGCCTTTCGCACGGTACAGAATGACAGGAGACCGGCCAAGCGTACCTTTGGACGCCGATACTTCACCGGAATCGACGACTTGCACCGTAACAAGGAATTTGTTGCCTTCGTATTGATCAATAGCCATCCCCATCGTAATGGCAAGCTCGTTGAGCTCTTTGCTGCTCCAGCAGCCAGCCACCGGAACGAGCAGCACAACGAGTATTAGACTTTTCACGACGAAGCCCGCTCCAATCATACGTGCCATCGGTGTTACACGCTCCTTAGGACGAGTTCCCATTATTCGGATTCGGCGTTGCATTCGGTTTCGGCATAGACGAGTTAGAGCGCTTGCCGTCCCCCGCTGCTATTTGGCGAGGACGATAGCGGTTCGCCCACATGGGCAGCCTGAACAGCGTATCCGATACATCCTCTTTTATTAAAGGGGCTAACGGGCTCATGTAAGGAACGCCGAACGAGCGTAGACTGCACAAGTGCAGAACCAGAATAATAATGCCTGCCATCATGCCGAACAAGCCGAAAGTCGCACTTAAGATCATGAGCGGAAAACGGAGCAGACGAAGCGCGACCGACATGCTCGTCTCCGGTATGACAAAGCTTGAGATTGCCGTCGCGGCAACCACGATCAGCATGGCCGGCGAGACGATGCCCGCCTCAACTGCCGATTGACCGATAACAAGCGTACCGACGAACGAGACGGTCGAGCCGAACGTTCTTGGCATTCGTACACTTGCCTCGCGCAAAATATCAAATGTAATTTCCATTAGCAACGCCTCGACGAATGCAGGAAACGGAATGCCTTCCCGCTGTGCGACGAGGCTTACGATAAGCTGTGTCGGCAGCATTTCCTGATGGAAAGATGTGAGCGCAATATAGAACGACGGCCCAAGAAGGGTAAAGAATACGCCAATAAAACGAAGCACCCGTATTAGGCTCGACACATCCGCCCTTTGATAATAATCTTCTGCAGAATGAAAGAATGAGACGAACAGCGCAGGTACGACGAGAACGAACGGCGTGCCGTCCACCATAATAGCTATTTTGCCTTCCAACAGCTCCGCTGATATGACATCGGGACGCTCGGAGTGATATATGGTCGGAAATGGCGAGAAGGCGCTGTCTTCAATCATCTCCTCGATATAGCCGCTCTCCAATACGGCATCGACATCGATCCGGTTCAGCCGGCTTCGAACTTCTTCAACAACGCTCTCACGGGCGACGCCGTTCAAATAGACGATCTGAACATTCGTCTGAGTCATTCGTCCAATACTGAGCGTCTCAATCCTTAAATCCGGATGCTTGATTCTTCGTCTAATAAGTGCCGTATTCGTCCGAACGTTCTCCGTGAAGGAATCCCGCGGCCCGCGGACGACTGTCTCCGTCTCCGAAGCGCTGATCGCTCGATCCGGATAACGCTTAAGATCGATCGCAATTGCACGATCATATTGGTCAATCAACAGAACAGCGATACCGGAAACGACCGCTTTGAGCGTCTCGTCCAACCGGGAATGCTGCATGATGCTGCCGGCTCTCAGAACCGATTGGAGCAGCACTTCGATGAAGGGACGCTCTTCGAGCGCCTCCGGCAATTGTTCCGTCGTCTGCTCGCCATAATCGAATGTGAGCGATTCGATTATGAACTGCTGAAGCTGCTGGGTATCGACCAAGCCTTCGGTATAGATGATAGCCGCTTTCCGGTGATTGACGAGCACCAAGTCGCGAAATACAATGTCGCTGCTTCCGCCGGTTGCCGTTCGAATCGCAAGCAGATTAGCATCCAGCTGCCGGTCCAGTACGGTTGCGAGCGGGTTAAACGACTGGTTCGATTGTTGTGACGACGCTGTCATTGCCCGCTCACCTCCATCTGTCTGTTTCTGCGTGAAAGTCATTTCTATCCAGTATTACCTTCGACAAAATCCGATAAACGCCGCAACGCAAACAGCCCTTCCATCATCTGTAAGGATGGCGGAAGGGCTGCTAACGGTCATACGGGTTATTAAGGCTTCTTGCTTGGTTTCTCCAGCGTTCGCGCTGCCTCTGCTTCGTCGTCATGGATGTCAGGGCCGCCATATCGAGCACGTTCATACAAGTTAACGATCGTCTCTGGGAGCTCTCGCATAGCGGATCCGGTATCGTGCAGATCCCGCGCCGTTTCTCTAGGAGTCAAATGAACCTTCGCGATATAGCCTTCACGTTGGCGTGCTTGCATAGCTGAACGGTACAAATACCGAATCCGGGATGCATTGTCCGGCAGCCGGTCCCATTCATCTGCTGTGCGTCCTGGGATCAACCCCGAGGCGAATCGCCGGAACCGGTCAGCAAGCGGAGCGTGATCGATCTGCTCCGTTTCGTCCGCATAGCCGGCCTGCTCGGCTGCCAGACGCTCCTTACCCATCATACGCTGAACCCACTTCTCGATCATACGGGCGAGGAACGGCATTTTTCGTATAATCTTGTAAAGCATCCAGAGGATAGCCGCGACGGCTAATGCGGTGCCGATATATTGCATGACCGTGCCTATTAGCTCGATCCATCGATTCGGTTCTGCCGAATCAAGCGGCATGATGGCTTGTTCACCGCTGTCCGATATCGGTCCAGGCTTCGCTGCAGGCGGTTGTGAGTCCAGCCACTTTTTTAATTGATTGATGAACTGCTCGAACATCCGGCGAATCCATCCGCTAATATCGGACAGAAACGATACGATCAGCGCAACGGCACTTAGAATTCCGACAAGTATCCGATTCTGCCATAGTATCGATTTCGATACGGTTCCGCCGTTATTATCGGAATAAGACTCTTTACGCACCATGCTCCGGTTGAACAAGAATAAGGCGAGAATAAGCGTCACTGCGCCGCCTATGTTCAGCATCCGCGAATAGAAGGAGGAATCCGGCTCCTTCTGCAAGACGAACGAAACGATAGCATACAGGAAGAAGGAAGTAATGAATACGGCAGGCGGTACGGACCAGATGGATCCGTCACGCGGCCGCAACGTACCGGATACCACGATGGCGGCATATACGATGGCGCTCAACACAGCGATAGACGTCGTCCCATACGTCCAATAATCATAGGCCAATACGATGAGCACGGCAGCGGTGTCTGCCAGCCACCGTCTCTTGCCGGCGAATACTCTTGCCATCGCATCGCCAGAGGCGAATACGACCGGCACGGCAATGATCCACTGCAAGCGCGCATCATCCGGCACTGCGTATAACGCAAGCGCTATAATGGCCGGAAGCAGCAGCAGCGCTATAAAAAGCGATCGAAGCGCTATATGGGCAGCAGATGTTCGGATTCGAACGGCGGTACTCATGATACTTTCGCCTCGCTCTCCGTGTGGAGCATCTGATAGACGACGCGATGTCCGTCTGCTTCCAACTGTTCAGCCGCATCCAAGACGCGGTCATCGGTATACGTCGTAAGAACAATAATATCGGTTGCGGTGTCCAATTTGTCCGCCAATTGCTGCAGATACTCATGAATCGGCATTAATCTTTCAATCTGCAGCAGCGCCAGCGTCTCATATATCCGGTATAGATGAGGTTCACCGCCAGACAACGGAACGTAGACCGTCGAATGCCGTTCGTCGTCCAGACAACCGTTGCTGCCGAAGCCGACTTCCATGCCGCTTCGAATCAATTCATTCGCTATGCCAGCAGCGGTGCGAATGCCGCTTTCAATCGTCTCCAAGTCAACGATGTTCCGCCATACATCAGCGTGATCCTCCACGTTCAATACGACGAGTACAGCGTAATCAGCTGTCGTATCGAGCTGATGAACCTGCAGTTGGCCCGTTCTAGCCGTCGCATTCCAGTTCACGAACCGCAGCGAATCAGTTGGCCGGTAAGGCCGAACGCCGATTCTCCGGAACGGATCTTCGACGACCCACCGTTTCACCGACAACTCTCCTTGCCAGCTGCGTGCCGGCAACTCTAGATCGTCCGGCATGACCGGCAGCGGATAGACTATAATCCGTTCCGTGAATGTGAACTGCTTCGCTTCTGCGCTAATGCCGAACAAATCACCTGCGGTCAAAGTGACCGTCGACAGCGTATATACGCCTCGGCGCGCTGCCGTCACACGGTGCGATCTTCGGATCCTTCGCCACGGCATAAGGCTGAAGAAACTTTTATGATTCTGCATAAATTGTCCGGTGCTAATATCCAGATTCGCAGACGGGTCGGCACCAAAGCGCAGCGACGAGCTTAGAAGCGATTCGACCCTCAGCCATGGAAGCGGGAACCGCTTCTCATTGCCAATCGTCTCCACCATCCGCACTTCGTCGCCTTCGAAGCATACGGTTCGGTCGAACTGGCGGTCATAGGTAAGACGGCGAAGAGCGAGCTTGCGGAAAATGACGTGCTGAATATAAATAACGATAATTCCAATCAGAATGAATCCATATGCCGCCATAAGCTTCCCGCTCCTAAGAACGAAGCGGCTCGGCCGGCACTTCGACGCTGCTGAGCACGCGCTCGATCAATCGCTCGGCAGCGCCGCGGTCGCCTCTAGCCCTTGCGGAGCTTTTCAGCACGAGACGGTGTGCAAGGGCCGGAACCGCCAGCTGCTTCACGTCGTCCGGCGTTACGTAGCCGCGGCCCGACAGCGCTGCCCGAGCCTGAGAAGCGCCCATGAGCGCCTGCATGCCGCGGGGGCTGACGCCGGTTGCGACTTCCTCTTGCTTACGGGTACGCTCTGCAATTTCGACGATGTAGCGAAGCACATCCTCACTCACCGTAATTTTCACAACTTCACGCTGCGCTTCGGCGATTGCACTTGGATCCGCCACCGGCAGCAGCGATTCGAGCGGCTTGCTCTCCTTGAACCGGCTCAAAATGCTGATGCTCTCCTCTGTGGTCGGATATCCCATGTTCAGCTTGAACAAGAACCGGTCGAGCTGAGCTTCCGGCAGCGGGAACGTACCTTGCTGCTCGATCGGGTTCTGCGTCGCGATAACCATGAATGGCGGTTGCAGCACATGCGTCGTGCCGTCGATGCTCACCTGCCGCTCTTCCATACATTCCAGCAGGCTGGATTGCGTTCGCGGCGTCGCGCGGTTAATTTCGTCAGCGAGCAGCAAATTCGTGAACAACGGACCTGGGCGGAACTCGAATTCACCTGACTTCTGGTTGTAGAAGTTAATGCCGCTAAGATCGGACGGGAGCAAATCCGGCGTGAACTGCACCCGCTTGAAGCCGCAGTCAATCGAACGTGCCAGCGACTTGGCGAGCAATGTCTTACCGGTGCCCGGCACGTCTTCAAGCAAGACGTGACCGGACGTAATAAGCGCGATAATCAACTGATCCACAATTTGCTCTTTCCCGACAATCACTTGGCTGACATTTCGGCGAATTTGATCCGCCAACTGCTGGATCGTATTAACACTCATAGTCGAACTCTCCCTCAAGGTTGTATTGGTGTTCGTGATTCGCTCTACTTTAATGTGCTGGGCCAGAATACGAGACGCTGACCGTCTCTTTCGGCCCCTATTCCTAGCAGCCCGCCGCCCTGATCCGTCGATAGAATGGAACTGCCATTCCAGAGTTCGACGACAATCTTGCTAAGCCGCTGGCGGCGAAGAATAGCGGCCAGCGACATGCGCAGCTCGAACAAGGAGGAATCCTCTTCCGCTGCAGCGCGTCCTATTGTATGGATTCGCCGGCCGTTATTCTCGATCCAATACAGCCACTCCCCGCCGCGCAGCACGAGATAATGTCCAGCCTTACGTGCGAAGGAGCAAGACTCATCGTCCGGCCAATCTGCGATAAGTCCGTATGGATTAGCAGGATCGACCGACGACAGCACCGTTACGCTGCGATCCGCCGATTCCGGTACAGGCGAGCGGATCGTCTCCGCAATTTCCGGCGTCGTGAATTGCATCGATGCTTCGCCGTCGACGAACTTGCCGCGCGTAATCGTGCCCCACTCTTCCAATTGACGTAACACCGGAAGAAGCTGATCCCAAGCGAACGGCGTCACCTGGGCAGCGAGTTCTTTGGTCACGATACCGCAGCTGTCCAGCAGATGCCTTACCCAGTGCATGGCCGACGACTCCATCGGATTCGCTTGACCCGATAAGGAATCCGTACGACGTTCTTGCGGTGCTTTGGGCTGATCGCCAGGGCCAGATGTACTTGCCGAGTCCTCCGATAAACTGCCCGTCCAGTACCATCTGCCGAGTCCAGAGCCGCTTCGTGCCCAATCGCTCTTCTTCTTCCCGGCATGCAGACGGAGCGGGGCGAATTGGTCGTTCGACGCTTGTCCTTCCCAGACGAGGGCCAGCAGGCTGTCGAGCGTGTCCGATGGCGTCTCGCCGGCATCCCGGGCGAGCTTCGTCAAGAAGCTAGCTCCTCCGGCACGCAGTTTAGCCAGCAGCTCCGGTCTCGACGACGTCTTCCCGGCCAATCCCGACACATAAGGCGCATATAACGGTTTATTCTCTGCTAAGAAGAAAGCAATCCGGCCTTCTCTTTCCCCATTGTCCTGCCTGCCTAGCCAAATGATATCACCTGTCGCACACAGCAAATCCAGCTGCTCCGGCCGATAATCGACCATTCTAGACGGAAAAATGATCGTCTCCCAATGTGTCAGCGGCAAGTACAGACCTTGCAGCCGGCTGATGACGGTCCGCAGCCCCTCCTCGCCGCGAAGCTGCGTGCCGCTCAGCGCATGCTGGCGCATCGCCATCTGAACGAACCACCGGTTCGGGTGTGCCGGCTTCGCTTTGTCGCGCGCTTCGCGGATCGATAGCCTAATCATCCTCTCCGCTGTACGCCGGCCTGTCCACAGCCTCTCGTCCGGTCCCGAAGCGAAAGGTGCTTGTTCAATCCGTTGATGCGCAAGCAGAGAGTCGACCGCCTCCCGGGCAGACTGGAGCGTCAATACTGGATACCGGTCGCATAGTTCCGGCTCCGTGAACGATAATTGATGCTCTGCGAACCGGCCAATAATAAAAGCAACCGAAGCGGGATCGTCCGGGAATCCGCTGTATATCTCTTGTTCGTCGCGGCAAATCCAACGGATGGTCCGGTCTGAACCGCCCCTAGCCTCATCCGAGGCCTCTGTATCGGCGGCTATTGTTCGATGCGGCTCCGCCGCCGATTCCCGGCTGCTTAGATCGACAAGAACGATTGCTCCGCGTCCGCTTAGCTCCGCCACCCACGTTAACGCAGCTTCGCCTCCCAGCCGTACGATCTCCTCGCTGCCCATATCTCCCCGGCTCTTAAGCATCGCCAGCAAGTCATCCGGGCTGTTCAACCTGCTGCCTGCGTCTAATAACCGCTCGCGTTCCGCCTGGATTACGTTCTCCGATAATGCTCGGCGTACGGCGTCATCTCCGAACACTTTGCCCGCCAGCTCCTTACTTACGTTCAACAGCTGCATTCGGATGACGTCATCTAATCCATCCCCTTCATAAATCCGCATATTCACATATTCAGCTATGAACTGCGTCGCCATTGGAGAAGGATATTGCGTCTCACGTACGACGAATTCAAATTGCCCGCTTCCGATCGATTCGAGGATGCCTCGCAGACCGTCCAGATCAAGATACCGGTGCAAGCATTCTCTCATCGCTTCTTCTAAATATGGAAACCGCTCGGCATATGGCATTGCTTCCCGCAGCAGTTCCTCGCTGCGAAGACGCTTCTGCCACAGCGGCGTCCGCGTAAAGCTGCGCGACAATAACAACGATGTTTCTGCCAGATGACGAAAAGCGATGGCTAGCAGCGGCGAACCGGTAACCGCATCCGTTAATAGAGACTGCACATTGCCAGGCGTGACTTGCCAGATCGATTGGAGCCATGAAGGGTCCCAATCCGGGAGAACGAATTCAATGCCGTTGTCCTTCGCATTGCCATACAGCTTGTAGGGCAGCAGTTGCTCGAATTGGCGTTCGATCGCGAGCAGCCACGTGCGGTTGAGCCTGCGGCCGAACCAGTTATGTACAATAATATGCGTCTGGTTCGAAACGTCGCGGTAGTGCTCTACCATAATTCGGCAGTCCGTCGGCAATCCGCAGAATGAATGCTGCGATTGGATATAACCGATCAGCGTCTCTGCCGATGCGCCGTCCATCCCGTAGCTGTTCATCAGCCAATCCGTTACGGAAGGATCGGCCGGCTGTTTTTCCGCTTTGGTCGTATCCGCCGCGCTCCCGTCATTAAGTTTCAATCTATCGGCCAACTCGCGGATGAACGCACCGATTGTAAGGCCCAGTTCCACGGAACGGCCGCCGGCCTCGTTGCGCCAGAATGGAATTTCACTGAAACTGTTCGCTGCTTCCGTCACGTACACGCGGTCTTTATCTATCTTGCGGATCATCCAGCTGTTCGTGCCAAGCTGAAAGACATCGCCGACCCGGCTCTCCTGCACGTACTCCTCGTCCAGTTCGCCTAGATGCACCCGGCTGTCCAAATGATGGACCGGATATGCGGAGCTGCTCGGGATCGTACCCGCTCCGGTCAGAGCCGCGATCGAGCTGCTGCGTCTTCCGCTAATCGTGTCGGTATCCCGGTCCCAGTCGAGCAACGGTCTCGCGAACGGATACAATCCGCTCAGTACTTGAAGCATAGCAATAAGTCTGTCATAAGGAAACGCCGCGAAGCTGTCGCTTCGAACGGCAAGCTCGTACAATTCCGGTACGGTCCAATCGCGCCCAGCTGCCATCGACACCGCTTGTTGAGACAGAACGTCCAGCGGATGACGAGGGATATGGATCGGCTCGATGTCCCGTTCCGCGACAAGCCTGGCCAGCACCGCCGACTCCGCCAGCGCGCCGCGGTGCCGCACGATGATCGCTCCACGGCTTATGTCGCCAACCGAATGGCCAGCCCGTCCGATCCGCTGGATGCCCGAAGCCGCATTGAAAGGCGGATCGACTTGAATGACAAGATCGACATGGCCGACATCGATGCCGAGCTCCAGCGACGAGGTCGCGACAATGCAGCGCAGCTCGCCGGACTTCAGCATCCGTTCCGCTTCAAGCCGACGTTCCTTCGCTAGGCTGCCGTGATGCGCCCGGCTCAATTCGTAGCCTGCGGCATCGTTAAGGCGCAAGCAGATTCGCTCGCACAGCCTGCGGCTGTTCACGAAGATCAGCACCGTCCGGCAACCCTCCATCAATGCGAACAGCCGCTGCAGCATGGGCTGCCAGACCGCCTCGCGGGAAGTCATCGGCTTCGATTGGTCGGGCATCGTCAACACCACTTGCATCGATTTGCGCATCGTGCTTTCGATGATCGCAACAGGCCTTGGCATATAGCCAAGCGGGTGAATTTGCTGCTCAGCAAGCGGGTCTGCCGAAGCAACAGAGTCTAACTCGGTATCAACCGCACTCGAATCTCGAACTTCATGCGGATCAATAGCTCTTTGTGAATCGTCTGTAGATGAATCCGAATCCGGTTGCCAGCCTCCCAAGAACCGGGCAACCCGCCACATCGGCTTCTGCGTGGCGGAGACGCCAATCCGTTGAATCGGATGTCCGCACAGCTGAACCAGCCGTTCAAGCGACAGCGACAGATGCGATCCGCGCTTGTCAGCTGCCAAGTCGTGAATCTCGTCGACGACGACATGACAGACGGTTCGCAGCATCGATATGCCACTCTCCGATGTCAACAGTATATAGAGCGATTCTGGCGTCGTCAGCAGCACATCCGGCGGACGCTTCGCCATCGAAGCGCGCTGAGACGACGGCGTATCGCCAGTCCGCACCGCGCAGCGAACGCCAGGCCAATGTGTGTCCCGCTCCGCTGCAGCACGGTCGATCGATTCAATAAACGATGCCAAATTGTAGAACACATCATTATTAAGCGCTTTCAGCGGAGACAAATACAATACCCTCACGCCTCGCTCCAGCTTGCCTGCCGCCGTGCCCGACGACTTGCCCTCATTAAGTTTCTCACGGACTACGGCATCCAGACAAGGCAGCATCGCAGCCAACGTTTTGCCCGACCCGGTCGGAGCAGCGATCAACGTATGCTTGCCGTCTTGAATCGTCCTCCAAGCACGCACCTGCACGTCGGTCGGCTGGCCGAAGGTTTGCTCGAACCATTCAGCGATTACGGGATGAAACGGTTGCAGCGGCGCTATTTTCAACGGATATCAACTCCTGGAAGCCTATCATTCTCCTTATTATACCAGCATTGTGCGGTTCAATGAAACAGGTCGTCCTCTAAATTCGACAATGTCCTCCGTATGATGGCCGAATAGTTGTTCTGCTCGATCTTACGGGCGTATAATGAAGAAGCGGACGTTACTTATTTTTTGTAAGGAGTTGACCCGTCATGAACGTCATTAAGATCAAGGACCGCCAGGAGCTGGATAAGAAAGTGCCGCTCATGCCGTGGTATGTCGAGAAGTTTATTAACTTTAAGCTGCCCGATCTGTCCCCTTCCTCGCTGCTTGAATATGTGCGGGATTATGATACGTTCTTCTCTTATCTGCTCGCCGAAGGGCTTGCTGAAGGCCCTTCTGTCAAAGATATAAAGCTTGAAGAACTGGAACGGCTGCATATGGACAGCATCGACTCGTTCCGTATGTTCCTGATGACCCGGACCGAGCATACGAATATGCGCGTGACCGTTACCCGCAAGCTCTCCTCGCTCCGTTCGCTGTTTCATTATCTGAGCCAGATCGCGGAGGACGAACAATTTTACCCGCTGCTGAAACGGAATGTGATGGCCAAAGTGTCCATCAAGCGGACGCATAAACCGAAGGATACGGCGGCGAAGCTAGAAGGAAAGCTGCTGCAGGAGCAAGAGATCGATGAATTTATGGCCTACGTGCAGCGCGACTATGAGAATGACGTTGCTTCGAACAAGCAAGCCATATACAGCTATCAATTGAACAAAGTGCGCGACGCCTGCATAATCAGTCTCATTCTGCACTCCGGCTTGCGTGTCTCCGAGGTCGTTAACTTGAATGTCGAAGACATCGATTTGAAGAAGAAGCTGACGTACGTTTTCCGTAAAGGTAAAAATGACGACACATTCAAGACGCCCGTCTATTTCCGCCAGGAAGCAGTCGACCAATTGAGTGCCTACATGAGCATACGGGATACGTCCTACAATGCGCCTAAGCGGGAAAAAGCGCTCTTCCTCGCCGTTGCAAACGGCAAGAAGGAAGGTTCTCGCATGACGAAGCGGGCCATTCAAGAGATGGTCATCAAATATGCCAAAAGGTTCGGCAAGCCGTACCTGTCCGTCCACAAATTGCGGCATTCATTCGCGACCGACTACTATTTGCGTAACGACATTTATAAGACGCAGGAGCAGCTTGGCCATGCATCGCCAGAGACGACGCAAATCTATGCTCATCTGACCGACAGAACGATGGCGGAAGCAATCGATCACAATACATAGGAACAGGCACTTCCTATTCCTTTTTTGCTGCTCTACAAATTCCAATTTATGAGGTGAACCATACATGAAGCTTAGCATACTAGACCAATCACAGGTCGCCGAAGGCCGTACAGCTGCCGACGCCCTAAGAGAAACGACACAGCTGGCGATCGAAGCCGACCGGCTCGGCTATTACCGCTACTGGGTATCCGAGCATCATGCTTCCGGCGCTCTGGCGCATTCCAGTCCGGAAATATTGATCGCCCATCTCGCGGCGCATACGTCACGCATCAGGCTCGGCTCCGGCGGCGTCATGCTCCCTCATTACAGCACCTATAAAGTCGCGGAAAATTTCCGCCTGCTCGAAGCGCTCCACCCTGGCCGAATTGACGTCGGACTCGGGCGCGCACCAGGCGGTATGCCATTGTCCACGCGCGCTCTTCAGGAAGGCAAATATACTTCCATCGACCGGTACCCTCAGCAGATATCCGATCTTATTGATTATTTGTATGATCAAGTCGGACCAACGCATCCGTTTCCAAATTTGTTCGCCTCGCCGATCATCGATACAGCGCCTGAGGTGTGGCTTCTCGGCTCAAGCGGCGAGAGCGCAAGGATTTCTGCTCAGCTCGGACTTCGGTTCGGCTTCGCCCAGTTTTTCGGCGTGCAGGGCGGTGAAGCGGCCGTTCGCAGCTACAAGGACAACTTCAAGCCTTCGGCGCTTAACGATAAGCCGCATGCTTTGGCAGCTGTCTATGTCGTCTGCGCCGATACAGAAGAAGAAGCCGAACGGCTCGCGGCGAGCACATCCTTATTCTTCTTGATGCTTCACCGCGGCGGCCAACTCCGGTTTTTCCCGTCCGTCGAGACAGCACAGTCGTACCCGTACGACGAGATCGATATCGAGCTGATCAACAGCCGCCGGAGCCAGATCATCGTTGGCACTCCGGATGTTGTGAAGCAGAAGCTGATCGCCATCCGCGAGTGTTACGATGCGGATGAGCTGATGATTGTCACGAACACGCACAATTTCGAAGCGCGCATCCGGTCATACCGTCTCGTAGCCGAAGCGTTCGGGTTGAGTTAATGAACAAGGGCCGACTCCTCTGCCTTACGGCGAAGGATCGGCCCTTATTTATCTCTCGTTCATAGTACTGCCCAGTGTCGCAATTATATCTTTACCACCGCATACCTTTGTTTTAGGCCATCATCGCATCCCGCAGCTTGTCCCTCGTCACGCGAAGCCGATTCTCGGCGCCGTCCGGATGGAGCGGATCGCTCCATCCGAAGCCGTCCCCCTCGTATCTTGGAATAAGGTGCATATGATAATGATTGAGGTCATTAAATTTGCCGCCATTCTGACAGATCGTAATGCCGTCCGGCTGAAACACACGTTTTAATACGGTTGACATCATCATCGAAGCATTAGCCGGTCTTGTTGGTTAACGTTTCGTTGAACGATTGCTGCATCAGCAGCTGCGATTGCACGAGATTCGCATATAAACCGCTCGTTTTCATTAGCTCATCGTGCGTTCCTTGCTCCGTAATGCGGCCGTCGCGTACGACGATTATGAGATCCGCATCACGGATCGTCGACAATCGGTGCGCGATTATAAATGCCGTTCGGCCTTCCAATACGCGCGTAAGCGCCGATTGAATATGCTGCTCTGTCTCCGTATCGACGCTGGATGTCGCTTCGTCAAGAATAAGGATACGTGGATCACTCAGCAGCACACGGCCAAAAGCAAGTAATTGCCGCTGTCCGACGGACAGCTTGCTGCCGCGTTCTTCCACCTGCGTCTGATAACCATCCGCGAACTTCTTGACGAACTGGTCGATCCGAACGCTCTTCGCCGCTTCCAGCAGTTCTTCGTCCGTCGCATCCTCATTGCCGTAACGCAAGTTTTCTTCAATCGTGCCCGAGAAAATGAACGAGTCCTGCAGCACGATGCCCATCTGACGGCGCAGCGAGTCGAGCGTAACGTCTTTCACATCATTCCCGTCGATCAACACTTGACCGTCCGTCGAATCGTAGAAGCGCATCAGCAAGTTGACGATCGTACTCTTGCCCGCACCGGTCGGACCAACAACCGCGATGCGTTGACCCGGCTTCACACGAAGATTAATACCATGAAGAACTTCCGGTTTGTCTGGACCATAACGGAATGAGACGTTGCGGAATTCCACCTCGCCGCGGATCGAAGGAAGCTCCTTCGCTTGCTCCGCATCCCGGATTTCGGGCTCCGTATCCAATATCTCGAACAGCCGTTCTGCCGATGCCATCGCCGACAGCAGCTGGCTGTACACCTTGGACAATGCGCTGAGCGGTCCCCAGAACCGCCATAAGTAGTTGATGAACGCCATGACGAAACCGATTGTGAGCACATCGTCCATCACGCGCTTCGCGCCGAACCAGATAACGATACATGTACCGAGCATGCCGATCAGCTCGACCAGCGGCCATACGGTCGATTCCAACCGTACTGCGCGCATGAATGCTTGTTTATTGTTCGTATTAATGGCGTTAAATTTAGCATTATTAACCGATTGACGGGAGAAAGCTTGCACGACGCGAATGCCTTGTATCGTCTCATTCACGTTGCCGTTAATCGCAGACATCGTCCGGCGCGATTTCGACCATGAGCCTTCAATCTTCGGACGCAGCTTACCGACAATCAGGTAAAGCAGCGGCATTGTAATGAACGACAACAGCGCAAGCTGCCAATCCATCCAGAACAGGATGACGACGATGCCGAGCAAATGCGTGACTTCCATTACGGTCGTAATTAGTCCGCCGTTGATCAATTCGCCAATTGCGTTCGTATCGTTCGTGATACGCGACATGATTTTACCGGCTGGACGGCCGTCGAAGAACCGGAACGAGAGCGTCTGCAGATGATTGAACAACTGCTGGCGCAAATCGAACAGCACCCGCTGGCCTGTGAAGTTGATCAACTTCGTATGCAGCCATCCGAACAGCCATCCTATAAACCGGAAGCTCAACAGTGCGATACCGGTCCACATAATAAAATCGTAGTCTTGCTTCATAATCCCATCATCGATAATAAACCCGAGCAGCAGCGGCTCGGCGAGGCTGAGTCCCATGTTCAGCAGCACGATGCCGACAACGACACTGAGCGTTCGTTTATACGGCAGTACATACCGGAACAGCCGCTTCAAATAATTGAGCTGAAACGGCTTCTCCTCCAGCTCGTCTTCCGAATCCCATTCGACTTGACTCACGGTATTCCCCCTCTGCGATAAAATAGAAGTTTTTAATATTAATGCTATTAATTTTTTAATGAATGATTCGGCTTCTTACTGCCCCGACGCCGCTGCCATCTCCTGCTTCTCCAACAGCCTGCGGAAAAATCCGTCCTGCTCGTTCAGCTCGCGATGCGTTCCTTGCTGCACAATCCGTCCGTTATCCAGCACGATAATACGGTCTGCCCGGCGGATGGACGACAGCCTCTGGGCGATGATGAACGTGGTCCTGCCTTGCATGACTTCAAGCAGCGCCTCGTGAATGGCCGACTCCGTTGCTGTATCCACGCTTGCCGTTGCTTCATCCAATACCAGGATCGGCGGATTCATCAGAATCGCGCGCGCAAGTGCGACACGCTGGCGTTGGCCGCCTGACAGCCCGACCCCTCTCTCGCCGATCAACGTATCGTAGCCGTACGGCATATTGACGATAAAATCATGGATCTGTGCGCGAACCGCCGCATTCTCGATTTGCTCCTGCGTCGCATCAGGGAACCCGAATGCGATATTGTCGCGTATCGATGCCGAGAACAGGAACGTCTCCTGCGGCACGATGCCGATGCTTCGCCGGAGGCTTTCCAAATTGTAGTCTCTCACATCGATGCCATCGATTCGGACCGTCCCGTCCGTCGCGTCGTAGAAGCGGGACAGTAGAGCGATTAAGCTGCTTTTGCCCGATCCGGTCGCACCGAGAACCGCAATCACTTCACCTGGTTGAACGTCAAGGTTGATGTTCTGAAGGACTGGCTGGATTGCAGCAGTCTCGCTGTCGCTGTCATCCTCTGCCGCTGCAGCTGCTTCTTGATCGGCAGCCGGCTTCCCTTCATTCTCAGACGTTTTCGAAACGGGATCAAAGGCAAAGGTCACCCGGTCGAATGACACAGCGCCCTTCATCGATGAGGTATCGGTACCGCCGCCGTCTGGAGATTCGATGTCCACTTCCGTATCCAGCACTTCGAACACCCGGGGAGCCGCTTTCAAAGCCTGTTGAAAAATATTGATCTGCCAGCCGAGCATGTTAAGCGGCCAGATCAAGCCCCATGTATACCATTGGAACGCCATGAACGTACCGAGCGTCATTTCGCCCTTGGCGACGTAGACAGCGCCGAGCCAGATCATGATGAGAAACGTCAATCCGCCCATGAAGCCCATCAGCGGGAACGCCGTTGCTTCCAGCTTCGCCCGGTACATGTTCGTTTCGAAATTTTGTTCATTGCGTTCAGCGAACTTCGATTGCTCTTTATCTTCCCGCGCGAACGCTTTCACAACTCGAATGCCGGAGATGTTCTCCTGCAGCGTCGTCGTGAGCCGTCCCATTTGTTCGCGGATATTGCCCCATGCGGGTCCGACCTTCCGGCTGAAGGCCCACATGACGACCAGCAGCGGCGGAATCGGACTGAGCGCGAGCAGCGTTACTTCCCACTGCATCGACAACATGAAGATCAACGTCCCGACGAACGTGAATATACCGGTAATCAGCATCATGGCGCCGAAGCCGACGAAATTTTTGACCGCTTCGATATCGCCCGTCATTCGCGACATTAACTGTCCGGTCTGCGCCTTGTCATAATACTTAAAAGGCAGCCGCTGCAGCTGTGCGTACATTTGTTTCCGCAGCGTGAAGACGACATTCTGCCCGACCATCTCCTGCGTATAGCCCTGCGCGAACGAACCCAAACTCTTGATCACCTGCAGGCCGAACAACGCGAGCGTCAGGAGCATGACGACTGCCATATCCCGCTTGCCGATGCCGTCGTCGAACACTTTGCGCAATACCCAAGGCGCCAACAGGTCAATGACAGTCGCAAGCAGCATGAGGGACAACGCCGCAGCCGCCCACTTGGCACTCGGTCTTACATACTTCAACAATCGCAATAACGTTGCCATCGTATTCTTATCTCTCCTCTCTAGACGTTCCCCTTCGAACGGCAACAACAAAAACAAAGAAGACCTAGAGCCAATAAGGCTCCAGGTCTTCTCGCACACGACTAGGCAAACAGAGACAGCAATCCCCGTTATACGCAATCATACGAAAAGGAAGGGCCTGTAAAAGCGTAATTAAACCGTTGTTTCTGCATCTGAAAAGCATTAAATGCGGCTTGATTCTGATTACGCATGTTCAGTCCCCCCTTTCGTATCCGTCGTTATTATTCGTCGTTAACACAAGCAAATATTAGCATCCAATCCAAAGACGCGCAACCCTTTTATTTTATAACATTTCGAAAATAACGGTTATAGATCCCGGTGCTCGATAAAATCTTCCGGTCCGATACCGCCTTCGACCGCGAACTCGAAATCTTCGATATCATAGATTTGCACCGGAATTTCCGCATCGATGAGCCGTTCCTGAAACTCGATCTGGTCGGAGAGAATCGGCGTATTCAGCTTCATTCCCGCTAGCAGAATCTCTGTCTCGATCGGATCGAACATCTCCCCGTATTGCGCGTTGTCCAGCGAATGAACGATCGTGAACTGAATCATATCGTCCAAGAGAAGCGGCGCGCTCTCGCGCCAAGGCACCTGCAGGGCCCGTTCGATTTTTTTGCGGTTTAACGGATCCTCGAAGAAGGCGATCAACTCGCCGATCTTTTCTTTTACATGCTTATCGTCAGACGGATCCTCCATGACAGGCTCCGCACCGTCCTTCATATCATACAGTTCGGCAATCGTCGAATAAGGAACAACATAATCAACCGGACGGCTTGGCACGAGCAAATGCCCGTAGGTGGCCACCATCACCGCTTCAATTACAAAACGCCGTCGCATCTAGCATCCTCCCAGTCGTACATTTCAACATCATTATACATGATTCGAGAGCTCGTACCCAGTACCATTCGTTGATTTATTGGCAGCTTCTGTATTCGGTTTGCGCCCGGGAGCATTGCAACGGTACAATTGATTCATCTAAATTCTGATCCAGGAGGCTGAATTGCCATCATGCTAGGAGCGACCCCAATCCAATCGGAACATGTCATCATCGTCGGCGCCGGCCCTTGCGGTCTAGCTGCCGCGCTTGCGCTGCAGCAGCTTAACCTTCATCCTCTCATCATCGAGAGCCGTAACATCGTCCATTCCATCTCGCAGTATCCGGTCTATATGCGTTTCTTCAGCACGCCGGAATTGCTCGAGATTGGCGGCATCCCATTCACAACATCGGGCGACAAGCCAACGCGGCAAGAAGCACTTGCCTACTACCGGACCGTTATGCTTCGGCACAACATTCGCATGAATGCCTACGAGACGGTTACTCAAGTTGAGAGAGAAGCAGGCGGTACATTCCTCGTTCATTCGACCGAACGCAGCGGTATCACGAACCTATACCGCTGCGACCGAGTCGTCGTCGCAACTGGCTACTTCGATCATCCGAACACGCTCGGTATACCAGGTGAAGAGCTGGACAAAGTAAGCCATTTCTTTCGTGAAGCCCATCCCTATACCCGAATGAAGGTCGCGATTATCGGCGGCAGCAATTCCGCGATCGACGCAGCACTTGAGTTGGAGCGAGTCGGAGCCGAAGTCACGGTCATCTACCGGGGCGAAGGTTACGCATCTGGCATTAAGCCTTGGGTTCTTCCGCTCTTCGAAAGCCTCGTCAATAAAGGCCGAATTCGAATGCTGTTCCGCTCCCGCGTCGTACATATCGAACCCGCTTCGGTAACGATCGAGAATGAAGAAGGCGAGGAGAAGCTGCCGAATGATTTTGTTCTCGCGTTGACCGGCTTCCATCCCGATCGAGAATTCCTTACAGGAATCGGCGTCACACTCGAAGAGGACGGTAGCCCGACCTTCAATGAATCGACGATGGAGACGAATGTGCCTGGCGTATATCTAGCCGGTGTCGTAGCTTCCCGCAAGCAAGCGAACGAAGTGTTCATCGAGACCGGACGATACCACGGGCAGTGGATTGCCAACCATATCGCGATTCAAATGGAGGAGAAACCAGCGCGTTGATCAGACTTGCCCGCCGATTATTAACAGCATTAATAATACAACCTTCGCGAATACGGCTCATGCTGCCATAAAGCGAAGGTTGTATTTTTTCTCAGTCGTGTCCGTTCTGTAATATCGATTGCAGCTGCTGGAGCTCTCGCCATCCAACGCGAATGAGCCGCTGCTCCTCATAGGTGCGAAGAACCTCCGGATCCTGCAGAAGCCTGACATCCCATCCCCGCTTCTCAGCCTGCGTATGGAAGGAGTTCAGTTCATCGGTCGGATCGGCCGGGTGAATAATAATTTCTGATACGCCTGGCCGCAGTCCGCTTAGCATTTGAATAAACTGAGCCCGATACGACTCATAAGTCTCGTTGAACTGCATCGCGAACGGCAAGCCGAGCAAATAATCGAGCACGACGACGCCGAGCGACTCCGCTTCCTCCGCCCGCTTCTTCGCGATTTCCGCCAATTCGGGCGGCGCGACCTGGCCGGTCTCGGTCAGCAAGTTCCGTGGAAGACGGAAAGGCAGACCATAGGCGGCACATACCTCGAACACGGGGGCTAGAAAATCGCGTCCTGTCTCCAGCCCATACAAGCTGCCCATATGATTGTCAGCATGCGTCGGCCGCAGCCCCAGCTTGAGCGCCATCTCGACTTGGGCAATCAGCTCCGTCTTAACCTGTTCGGGATCGGCCTGCCGTTCAAACAACTTCACGTCCTTCGGAAAATACCCTTCCTCCGTAACCAGCGATTCGACTGCAGCCGTGCGACACACCGGTCCCCATTTGTAGGTATCCCACTCGCTTGTGAATGTGAAATGGATGCCGACGTCGAGACTTGGATTTCTCGCGCTCCATTGCGCCGCCTCTCTCGCCCATCCGCAAGGCAGCATTATCGTTGACGATTGCACGTATCCGGCTGACAACAGCCTGCTGATGGACTCATTGGCGGCATGACATAGGCCGAAATCATCCGCATTCACGATGACCAGCCGATCCTGCTCTCCGTAACCAAGTAACTGCGCCGTACTCATCACCGTTCACCCTCCGTTCCATATCCCTTAACAAGAACAGTATATGGCGGAAGCTTGTACAATCATTCGCTTAAGGATGAACGAAGCGTTTCTTTCATTACCGGCTCGTACGAATCGATCCAACGGCAGACGGAATCGGCATGGCGAATCTGGCCTTCCCATACCGATACTTCATCCAATTCATCCGATCTTCTTCCTGCAAAATGCAAAAAAACGTCCAGCATACGCAGCTTCATCAAGCCGGGTACCGCATCCGTTTCGTCTCTCGTCAGCTTGCAGGCCGAGCCATACCCAACAGCATAATGCGATAAGTATGCCATTCTCTCCTCGTCCGAACGGTCTGCGTGGATGAAATCGACGAGTACAACAGCAGGCTCCATAGCACGCAAGTCAACGGTGCAAAACTCGAAATCCAACACGCCGACGATTTCTTCTTCAACCGCTACAGCATTGGAGAAATTCAAGTCGCCATGAATCCATTGATGAGGCAATGAGCGTACCGATTCAAGGAAGGTGCTCATGCTCCGTCTTGTTTCCAGAAGGTGACGTACCGATTCCATCTCCGGTTGCCTGAGTTTCGACCGATCCGCTAATGCAAGTACGTTCTCATCGCTCCAGTCCGAATAGGATAGATCAAGTTCATAGTACGGCTTGTAGATTGGGGCATGTGTGGATTGAAATTGAGCAAGCGACGCGCTAAGCATCCCTGTCGCTCGGCCAAGCGAACGGACATGCGCCTCATGGCGGGATAACGGGCGCTCTCCCTCGATATAGCGGAATAACGATGCAAGCTTCCCGCTTGACGATGCGGTAATCGTATCGCCCGTGCTGTTCCGAACGGGTTCCGGTACTTTCAGCGAGAAACTTGATGACGTTAAATAATGAAGCATCTCATGCTCCAGCGTAACGATTCCTCGATCTTGATGGTTGTCGTACAATCGAAGCGCATATCGTCCAGAATCCGTTTCAATGAGACGCGTTGTATTGTTCATGCCCGATTGGCGGGCGACAGCCGTCCAGTCGCCGAAGCCATACTGCTGCAGGCTGTCGGCAATGTCGCGTTCAATACGCTGTGCATCCGTGCAGCCGCTTAATAGCGTTTCTCGCGAATCCATATCTCCGTTGTTCATCAATGCGTATAAACCCTTTCTTTGTTTGCACCATTAAAAATTAATGCCGTTAATATATTGCGGTTGTTTTCTGACGATCCGTCCCTCTACAAGTTTGAAGCCATTATTACGGCTCGTAGATCATCTTGACCGTCATTCCGCCGTCCACAGTCAAATTGATACCCGTTACGAAGCTGTTCTCGCGGTCGGTCAAATAGAAGCATGCGCGCACAATATCGTCCGTCCTTCCGACACGTCCGGCAGGATGCTGGATATGATCGGCTTCGCGAAGCGCATCGTAATCCCCTGTCTCAATCCAGCCCGGACTAATGCAGTTCACGCGAATGCCGTCTGGACCGAGTGATACCGCCATAGCATGCGTCAACGATACAATCCCGCCCTTGGAAGCAGCATACGCTTCCGTATTGACCTCCGACATCGCAGCTCGCGTCGAAGCAATATTGACGATCCGCCCGCCTGTTCTCTGCCCCCTCATGAGGGTAGCGGCAGCGCGAGAGCATAGAAACGTTCCGCGCAAATTCGTATCGATGACGTCGTCCCACTGTTCGATTGACAACTCATAAAGGGAAACGGTATGTCCGAAGCCGGCGTTATTAATAAGCACGTCCACGGAACCGAAACGTTCTGCCGCCGTCTGGAACAACCTGCCGATCTGCTCAGGGCGGCGAAGATCAGCAGCATGGAACATCATCCGCTCCTCACTCGCGCCCTTCTCTATGATCCGGTCCATCACTCGTTGTCCAGCCTCCGCATTCCGGTCGGATAAGACGACGCGGTGTCCGGCTGATGCGTATGCGGCAGCAAGAGCGGAACCAATGCCGCCTGCCGCTCCAGTTACAATTACAGTGTCATCCTGTTGTTGATTCGAGAAGTGATGGTTTGCAGCCGCCATTAATGCTCCTTCTCCGTAACGGACGCGCCTGTAAGCCGTGCTAGACGTGCTTGCAGCGTCTTCTGCCAGCTTCCAGCCAACTCTTCCACAGCAAGCAGTTTGCGAATGCCATCGGTATCTGATTTGTCGTGATGCATAACCCGGTTGGCCTCGGCTATCGTAATCGAAGCCGCATGACGGTCAACGATGACCGCCTCGTCTCCAGCCTGTACGACGCCGTCGTTTAACACCCTTAAATAAAAGCCGGTATATCCCGTCTCCGCTACCCACTCTCCAAGTTCGGGCACACCGTGCCTTGCACCCAGCTTAAAGCATGGCTGCCGCGGCTGGCTGACTTGCAGTAAAGCCGTCCCGATTCGTACTTGGTCGCCGATGCACCAGTCCATCTCATCCCAACCCGAGAGTGAAAAGTTTTCACCGAATGATCCGACCTCTAGAGATAGGCCCAGCCGCTCTTCCCAATAAGGATAATGATCATATCCATAGACGCATACCGCCTTGTCCGGCCCCCCGTGATTGATGAGATCAGCCTGACCGTCCCCAGGCAATCCGCCTGCCGTTATTGCAATACTGCCTGGAACCGGCTGTTTGCGTATGCCGGATTGAACGACCTTCTCCCCATGGTTCAACGAGGCAGGCATCCCAACGTTCACGGAAATAATCGTCACATTCGAACGCTTCATTTCCCGATTTCCCCCCTATTGCTCGCAGTAATAATCTGCGCTCATTATACCGAGAAACGCCAAACGTTGGCAAATGCGGCATTCCGTCACCTATGCTTCGACAACTATTGTCACAATTTTGTCATGAAATCGCTGTCGAAAGGTTGACAACTGTGTATTTTTATGCGTTTCCCCGGGAAATATCTTTTTGCTCATTTCCCGTCCAGAAAGAGCGGTCCGAATTTTCTTTCAATTCGTTGCAGCTCCACACGGGTACGTCTCGATGACAATTGAAGCTTTCGTTCGAACCGTTCCCCTCGAATCAGCGATGCCATCCATGCGACCGCTGTTACGATTAGTAACGCAGCCCCAGCGTATAGATTGATCAAGAATACGCAGCCGATCACACTAATGACCATACCGAGCCATGCTGTCCAGTGAACAGCCGTGCTTGCCCGCCCGAGTTGCCACGGAGCGACGCGCAGCTCCTTCCGCTTCCGTTCTTTGAATAGGCGCAGACTGATCGGGATAGCACATGCAAATTGAATGGCTGCTATTGCAAAGCCCGCTATCGTTAATAGCCCATCTTCCCCGCCGCCGTATAGACTGAAAAAGACGATGCCAATGAAACCGGAGATGATCGCCGCGGCGGTGATTGCCGCTGTCGGCTTCCCGGTACGCGCCGATACCCGGCTTAGCCTTGTATGGTCCGGCAGCGCTCCGTCCCTTGACATGGCGAATAAAGAACGCGACAGCGCATTCATTCCCTGAAGACTAGAAAACACAATTGACACCATGCAAAGCAAGATAAGCAGCGGCTCCCAACCGCTCCAAGTACCTACAGCCGATGCTATCCAAGAGGCAAATGATATTGAACCCCATGAGGTACTTAGCGGAAGCGTAATCGATAAGATGGACAGCAGTACGAAGCCGAATACGAATACATATACCGGAGCCAGGAATACCGACCACGCGCTGCGCACACGCGGATCAGCCGTCTCTTCAGCGCCTGCGGCCGCGCCTTCGCTGCCGACGAACATTCGCTGCAGCAGCAGAACACCGATCAGCCAACCGGTCGACGAAGACGAGAGCCTGTTCGACGCGCCGTCTCCCGCCAGACTATAACGGGAATCAAATAACGATTGCACCGGTGCTATTCCCGGCCAAGTCGACCAGGCTAGATAGGCAATGATACCAACTGCGCCGCCGATTCCAATCCAGACGCCCAGCGATAACAGCGTCCGCGTCCCGCGTAATCGTGCGGTATTGATCCGCCATTGTATAACATATAGCGCAACCATCCAACCGATTGTGGTCCAGCCTGCTTGCTCATATCCGAGCGTCGAAGACAAGTAACCGTCAGTCATCTGCGCGCCGAAATAGTTCATGAATGCGATCATAGCGGCATTGCCTAACGTATGCAACCAACCCGTAATCCAGCTCCACCTGACGCCGCCAAGCGCCAGTGCCCAATGATAAGGCCCTCCAGCTGTCGGAAATGCCGAGCACAGCTCCGCCATCGCAGCACCCGCTGCGATGCCGAACAAGCCGAGGAGCAGCCATCCCCACCCCACCACGGTCTGTCCGCCATAATCGATTGCCATCGTATACAATGCCGCCGCTCCGCCAAGCATGCCTAGCTGATTGAATGACATCCCGAACGATGAGACGCTGCCCATTCTTCTCAGAAGCAGCTGCGGGTAGCCAAGCCGGTTCAAATCATCCTTGTCGTGCACGTACTGGGCGTACGTCGATATGCCATACGATTGATGCCTCGAAGATCGGATTGCGCTTCCCGCCCGCGCTGCGCCGAATAATGCGAATGCACATAGTGCCGCGAACGCGGCCAACGCCATCATTCCGATAATCATGCTGTTCACCTCGGCTTCTTCTGTTCATTGCTGTACGAACCTCAATGTTTCCAGTGTATGAAGAAGCGGACGCAATCAGCACATTGGCGGACTAGAATGATCAGACATCAATTCTCAGACAGCAAAAGAGCTGTCCGCAGCCGCCAAATTCCCGGCAAGCTTACGAACAGCTCTCTTTAATCCTAAACCAATCTTATTCTGCTATAAGCTGATGAGCGATCATCAGCTCACGTGTGACATAATCCCGAACGGTAAAAATATCGAACGGCTTAGCGATAAACACGGTTACACCGAGCGCTTGTGCCTCTCGTTCTTTGTCCGGATCGCCTAGAGCGGAGATGAACGCACACGGTACGTTCGCATTCGGATTGCCGTTCCACTGCCGAAGCTGGCGCAGCAGCTCGATGCCGTCCATGCCGGGCATTCTCATATCCAATAGAAGCAGATCGAATTGGTTACGGCCGGCAAGCTCCAGCGCTTCATGGCCGCTGGCGGCCTCGCTTACGTTAATGCCCGAAGATTCGAGCACTTCTCTAAGCATCATTCGAAGCATTGGCTGATCGTCCACGATTAAGACCGTACGCTCTATCGAATTACTCTTGCCGCTGTCTTCGATCCATCCCTGCCCAGTATCGACAGTGGCTATGCACGTGGCCTTTTCTTCGACTGCCGCACTCACAGCTGAGAAGTGAAGCCCTTCTTGGTCAGCCGGTTGCCGCCGGACGGCATTCGCAATTTCACCCGCTTGTACGACCATCACTTGATCGATAACGCGTTTCCGCCGCTGACGGTTGACGAAGAAGACGAATAGCGCGGCCGCAACTGCCGCAGCCGCTATGATTATGATAGGCAGCATGCTGCACGATTCTCCCCTTTGGCGTAATACTGAAGCGGCTTATCCCCATCCAAGCGGACTGAACTTCAGCCGCTTCTTGCAATGGTTAGCATTTAATCGTTAGCCGCCATCGGACCGAGAGGTCCGCTCTCATTAATGATATCTTGCAAATCGTATACTGAAATCGGGAAATAGGCAAAGCCGTATACGTAAGCCGTAAGCTCGTACAGTTGAAAATAGATCACAAGCGAGCGGTCGGCAATATAAAAATCTTGATCCGGACGAATCGATTTGAACGGCTCCAACGTCTCGATCTGTCTCGCTGCTATTTGCTTCGCTACGATATCTGACAACCTCTTCACGTAATCCGTGCCGGGCTTGAACAGTTGAGCCAGCGTGTAGGATCGGCCCGTATCGGCATTGAACGTAAGCGATTTCTGAAGCGTCATCCCATGCGCGCCGCCCGTATAGGCATAATTGTATAACGACAGGCTGAGTACGCCTTTCTCGTTCGTCTTCGTCTCGAACCAGCCGATCATCTCGGATCGCGGATCTTCGAGCGAGCCTTGCTCCGATATGAGCTGCTGCACTCCTTTTCGAATATCCGTATTAATCAGATTCTCGGCAGTTGAGTTGGATGCGCCGGATACAACAGGGATGTCCATTGTAACTTTCGGATGAGTCGAATGATGAGTACGAATAACTAACGGTCGTTTGAACGCCATGCGGAAGCCACCTTTCCATTCATTCAGATGGTCCATTGTATGCGTCAGACGAAGCCGCTCATGACTAGCGATTTATTGGGCCTGAACTGCCTATTCCCCCCTTATAGTTGGCGACGTTCATGCTCGGTAAGCCGTCTGCCCTTCACATCGAACAGCAGCTTGCCGCCGCTGAGACCGAAGATTCGGTCAGCGAACCGTTCGGCATAATCGCCTTGATGAAGCGCGGCGATAACGATAAGTCCCTGCTCTTTGCATAGCCGCTTCAGATCAGCAAGTACACGGTCTGCGGAATGCGGATCAAGTCCCGTTACCGGCTCATCGGCCAGAATGACCTTCGCGCCGTGAACGAGCGCACGTGCGATCGCAATACGCTGGCGTTCGCCGCCGCTCAATTTATTCGCCTTCGTATGCGCTTTGTCGAGCAGCCCAAGCTTCTCGATTGTATCCATCGCGCCCATGTAATCATCGCTTCGAACCATGCCGGTCCAGCGTCTCCAGAACGGCGTCTGGTTGACGGAGCCGATAATGACGTTGCGAAGCCCGGTCTTATCTTTGAACAATACAGGCGACTCTTCCAAGTATGCTGCTTCACGCCGGACTTTGCCTCGTCCAGTCAGAGGGTTGGCCGTGACGTCCTTGCCATCGAAAAGATAGGTGCCTTTGGTCCACGATTCACGCATGCCTAGACAGCGAAGCAGCATCGACTTGCCGCTGCCGCTTGGGCCTTTCACTGCAACGAACTCGCCAGGCTCAATCTCGAAGCTGATGTCGTCCAGCACTTTAGGGCCGCCAGGAATTTGCTTCGTCAGATGCGAAACTCGAATCATAGCTTGATCTCCTTTATACCACTCGCGAATGTCCGCTTATCCGCTCCGTTCTTATAATGAAGTTATTGGAGCGCGATAAGGGAGGAAGCGATTTCTGTTTAACTATTAATCTAGTTTACGGTAAACAAAAAACAGTTTCCATCCGAACAAATGTTTGGTATAATCAAAACAAGAACAAGTGTTCGAACAAACCCATAATATGCATTTAAAGGAGGCGTATCATCATGAAGCGCTGCATGAATTATCGTTATGTGGAGAAGAATAGTCCTTTTCGGGATCTCACGTTTAAATTTTATACCGACGGCAAGCTCACCATCCTAGACAATGAATCCGGCGCTTCGGTTGCGCCGAAGGAATTGCGCAGGGACAGCTTTGATTTCTATGTACGGAAACGTATCGAATATATTAAGAACGATCTTGCAGCCAAGCAGCTGAAATATGCTTAACCATGTATATGAGGGAATGCGGCATGCCGAACCAAGGGCATGCCGCTTCTTGTTCGCTCCAATCCTACGCTGAACAGGGATAACCTGCACTCGAGGAATGGAAGCTGCCGCGTCCTCATATAGGTGCCACTCGCGGCCTTTTAGGCTAAAACTAAATCGTCTCTTTATTAATGCCGTTAAGGCTTGGCGGCCGTTCTGCTTGCTTGTTCGCCTTCGGCGTCTGCGCTTCTTCCTTCAGACTCGCCTCGTTATGCTGATTGTTAATTTTACGGCTTTTATTATAAGGCAATTCCCTCACCTCCGCTCGTTAGCATTTGCTCCGCCGGGTATCATTATTCCGTTTGACGAACAGGCTCCCAATACGGTAGATTGGTGTCAGGAGGGAAAGCGCAACCACGCCGACCGTCCATACGGTGGCGGCTGGTTTGCAGATGAACGTACGGTGGTAGGAAGGTACCGTCGGTTATCTTTTTCTGACAAAGGAGTCGTGCCCAAGATGAAACAAAACATTTTCTTCGATCTAGACGATACTCTGGTCTACTGCAACAAGTACTTCCACCTCGTCATCGAGCAATTCAACGATTCACTTGTGACCTGGTTCAAAGGTTATCCTGAAGTGACGGCACAAGCGGTGAAGGACAAGCAGACCGAGATCGACATTGCAGGCGTCAAGGTACTCGGCTTTAAGAGCGACCACTTCCCTCAATCGTTCATCGACACGTACAGGTATTTCTCCGATATGACAGGACGCAGCCGTTCCGCTGTTGAGGAAGATTTTTTGTGGAAGCTCGGCCAGAGCGTATACGAGCATGCGGTTGAACCGTATCCGTTCATGGAAGAAACGCTGAGCAACCTTGCCGAGTCAGGACACAGGCTGCATCTGTATACCGGCGGAGAATTGCTCATTCAACAGCGCAAAATCGAACAGCTGCAGTTGGAACGATACTTTGATTCGCGTATCTATATACGCCGGCATAAGAACAACGAAGCGCTCGAATCGATCCTTCTGGAAGGTGATTTCGACCGCGAGCATACGTGGATGATCGGCAACTCCATTCGAACCGACGTCGTGCCTGCGCTAACTGCCGGCATTCATGCGATTCACATGAAGATCGATACGGAATGGGCATACAACAATATGGAGATTGCGATTCAGCCCCGCGGCGCATTTTTAACCCTCCAGCACTTGCCTGACGTGCCCCCAGCGATTTATCGTTATATGGAGCAGCGCCAATAATGAACACCGTAAATAAATAAGGCTTGCAGCCGTCTGCCGAAACAGGACGTGCCGCAAGCCTTATTCGTTGTCCGCAACGTTCGGAAACCGTATCCTTTGCTTACCTTACAATGGCGATATTTTACATAATATCTGTTATGTTATTAATCGACTGACAACTCACCGGTTTCGCGGTTGACAAGCACGATTCGCCCATCCAAAGGATCGCCGTACGGAGACGTCAGCTTAAGCTTGCCTGTCTTCCCCTTCTCGATTAACGCCTTTACTTGCGTATCCGTTAACGAGCGGCCAAAACTTTCTTTCCAGATGACGAATTTGCAGCCTTCACGGAAATGAGAGCAACCGTACCCTTTGCGCCCCATGAATATCGTGCCGCCGCATCCCGCACGCGGACAGGTACCGACAACGCCAGGCGCAGCTGTGCTGGCGGAACCTTCCTGGCCGGCACTAGCGCTCTTTTGGCTGCCGGCCGCCGCCTCGCTCGACTTTGACGCTCGGCTTCGTGATGCCTTCTTACTGCCCGCTTCCTCGGATGCCGAATCTGCTTCGGATGCCTTGGCTGCACGTCCCGACTTGGTCGAGCCCGCGCCTTTGCGCCCCTTGGTGCCGCTGGAGCGTGAATCCTCTTCACTCTCGAATGACGTTCTCGCCGCACGTGCTTGCAGGCGAACCTTATCGACAATTTTGGACGCGAACTGCTTCACTCGTTCCATAAACTGCTCATCGGACGCTGACCCGCGCGCAATCTCATTCAGTCTTCGCTCCCATTGCCCGGTCATCTCCGGCGAAGTGAGCAATTCGACGCCCGCTCCACGAATGAGCTCGATGGCGGAGCGGCCTTTGAGTGTGATCATAATTTTCTTGCCCTGCATATCTACATAGCCGACCTGCTTCAACCGTTCGATCGTCGCTGCACGTGTCGCTGGCGTTCCAAGCCCGGAATCCTTCATCGCATCGCGCAGTTCTTCGTCTTCGATCTGCTTGCCCGCGCTTTCCATCGCTTTCAGCAGCGTACCTTCCGTATAATGCTTGGGCGGCTGCGTGTCCTTCTCTTTCACAATCGCATCCGAGCAAGTGACCGGCGCATTCGGCTCGATCGAGAAAGGCTCGTCCATTTCGATCTCTTCGTCTTCCTCGTCTTCCTTCTCCTTGCCTTTCGCTGGCTTCGCCTTCTCCTTCTGCATGCCGGCATAGATCGTCTTCCAACCGATCTCCAGCAGCTGCTTCACGGTCGTCTTGAACATTTCGCCCTCGACCTCGGTCAGCACTGTATGCACCTTGTATTCAGCGGGAGGATAGAACTGCGACAGGAACCGTCGGACGATCAGATCGTACAGCTTCTTCTCGTCGGGATTCAACCCCGATGCTTTGCGCGGAGTCGGCAATATCGCATGGTGATCTTCAACCTTAGCGGGATTGCATATCGACTTGTTTCCTTTATGCACAAGATTGCGGTTAGCACCTCTGACCAACTCGTCATATTCCGTTCCTTGGAGCACGGACAGAGCCTTATGCATATCAGGAATGTTCTGTTCATTCACATAGTTAGAGTTCGTCCGCGGATACGAAATCACTTTATGCTTCTCGTACAGCGATTGTGCTGTATCAAGCGTCTTCTTCGCAGAGAAACCGTACCGTCCGTTCGCCTCACGCTGCAGCAGCGTCAGATCGTACAGCTTGTTCGGATATTCCTTTGTATCCTTCACTTCATACGAAGCTATACGCGCAGGCTTGCCTTTCACCTTCGCCGCGAGAGCATCCGCTTTCGCCCGGTCGGTCAATCGGTCTCCCTGCCACATTCCTTTATACGACATAGACAATTGAGCGAAATGGCCTTCAAGCTCGAAAAATTTTAATGACGTGAACGCTTCAATCTGTTTCTGCCGGTCATAGATAAGTGCTAATACCGGCGTCTGCACCCGCCCGACGGACAGCAGCACGTTATGTTTTGTCGTAAAAGCGCGCGAACCGTTCATGCCGATCAGCCAATCTGCTTCGCTGCGCACTCGCGCTGCTTTCGTCAAATTCTCATATTCGGAGCCGTCCTTCAGTTCGTCGAACCCGCGGCGAATGGTCTCAGGCGTCAGATCGGATATCCACAGCCGCTTGACCGGCTGTTTCAGCTTCAAGTGCCGTTGGATGAGGGAGAAAATATGCTGACCCTCGCGCCCGGCATCGCATGAATTCACCAGCATATCGCTGCGCTTCGCCAACTCCGCAATGACCTTTAGTTGATCGATCGTCCGCCGGTTCGGGACAAGCTTGAACGAATCAGGAATAATTGGAAGATCATTTATATTCCACTTCTTATATTTGTCATCGTACGCATCAGGCTCAGCAAGACCGATCAGGTGACCGATCGCCCATGTAATAATATACTGTTCGCCTTCAAGATACGTACGGTAATTTTTCGCTTTCGGATCGATTGCGGCCGCAATGTTACGCCCCATATCCGGTTTTTCCGCAATGATAAGTGTCTTCAAATAATCGCTCCTTCACCAATCGTCTCATGCAAAATAGGCTGCGTCGCAGCAGCCTTAATCAGTTCTTCTGATTAATGAACGTATTTGGTTATTGCGTTCCAGATCGAACGAACGCCGTCCGCCCAATGCGGGTCTTCCGCATACTCACGGTTGATCCAGGTGAACGGATCGGTTCCGGACGGACGGTCTTTACTTAACCGCGCGATCGTTCTTGCCGCGACTTCCGCCGACTTCCGTATCGTTGTGTTATACTCCTGCCAGCTGTGGAACACGTTGAACGGATTGTTAATGATCTGCTCCGCCTTCTTATGGCTGCGAGGAACGAACGCTTGCTCCTGACCGGTAATAGCGAATAGCAGAAGCGGATCGATATCGAATTGCTTGGCCGCATCGAAGATCGGCTCCATATACTCCGATTCCGACAGCATGGAATCCTTCGAGTCGAGATACTGGACGAGCCTTTCGCGGTTCACGTCCTTGTATTGCAGCATTGCCGGCAGTTCATTCAAGTTCAGCTTAGGCTGCACCGAAACGGCCTGTACGACAGGCACATCCGGCTGCTTAACGGCTGAATGACGAGCCAGTGACCAGCCATACATAAGCGATGCTGCGACCAGTACCGCGCTGAGCGTTCCGTATATCGCCCATCTTCGATATCGTCCCGTCGGATGCCCCGGAGACTGATCGGACGAAACGCCACTCTCGCCGAACAGCTCCGGTCTCATGAAAGGCAGAACGATAGCTTGTCCTTCCGGTAAAGGCTCGAACGGTTCAGCCGACTTCATCAATCGTTCGGCTATCGATGACCACCTTTGAACTTGTCCGTTCGCGGTATCGGTTACAGGACCGGCACTGCTTAGCGCTTCACGGAGCGCATCCGGATGCACCGTCCCGTACAACTGCTGTTCGACCCACGCGTGAAACGGTTCGAACAAAGCATCGTCCTGCAGTTCCAGCGACAAGCATGCCTCTGCGATATCGTCCGTTCCGACAGGGCCAGCACGCTCAACAAGAGCGGTTCGGATGAGCCTGGACGTTAACTGCTGCCGAATAGCGTCCGGAAATTCAGGCAGCCGTTTGAAGACGATTCGCTTCACCGCATCCGCGATAATGTCGGCATGCTTGTCGAGAGGCAAATCCGAAAACTTATGTTGGACGTATTGTCTTATATTCCGTACTTCAGCCTGCGTTAATATGAGGGCGTTATTGGCGGGCATTGACCTACCTCCGCTAAGATCGGATCATGGCTGAAAAGCGATTACTCCGATTTTAGCATATCTTTCCTCATGTTGGGGAGGGGAGATTTCTAATGCGCACCTGAATATCGTCCGACATTATGTAGGCCGTTATTTGCTCTTTTTCCGACACCGTAAACTGAAATTCGCAATCGGTTCCCTCATCGTAAGGAACCATCTGAGCGATTTGCCCGCCTAATGTCGTTACGACGTAGATCGAAAGGTCTAGTATCCCAGCCGGTACAGGCGTTCCCGGCCAGAGCTGCGGAATAAGTTCAATGTCGACCCATTGCGAATCGCGCCGTTCCATCCGCGCCGTAAATCCGACAAATTTCAATTCCGTTATATCATCATTACCGTATTGAATCATTACTACTGCCTCCTACGCACAGTGCACATTACATAGCACCTATCATGTCCTATAACAGCTTATCACAATTGGATTGATGTCGAAAACATAAAAAAGCACAAACGTCCAAACGAACGTTTGTGCTTTATGAAAGCCTGGATCATCCGATTAAGGTAGCATCGACGAACCCATCAAATATTTATCCACTTCACGAGCAGCCTCACGGCCTTCGTTGATCGCCCATACGACAAGGCTTTGACCGCGGCGCATATCGCCTGCAGCGAATACTTTATCTACGTTCGTAACGTATTTGCCATACTGCGCTTTAACGTTCGAACGGCGGTCCTGCTCAAGACCGAGCTCGTTGATAACCGTGTTCTCAGGACCTTCGAATCCGACGGCAACCAAGACGATATCCGCCTTCCACACTTTCTCCGTGCCTGGAATTTCCGTATAAATTCGGCGTCCTGTCTCATCAACCGTACGCTCGATTTGAACCGTGTGGAGCTCTTTCAGGTTGCCGTTCTCGTCGCCGACGAACTTCTTCGTCAGTACCGAGAATGCACGAGGATCTTGGCCGTACAGCGCCTTCGCCTCTTCATGCGCGTAATCCAGCGTATAGACGTTCGGGAATTGAGGCCAAGGGTTGTTCACGACATCGCGCTCCAATGGAGCTTTGCCGACCGTACCGAATTGCGTAACCGAACGGCAGCCATGGCGCAGAGCCGTCGCAACGCAGTCCGTACCTGTGTCGCCGCCGCCAATGACGATAACGTCCTTGTCTTTCGCCGAGATGTAGTTGCCGTCTTCCAAGTTGGAATCCAGATAGCTCTTGATCGTGCCGTTCAAGTAATCCATCGCTTGATGAATGCCTTTCAGTTCACGGCCTTCCATCGAAACGTCGCGCGACTTCGTAGCGCCGCCGCAAAGTACTACTGCATCGAAGTCGTCAACGAGCTTCTGAGCTGGAATGTCTTTGCCGATTTCCGTGTTCGTCACGAACGTAATGCCTTCCGCTTCAAGAAGATCAACGCGGCGTTGTACGACCGCTTTGTCGAGCTTCATCGTCGGAATACCGTACGTCAACAAGCCGCCGATTCGGTCAGCGCGCTCGTATACCGTTACAAGATGGCCAGCTTTATTCAATTGAGCCGCCGCCGCAAGTCCGGCAGGACCAGAGCCGACAACAGCAACGCGTTTGCCCGTGCGCTCCTTCGGCGGTTGAGGAACGACCCAACCTTCATCGAAGCCGCGGTCGATGATCGCTTGTTCGATCGTCTTAATCGTAACGGATTGTCCGATCAGACCGACCGTACACGAACCTTCGCATGGCGCAGGACATACGCGTCCCGTGAACTCTGGGAAGTTATTCGTTTTATGAAGCCGGTCCAGCGCCTCGCGCCACAGACCACGGTAGATTAAGTTGTTCCATTCCGGAATCAAGTTATTGACTGGGCAACCAGAGACGCTGCCTGCAAGCTCTATGCCCGTATGGCAGTACGGCGTACCGCAGTCCATACAGCGTGCGCCTTGCATGCGAAGCGCTTCGTCGCTCATATGAAGATGGAATTCTTCCCAGTCTTTAATCCGCTCAATTGGATCGCGATCTGCCGGCAGTTCGCGTTTATATTCCATAAATCCCGTAGGTGTAGACATGATCGCAACTCCCCCGTAAATATTGTACCGATTCAGAGCCATTCTAATAAATAAACTATAGCGGGAATCGAACGTTTATTCAATAACAATCTTTGCATAAGAACGACTGTTATGAATGTTGATAGGGAAAATATTATCATTATAATACAGGCTCTACAAATGGATTATCCGTACAATCATTTGTACTATTACGCATTGAGTGTTGTACAGACAGCTGTATTCAATGTTCGTGATTTACTGTCTTTCATAGGTAAGGAAGCGATAAACGTACGGATTTTTCTCATCCCGCACGCCCTCTCTCATTTCCGCTAGCGCCCACTTCGTTTCATCATACGCTGGAAAAAAGGCATCGGTGCCTGCAAACGTATCTTCAATCTCCGTTATGAGCAGCTTGTCTGCATAAGGGAGAAATTGACCATAGATCTCCGCACCGCCGATAATGACCAATTCCTCTTCTGCTGCTCCATATTTGCTAAGCGCCTCTTCGACCGAACCGACCGTTTCCGCCCCTTCTAGCGCAAGCCCCGGGGTACGTGTCAGAACGACGTTTCGGCGGTTCGGCAGCGCCTTAGGGAACGATTCGAACGTTTTGCGGCCCATTACAACGGTCTTACCCGTCGTATACGCCTTGAAGAATGCCATGTCGGCCGGAAGACGCCACGGAATTTTATTGTCTATGCCGATGCCCCGCTCCCGGTCCATTGCCCAAATCATGCTGATTGTCATTGTCGGCTCCTCTCTCCTGTCTCACTGAATGATCACAAAGCGCTAGACAGCGATAGGCGCTTTGATTGCCGGATGAGCATCATAGCCCTCCAGTGCGATGTCCGACACCTCGACGTCGAAGACCGACTCCCAGCCGCCCTTCAGAATAAGCTTCGGCAGCGCCTTAGGCTCGCGCGTCAGCTGCTCTTCAATCGCGTCCAGGTGGTTGATATAAATATGCGCATCGCCAAGAGTATGCACGAACTCGCCAACCTCTAGTCCGCATTCGCGGGCAATCAAGTGCGTGAGCAACGCATAGGATGCAATATTGAACGGGATGCCGAGGAAAATATCCGCGCTCCGCTGATACAACTGGCACGACAGCTTCCCATCTGCCACATAGAACTGGAATATCGTATGGCAAGGAGGAAGTGCCATGGTCGGCACGTCTTCCGGATTCCATGCGGATACGATAAGTCTGCGGGAATCGGGATTGCGCTTGATCATAGCAATGACGTCCTTCAATTGATCGATCGTCTCGCCTTGTGTTGTCTGCCACGCGCGCCACTGCTTGCCGTATACATCGCCAAGCTCCCCATATTGAGCAGCGAAATGGTCATCTTCCAACATAAGCTTAATGTAACGTGCCATCTGCTCTTTATATTGAATAGCGAATTCTGCATCCGTCTGCGAACGAAGACCGAAATTCGTCATGTCCGGGCCGTCGTAAGCATCGCTCTCTACCCAGCGCTTGAATGCCCATTCGTTCCATATATGATTATCATGCTGAAGCAAGTAACGGATATTCGTATCGCCTTTCATAAACCAGAGCAACTCGCTCTTTACATGACGGAAAGGCACTTTCTTCGTCGTCAGAATCGGAAAGCCGTCATTAAGATCGAACCGCATTTGGTAACCGAACGTCGAAATCGTCCCCGTCCCCGTACGGTCTTCTTTGCGCGTTCCGTTGTTCAGCACATGCCGCAACAGCTGCAAATATTGCTCTTCATTGTGACTCATCTGCATCATTCTCCGATCGTTGCATGGTATCGTCTTGAACATTATAGCTTAATTGTATCATAATCAGCCGCTTCAACGAAGACCGGAGAACATCTTGATTTAGGATTGTCCTTTTCGCTCGTCAACCCTCTTCCGCCTCTGCAAATAGCGGTCAAGGCCGGTAATATGAAGTTCCTGCTCCTCGTCTGTCTCAGGTAATATACCGGGTACAGGTGTTGGACGGCCGTCATCACCAAGCGCAACGAACACGAAGAAAGCGGTGACCGCTGTATTGCGGATGCCAGTCTTCAAATTTTCCGTCACCGCCTTCACGAACACTTCAATTGAACTTCGATGTGTCCACGAGACGAACGACTCGACGATTATGGCTTCACCTACCCGAATCGGCGCCACAAAATCAATGCTGTCCGTCGACACGGTAACAACCGATGTCCGGGAATGACGCATAGCCGATATGGCGGCTACCTTATCCATATATTCCATGACGATTCCACCGAACATCGTCTGAAGATGATTCGTATCGGAAGGAAATACGATTTCCGTCAGGATGGCGCGGGATTCGGAAGCCCGTTTCAACCTTTTCGCAGGTTCTGTTTCATGAGTCATTCTCAAGCCGCCTTTCCCTATTAGCCAGCTGGATTGTATGCGATGACTATATTATATGTAGATTTCCATCAAAAAGAGGCCTGCGGCAACATTCACCGCAGACCTCTTCTTCATATATATTACTTCACGAAAACGTGGATTGGGTGGCCAAGCGCCACTTCCGCCGCATCGAGAACGATCTCGCCAAGCGTAGGGTGAGCATGGATCGTCAGTGCGATATCTTCGAGCGTTGCGCCCATCTCAATCGCGAGGCCGATCTCAGCAATCATGTTCGATGCTTCGATACCGACGATTTGTGCACCGAGCACAAGGCCGTTATCCGCATCGGATACGATCTTCACGAAGCCTTCCGTACCGTTAAGCGACAGAGCGCGGCCGTTCGCTGCGAATGGGAACTTGCCCAGTTTCACGTTGTGGCCTTTTTCTTTCGCTTCTTTCTCCGTGTAGCCGACTGCTGCGCATTCTGGATCGGAGAATGCAACGGCAGGGATGCACTTGTAATCGACAACGCTAGGCAGGCCCGAAATGGCTTCAGCTGCTACGCGGCCTTCGTACATCGCTTTGTGCGCAAGTGCTGCGCCTGGAACGATGTCGCCGATTGCGAAGATGTGCGGAATGTTCGTGCGGCCTTGGTGGTCGACTTTCACGAGACCGCGGTCCGTCATTTCGACGCCGATCAGGTCAAGACCAAGCTCACCGTCCGTGTTCGGACGACGGCCAACCGTTACGAGCAGGTAGTCTGCTTCCACGACTTCTTCTTTGTCGCCAACTGTGTACGTTACTTTTACGCTGTCAGCCGATTGTTCAGCCGATTTTGCGGAAGCGCCCGTTACGATATTGACGTCTTTCGTTTTGAGCTTCTTCGCCACGATGTTGGACATATCTTTGTCGAAGCCAGGCATGATTGCGTCCGCGCCTTCGATGATCGTCACTTTCGTGCCGAATTTGCTGTACATTTGGCCAAGCTCGATACCGATGTAGCCGCCGCCGATAACGACGAGGCTCTTCGGAATCTCAGGCAGCGACAGTGCTTCTGTCGAGGACAGAATGCGGCCGCTGTAAGGGAATGCTTTCAGCTCGATCGGACGTGAGCCCGTCGCGATGATGCAGTTCTTGAAACGGTAGCGCGGCGCTTCTTGGTCGTTGAATACGCGTGCTTCGTTCGCATTGATGAACATCACTTCACCGTTGAAATATTCAACTTTGTTCGCTTTGAGCAGCGATGCAACGCCGCCCGTCAGCTTTTTCGTTACGCCGTTTTTGAACTCTTGCACTTTGCTCCAGTCGACTTTCACGTCGCTGACCGTAATGCCGAACGCTTCGCCGTGGGAAGCTGCTTCGTATTGGTGAGCTGCCGAGATCAGTGCTTTGGAAGGAATACAACCAACGTTCAAGCATACGCCGCCAACCGTTGCCTTATCTACGCAAAGGACGGATTGACCGAGTTGTGCTGCACGAATTGCGGCTACGTAACCGCCTGGGCCAGCACCAATGACTAATGTATCGATATCAAGAGACGCGTCTCCTACTACCATTACGTTACACCTCCATGATGAACAGTTCAGGCTGCGCCAACAACTGTTTAATGTAGTTCAAGAAGTTTTGAGCCGTTGCGCCGTCGATGAGACGGTGGTCGAAGCTGAGCGACAATGCCATGACAGGTGCAGCTACGATTTCGCCGTTCTTAACAACAGCTTTCTCGGAGATGCGGCCCGTGCCGAGGATTGCCACTTCTGGGAAGTTAATGACAGGCGTGAAGAACATGCCGCCGGCAGATCCGATGTTCGTAATCGTAATCGTGCTGCCTCTCATCTCGTTCGGAGCAAGCTTACCGTCCCGGCCGCGTACAGCCAGATCGCTGATGCTGCTTGCAACTTTGTAAATATTTTTACGGTCAGCATCTTCGATAACCGGAACGATCAGGCCGTTGTCCGTATCGGTTGCGATACCGATGTTGTAATATTTGCGCAGAACGATTTCTTGATTCGCTTCGTCCAGCGTAGCGTTCATGATCGGGAATTCGCGGCATGCTGCCACCAATGCTTTCACAATGAACGGCAGGTAAGTGAGCTTAACGCCCTTCTTCTCTGCGAACGGTTTGTACTTCGCGCGAAGTGCAACAAGTTCAGTTACGTCAACTTCATCCATCAGCGTAACGTGTGGAGCCGTGTACATCGACTTCGACATAGCACTTGCGATTGCTTTGCGGATGCCTTTGAACGGCACGCGCTCTTCCGGACGATGAGCCGTTCCCGCTGCTGCAGGTGCTGCTGGCTTAGCTGCTTGCTCTTCTGCCGCTTGTGCAGGAGCTGCCGCTTCAACCACAGCTGCTGCCGCTGCAGGTGCTGCTGCTGCGCCGCCGGATTTGAATGCGTTGATATCGTCGCGCGTTACTTTGCCGTTCTTGCCGCTTCCCGTTACAGCCGTAATGTCTACGCCTTGCTCACGGGCATATTTGCGTACGCTTGGCGTTGCAAGTACAAGCGCGCTGCTTGCTTGTGGAGCAGGAACTGCTGCTGCCGCTTGTGCCGGCGCTGCTGCTGGAGCAGCCGCTTCAGCTGCAGGAGCTGGTGCGCTGTCCGCTGCAACCGTTGCGCCTTCCGGCAATTCACCCGTTACGTCGATAATCGCAACGACTTCGCCGACATGGCATACTTGACCGTCCTTCGCGAACACTTCAAGTATTTTGCCTTCTACCGGACAAGGCACTTCTACGATTGCCTTGTCATTCTGTACTTCCATCAAGATGCTCTCGTCATTAACCTCGTCGCCTGGCTTGATGTGCATTTTGACGATTTCGCCCTCATGCAGACCTTCGCCTAGCTCCGGGAACCGATATTCGAATTTAGCCATCCGAATGTTCCTCCCTCATGTGCTCTATAAACGTACCCGATTGATAGGGCATTAAAAGTTCAATACTTGTTTAGCTGCTTTCACGACGCGCTCAGGCGACGGAAGCCATGCATCTTCGACCTGTGCGAATGGATAGACCGTATCTGGACCCGCAACACGAAGAACTGGTGCTTCGAGATGCAGAATGGCTTTCTCATTGATTTGCGCGATGACTTCAGCAGCAACGCCGGACGTCTTCTGCGCTTCTTGTACGATGATTGCACGGTTCGTCTTCTGGATCGACTTCACGAGCGTGTCGATGTCAAGCGGGAGCAGCGTGCGAAGGTCGATAACTTCTGCTTCGATACCTTCTTTAGCCAGCTCTTCAGCTGCCTTCTTCGCGGTATGAACCATCATGCCGTAAGCAATGATCGTCACGTCTTTACCTTCGCGAACGACATTTGCTTTGCCGATCTCAATCGTGTATTCGCCTTCTGGAACTTCGTCGCGGAATGCACGGTACAGGTTCAAGTGCTCCATGAAGAATACTGGGTCATTGTCGCGGATCGCGGAAATCATCAGGCCCTTCGCATCGTAAGGGTTCGAAGGCACGATAACTTTGATACCAGGCGTTTGAACTGCAAGACCTTCGAGCGAGTCCGTATGCAGCTCAGCCGCTTTAACGCCGCCGCCGAATGGCGTACGGAATACGATTGGCGAGTTGTAACGGCCGCCGGAACGGTAACGCATGCGGGCAGCTTGTACGAACATTTGGTCCAGTGCTTCGTAGATGAAGCCGACGAACTGGATTTCAGCGATCGGGCGGAAGCCCTGCGTGCCCATACCGACCGCCATACCAGCGATTGCGGATTCGGCGAGCGGCGTATCGAATACGCGCTCCTCGCCGAATTCCTCTTGCAGCCCTTCCGTTACACGGAATACACCGCCGACCTTACCAACGTCCTCACCGAAAATAAGAACGTTAGGATCCTGCTTCAATTCAACGCGCATCGCATCGCGCAACGCTTCTAACATATTCATTTGAGCCATGATCGATGGAATCCTCCTTCTGCAGTTTAGTCGTTATTATTGAAAGTCAGCTTTCTGTTCTTCCAGATGCTGAGGCGTTTTCTCGAACATCGTGTCGATCAGACCCGAAACTGTCATTTTCTCGGTTTGCTCAGCCTTTTTGATGTGCTCGTTAACTGTAGCTTTCGCCTCTTCTTTGACACGGTTCGTGTCTTCTTCCGACCAGAGACCTTTAGCTTCCAGGTATTTGCCGAAGCGTACGAGCGGATCGCGCGGAGCCCAATCGTTCTCTTCGTCTTTCGTACGGTATTTCGTCGTGTCGTCTGCCATCGAGTGCGGACGGTAGCGGTACGTAATCAGCTCGATCAGCGTCGCGCCTTCGCCATTGCGGCCGCGTTCTGCTGCTTCGGATACTGCTTTATATACAGCAAGCGGATCCATGCCGTCGACTTGAACGCCTTTAATGCCTGCCGCTACTGCTTTATGAGCAACAGACAGCGCCGCCGTTTGCTTCGCATACGGGGTTGTGATGGCGTAGCCGTTGTTTTGAACGACGAAAATGACCGGAAGCTTGAACACGCCAGCGTAGTTCAGCGCCTCGTAGAAATCGCCTTCGGACGAACCGCCGTCGCCTGTGTACGTGATCGCAACGCGCTTCTCGCCTTTTTTCTTGAATGCCATCGCTACGCCCATTGCATGAAGCACTTGTGCGCCGATGATGATTTGCGGCATCAAGACGTTAACGTCTTGCGGAATTTGACCGCCATGCTGATGGCCGCGGGAGTATAGGAATGCTTGGTACAGCGGAAGACCGTGCCATACGAGCTGCGGCATATCGCGGTAACCAGGGCAAACGAAATCTTCTTTAACTAATGCATATTCACTGCAAACCATCGAAGCTTCTTGACCGGATACCGGTGCGTAGAAGCCGAGACGGCCTTGACGTCCAAGGTTGACGGCGCGCTCATCCCAAGTACGGGTGAACACCATCCGGTACATGATTTCTTTCAACTGCTCGTCGGACAGACTCGGAACCAAATCCGGTGCCACGATTTCGCCTTCCGGCGACAAAATGGACAACGGTTGAACAGGCTCGGACTGAACTTCGTAAGACGGTTGTTTAGTCACCACTTTGCTCATCGTAAACGCTCACCTCATATTAATATTTGAATATCGCATGCGTCTGTTATAGAATTATTATAAACCTGTTTTGAGAAAATGGTCAAAGCAAAAAACATAAAAACCGCGTATTTTTAATGTTTCGGGCGGTTTTTTAAAGAAATTGTATATGTAACAGCACAACAACTTTAGTGATACAGAATAGTACAACAGAGCAGCAAAACGTTGCGGCGCGCCGCACTTCCTCTCTATTGTTTACCCACTAACAGATGTTCTCATGCAGGGCGAAAGGAGCCATACTCGATGGAAGACAAATATTTAAAGCGAACAGTGAATAAGGAGACCGTTTCCAGTCGGTATTTGCCGGAAGGCGAACGCAAGCTTCGCGTTTTTCTGCCGCCGGGCTACAATGAAGTATTAAGCTATCCAGTTGTATATTGCCAAGACGGTGAAGATTTCTTCAACTTCGGACGCGTGGCGACAATTGCTAACCAACTCATATTAGATGAAGGCGTGGAGCCGTTCATTATCGTCGGTGTCGACGTTGATAAAAGCGTGCGTACCGACGAATATTCTCCAGACGGCAGCCGGTACGCGAATTACGTCCGTTTCTTTGCAGAGGAACTTGTTCCGTTTATTGAAGACAAATATCCTGTCCGCCGCGAGCCGTCAGAACGTCTGCTCGCAGGCGATTCGCTCGGCGGGACGGTCTCGACCCATATCGCACTCGAGCATCCGGAATTGTTCACTCGCGTTCTCTCGCTATCCGGCGCCTACTATCCGGCTTCGCGCAATCTGATTGCTTCAGCAAGCAACTTAGCCTGGCTCGATATTTACATGACGGTCGGCCTTCAAGAGAACGCATATGAAACCGACCGCGGCATCTATGATTTTGTCGCCCTCAACCGTAATGCACGCATTCTGTTCGAGGAACGCGGTGCGAAGACAACGTACCTGGAGCGCGACGGCAAACACACCTGGGGCTTCTGGCAAAAAGATTTACCGGCGGCGCTTGCTTATTTCTTGGACCGATAGGGGCAGAAGGTGTATCTCCTTTCGGTCGCTGTTGAAATCGTGAATTTTCTGAACAATTATCCCAATGTGATTTCACGATTTCAAAGGCGAACGCTCCGCTCCTACAGGAGATACACCTCCCACCCTTTCCATTGTGTTAAGGCCGGACAGCCGCATTTCACTTGCGACTGTCTGGCCTTAATTTTTTGATATAGTTAGTGGACGCTGCTTCGCAGCTAGTAATTGCGAAGTGTTCGCTTCCGTTGTCACGTGAGCGGGGTAACGAATCGAGAAAGCCTTATTTGTACGAAATAAGCGCTTTCGGCGCTCTAACGAACTCCAGCGACGCTATTTGCTCCTGATCGAGGAATATCCGGTTCATATCGATTAAATAACGCTTCCACGATTCGTTAGAACTCCAAACTCTTCTTTTGGTACACTTTAGAGCTTCTATGGTTCGTTCACGGGAGATAGCGTTCATCCATCGAGCAAGATTAGTAGATTTACGAGGGGCAAGGGGCATTGCGGCGTCAAACATGTCAGAAACGAAAAAGGCAGGACCGAAAATCGGTCCTGCCTTCCTTTTACACCTGTTGTTCTTGACGAATCTTCGCTAGAAGACGGTCGCAGCCTGTCGAGACGAGCTCGTACACTTCTTCAAAGTTGCCCGTATAGTACGGGTCAGGCACGTCGCTCATCCCTGCCTCCGGCACGAGGTCAAGCATCTTAAGCATTTGAGCCCCGCCTATGTTCTGCTCAGACAACGAGCGCCGTATGTCGTTCATATTCTGTTCATTGCTGCTGTCCATGCACACGATATAATCGAAATTCGAGAAATCGCCGCCGGTTACTTGCCGGGCACGCATTCCTGCATACGAAATACCGCGTTGATCCAACAGCTTGCGCGTGCCTTCGTGAGGAGGCTTGCCGATGTGCCAGTCACCTGTACCGGCCGAATCGATCTGAATGGACTCCGTCAGACCCGCTTCCTCTACTTTGCGGCGGAATACCGCTTCTGCCATTGGCGATCTGCAAATATTGCCCAAACAAACGAATAATACCTGTGTCATCGATGCCACCAGCCTTTCTTGACCGAACCGCCGCCTGACTCGCCTGCAGCCGCAGCGAACGTTGCGCCTGTTTCAACCGGCAGAACCGCATGAGCTTGAACGCCCTCAGCCTGCTTCACCTGTTCCGGATGATGATCAGCACGCTCGTATACCGACTGCGAGAATGCATGCTTGAGCGAACGCTTTGGCAAGCTCCACTTGTAATAGACAGACAGCATGCGCATCACAATAATGATGACGAACAACAACAGCAGTTCAAACGTCGTTTCGAACCATTTGTAATAAATGCACAAGCCAGCAGCCATTGCCCACACGGCATAGATCTCGTCCCGCAGTACGAGCGGCTTCCGGCCGGCGAGCACGTCGCGAATCATCCCACCGCCGATGCCTGTCAGCATAGCTGCTACAAGCACCGCGCTCACCGGGTGATTCATGTGTGTCGCATAGAGAGCACCTTGGATCGCGAATGCCGACAAGCCGATCGCATCGAAGAACGCTTCGCTTCTTCGCCACTTCTTCAGCCAGGATACTGGCATCACGAATGCAATAATCATCGAGATCATTGCGATTTTGAACAGATCGCTTTGGTTCCACAGCGTCGACACCGGAATTCCGATCAATAGATTGCGTACAACCCCGCCTCCAAATGCCGTTACAAGGCCAAGCACGAATACGCCCAAAATATCGTACTCTTCCTCCATAGCCACAATCGCGCCGCTGACTGCAAAGGCGATCGTACCGATAATACTGAACACGCCGAAAATGTCCATGTCCACTTGCTCTCTCATTGCCTCCGATTCTGTTCGACCGGCGTATGGGCGCCGGTATCGTCCATCAATCATTGTAATCGCCTCCGCACATTCACGCAAGACGACAATTTTCGCAGCATTTCCATTACTTCCGTATAACCAAAACCTCTATATCGTAACAGTCATTCCCGTGGTCGCGAAGTCTACGCCTTCTGGCAGAGAATAACTGTTCCGCAGATCAATATCATGCGATATATGTGTGAACAGCGTACGGCCTGGCCGCAGCTCTTCAATTAATACGAGCGCTTCCTTAACGTCGTAGACCGAACGCGTCTCGAATGGATATGGCTCTTCGTAAAAGCTGGTGCCGAGGATTAACAGGTCGAGCCCGTAAAGCGGTTCCAACTGCTCCTCGGTCAGCGCAATGGCGTCTGAGCAGTAAGCCCACGCTGTGCCGGACCCTGAATGATCGAACCGGAAGGCGTACGCATAACCATTCTTCCCGTGATTCACGCGCCAAGTTCGAATATGCCACCCTCCGATTGTCATTCCGTCGTCCGATGACTGGAACGCGATCTGCCTTGGCAGCCACGGGAATCTTGCTGTAATCTCGCCAATCGTCTCCGCTGGCGCGAACGCTTCTCCTTGCCTTCCCGTCCAGCGGCAGGCGTCCGCCCACTCCACAAGGCCTCCAATATGATCGAAATGCGCATGCGTAATCAGCATTCGGTCGAGCAGCCGCACTCCAGCCGCCTCCATCTGCTTGCCCCAGTCAGGACCGCAATCGATCCATGTATGGCCAAGCTCCTCATCTTCGATCTGCAGCGCGGAGCGATAGCGCCGGTTAGTCCCGCTTTCCCTCGCTTCCTCACAAACGCCGCAATCGCAATACACACGCGGGACTCCCATAGAATCGCCGGTACCGCGAAAAGTCAATTTCATTACGCTGAGCCTCTCCTTCCACCGCTCTCATTATTATCATACCTCCATGAGAATTTTCTCACCGAAATCTCATAAAGGCGTTCAAACTGCTGATATACCGTGTTTTCCGCTTTTCTTGGTAAACGTTAGGCGGTTCGCCGTATGTTATAGTTATCCCAACAATTGCTGAACTTAAGCTACGGAGGGATTGATGAACATGCACACGAAACCATGGCTCAAACGTATTGTCGGCATCCTGCTCAGCGCGACCATCGGATTAACGGCGCTTGCATTCGGATTCTCCGGCCAGGCTCAGGCTGCAACGCCTGAATCCGAGCAGCTATTGTCCACTGGCGAGATGTATTTGGGCGTTCCTTACCGCTTCGGAGCACCTAGCGGACTAACTTCCGCATTCGATTGTTCTTCGTTCACCCAATACATATTCAAGGAGAGCGGAATTGAAATCCCGCGTACTTCGATTGAACAGGCAGCCAAAGGAACGAAAGTAAAGAAAGCAGACTTAAGCAAAGGCGATCTCGTTTTCTTTAGTACGACCGGCACCAGTAAAATATCGCATGTTGCGATCTACGCCGGCAACAACAAAATCTTGCACGCTTCCAGCAGCAGCGGCGTGACAATCTCGAGCCTAGGCTCCGCCTACTGGTCCAAAAATTATGTCACTGCCCGCCGAGTCCTCAAATAACGAATAGCAGCACGAACCCACATGACGACGATTATTCAATCCACCAAGACGATACCGGATGAAGACGTCGTCTTTTTGTGTCCACATTTCACAACAACAAGCAAAAAGGCCCCGCCGCAACAGAGCCCCTCTACTCGCCTTACCTCATCCTGCAACAAACGACTCCCTATTCCGCTTACGCCCTTCTGAACGGAAATTGAAGCATAATCGTCGTTCCATGTTCCGGTTTACTAATGACCTCGATCTGGCCTTCGTGCAAATCGACGATTCGCTTCGCGATTGATAATCCAAGGCCTACACCGCCCGTCGCCCTGCTTCTGGCACCATCGACACGGTAGAACCGTTCGAACAGGTAAGGAATCTCATTCTCTGGAATGCCTATGCCTTTATCCGTCACATACAGCCGGATGGATTGCTTAACCGCGCTTACCGTTACGTCAATCGAATCTTTGCTGTATTTGATCGCGTTGTCGATCAGAATGACGAGGAGTTGCCGGATTTTGTCCCGGTCGCCCTTCATCTTCACGCTGCCGCTGGCTGCATTGACCCGGATCGTTCTGCCGAACGTCACATGCATCATCTCTGCAAGCTCGTCAACGATCGGAACAAGGTCGAACGTCTCGACGTTCAGCCAGTCCTCCTGCTCCGCATCGGCAAGCGTCAGCATCGACTTGGTCAAATTCTGCAATCGCTCAACCTCGCGCGCGATCGCTTCAATCGCTTCGTCGCGTACAGCCGCATCATCCCGGCCCCAACGTTTGAGCATGCCCGCATAGCTGCTAATGACCGTTAGCGGCGTCTTAAGCTCGTGGGAGGCGTCCGCCACGAACTGTTTCTGACGAGCAAACGTACGGTCTAGACGTGCAATCATTTGATTGAATGCCCGTACGAGCTGCTGCATCTCGGCGGAATCGTCCTCCGGCTTCGATTCGATCTTGCGAAGCTTACCGCTTCGATCAATCTCTCTCATCGTCGATACCATCTGCTGAATCGGCGACGTCAGCCTGGAGGTGAACCAATAAGTGCCGAATATGGCGAACAAAATCGCGCCCGCGCTCGTTACAGCCAGCGCCACGACTAAAATTTGCAAATACGTATCGAGCGAATTCAGCTTCCGCATGATCTCGAGACTGGCCACTTGCTCTGGTCCGTCGTATAGCGGAACGCGCATATACAGCACTCTTTTGCCGCCGATCGTCATTAATCCGGAATCATGAGTCTGGTAGTATACTGCCTTCTGATCCATCAACTCCTTGTCGGAGCCTTCCTCATTCAATATTTCGCCCGAAGGAGCTACGATCCGGATCAGCTCGTTCACATTATAAAAGTCATTAAGCAAATTCGGGTTGTTGTAGATCGCCGCATTCTGCGGGTGAGCATTCTCAAGCAACAGCTTCACCTTATCGGTTAGCGACTGCTCCTCGCTTCGAGTCGTAATATTGATGACGAACAAATATACGAAGATATTGAACAGCAGCAAAATAAAGATAATCCAGAAAATCGTAAAAAGCGTATATCGTTTACGAAGCGTCATCCATTCGGCTCCTTCAGCATATAACCGACCCCTCGGACGGTATGTATGAGCTTATAGCGGAACCCTTTGTCCACTTTCTGGCGCAAGTAACGGATGTAGACGTCAACTAGATTTGTTTCGCCGATAAAATCGTATCCCCATACTTCGGACAAAATATCTTCGCGCGACTTTTCCTCATTCTTGTGCTCAGCCAAATAGACCAGCAGTTCGAACTCTCGCGGCGTCAAATCAACCGCCAGCTCCTTGCGGAATACTTTGCGTGTCCGCAGCTCGATCGTGAGATCGCCAACTTTCAGGATGTCCGAACCTTCCGATTCTTTCGTATGCTGGGCAAAGATACGCAAAATGTTGCGTACGCGCGCCAGCAGTTCTTCCATGGCGAAAGGCTTCGTCACATAATCGCTTGCTCCATGCTCGAAGCCGCTCACTTTATCAGGGACCGTATCTCTCGCCGTCAACAATATGACAGGAACCGTATTGCCGCCTTGCCGCAGCCTGCGAAGCACTTCAATGCCGTTCAAGCCAGGCAGCATGACATCAAGCAGCACCAAATCCCACTCGCCCGATTGCGCCATCTCAAGTCCGGTCCGTCCGTCTGCCGCGACGCCGACCGTATAGCTCTCATGCTCCAGCTCCAGCTGAAGCACGCGCGAAATACCTTCTTCGTCTTCGATAACCAATATCCGTTCGTTCAATGAAGTTTCACCTGCTTTCTGCTCTTCGGTTATTCGATTATTCCATGTCCGACCGACTACAACTACGTTACCATAATAATGCGCCTACAGCCGCAGCGACAGCCACCACTTGCCATGCCGGCCGGTTCCACCATTGGAGCGCGGCGAAAGCGCCTAACGCCACAACAAAATCGAGAGGCTCTCGAACCGCCGTCTTCCATACCGGATCATAAAATGCTGCCAGCAATAAGCCGACTACCGCTGCATTGACTGCTGTCAACGCTCCGCGGGCGGCTGAATGATTGCGCAGACGGTTCCACAGCGGGAATGCTCCCGTAATAAGCAACAACGAAGGAAGAAAAATCGCCGCCAGCGCCACTGCCGCCAGCCCTACAGCCTTCAAGCCCGAAGCCATTGATGCGCCGATATAAGCAGCGAAAGTAAACAAAGGACCCGGCACCGCCTGTGCAGCGGCATAGCCTGCCATAAATTGATCCGCCGTCAGACCATTCGGTCCGTCATGCACGGTCCCCTGCTCCAACATAGGCAAGACGACGTGTCCGCCGCCGAATACGAGTGCTCCTGCCCGATAACTGGTATCGGCTATGGAGACAGCTGGCGAATTCGTCTGGCTTGTCCACCATGGCAGCAGCACTAGCAGCGCCGCAAAAAGAACAAGCGAAGCGGCTGCGATCCGCATGCCGAACCGGCGCATCAATCCCGGCGGCTCTTCATAAGCCGTATCTTGCTTAGTCCCGCTAGAGGATGTCCGGAACCACACGACGCCGATTACGGCGCATACTGCAAGCGGAGCAAGCTGACCGCCGATGCCGGGGAACAACAAAGCGCACGCGGCAGTCGCAGCAGCCATTGTGAACCGGTTCCGGTCCGGCGCGAGCGATCGCCCCATGCTGAATATGGCTTGCGCGACGACCGCAACAGCTGCAAGCTCAAGGCCATGCAGCACGCCGGATAACGAGCTTTCCGAAGCGCCGACGCCGAATGCGAACAGCAGCATAAGCAGTGCAGAAGGAAGTGTAAAGCCCAGCCAAGCAGCAAGGGCTCCAAGCAGTCCAGCCTTGCGCAGGCCGATCGCCATCCCTAACTGACTGCTGCTTGGACCGGGGAGAAACTGGCATAGCGCCGTATAATCGGCGAACTCGCTGTCGCTCAGCCATTGCCTGCGAACGACATAATACACGCGGAAGTAGCCGATATGCGCCACGGGGCCACCGAAGGATGTCAATCCAAGCCTGAGTGCAGCTGTAAATACGGTCCATGCGTGAACCCGGTTCGAGATTGGTGCAGGTGCGGCACTTGATGGATGAACCGGAGATTGCGGGTTACTCGTCTCGAATGGAGCACCTTGCATCTATTATGCCTCCTGTGCCAACTTTACACTTCGACCGTTATATTATTGCGTTTGCATCGACCATTGCTCGACGTCCCACGTTTTCGTTACCCAATCCTCATAGAAGTCCGGTTCGTGGGAAACAAGAATGACCGTACCTTTGAATTCCGTTAGCGCACGCTTCAGTTCGGCTTTCGCAATGACATCCAAGTGATTGGTCGGTTCGTCGAACAGAATCCAGTTACTTTCGCGCATCATCAGCTTGCATAGGCGCACTTTAGCCTGCTCGCCGCCGCTCAATTGGTTCAGAGCGCGTGTAATATGCTCATTCTTCAGACCGCAGCGCGCAAGTGCAGCGCGCACTTCATGCTGGTTCAAGCTCGAGAATTCATTCCAGACATCATCAAGCGGAGTCAGCGTTGGCGCCTTTGCCTCTTGAGCGAAATAAGCAGGGTGCAGGAAGTCGCCGCGGTATGTTTTACCTTCGAGCGGTTCAATGACGCCAAGAATCGTCTTCAACAGTGTCGATTTGCCGACGCCGTTGCAGCCGACGATCGCAACTTTATCGCCGCGCTCAATGAGGACGTCCATCTGCGGCAGCAGCGGACGATCATAGCCGATAACGAGCCCTTTGGCCTCGAACACCGTCTTGCCGCTCGTGCGTGCTTCCTTAAAGCCAAACGTAGGCTTCTGTGCTTCTTCCGGACGATCGATTCGATCCAGGCGGTCGAGCTGCTTCTCGCGGCTCTTCGCGCGGCCGGACGTGGAATAACGCGCTTTGTTCCGTTGGATAAAGTCCTCCTGTTTCTTTATAAACTCCTGCTGCTTCTCGTAAGCGTCAATATGTTGGTTTTTATTAATATCTGCAAGTTGCAAGAACTTCTCGTAGTTGCCGGCATAACGCGTCAAGCGCGCAAACTCTAGATGATAAACGATATCTACGACTTGGTTCATGAAGCTCGTTTCGTGGGAGATCAGCATGAACGCATAAGGATAGTCTTTCAAATAGTTGGTCAACCACGTAATATGCTCTTCGTCCAAGTAGTTGGTAGGCTCGTCGAGCAGCAATACCGTCGGTTTCTCCAGCAGAAGCTTGGCAAGCAGAACCTTCGTACGTTGGCCGCCGCTCAGCGCAGTAACATCACGTTCCAAGCCGATCGCGTTCAGGCCGAGACCGTTCGCCATCTCCTCGACTTTCACGTCCAGCATGTAGAAGTCGCCGATGTCGAGCGCTTCTTGAATTTCACCCATCCGCTCCAGCAGTTGCTCCAGTGTATCCGGATCGGCGTCCGCCATTTGCGCTGCAATATCGTTGAGCTCTTGCTCCAGTTGCAGCAATGGCAAATAAGCATCTTTAAGAACGTCGCGGATCGTCTTGCCTGCTTCCAGCTTCGTGTGCTGATCCAAGTAACCGTAGCGGACCTTAGGCATCCATTCTACGCGGCCGCTGTCCTTGAGAAGCGACCCGGTCAAAATATTCATCATTGTCGATTTGCCGGTACCGTTCGCGCCGACCAGACCAACATGCTCCCCGGCAAGCAGCCGGAACGACACGTCCTTGAACAGTGTCCGGTCACCGAAATTGTGCGTCAAATTCTCGACAGTCAATAAACTCATGTATAGAACTCCGTTTCTTTATTCAAATGTAGAATTAGTGCGGACTTTGTATCATCGCGCCGGAATCATTGTACCATAACAGAGCTTCATTGTGGATAACCAAATGACGCTATGCTCTAGGCTGCTTCGCACGAATCGCAGCAAGCACCCGCACTAGCGGCCGTTCGAGCAGCTTCCGGTAAGCTGCACGCTCGGTCGGCCATTGTCCCGACCAAATAAGATCGAGTGAATCTGAATAATCGATTTGGGGCACTACTGCCGAAGGCTCCTCCGGGAATAGAGACAGCCATTCGCGCCGATGCTTGAACGAGGTATCTTTGTTTGCGATCCACAATACGTCCGCTCCTTCTTCCCGCGCGGCTGCGAGCTCGACTTGAAGCTTCTGGAGGCGGAGTGCGGACCATTTTGCCGGATAAGGATCTGCAAGCACAAGGATTGTCGAAGCCCGCCTGAGCCACGACATCCCTTGCCGATCGTCCCATCGGGATGATAAATCGAGCAGAGCCGCTCTTCCCGACTGTACCGTCCGCTCTATGATACGGCGTACCGTTGCCTCCCCTCCCGGCTCCGTCATCCGCCCGGCGTCCATTTGACAATACCATTCGATTGACTGCTCCTTCCGTTGCACGAACCCGCCGTCTCCGCCAGCCGAACTGTTCTTTCCGAGTGTATCGCCATCTGTCATAACCCCAAGCAATGCAGCCCATTCAAGCGATTGTCCCGTCAACTCGCAGGCGGTTACCGGCGTTCCAGCATGGGCAAGCAGACGTGCTAATGTCATGGTTAAAAATGTCGCTCCTGCCCCCGCCGATACGGACAGTACCGCCGTTAATGAAGGAATTCGGCTATCCCCGCCCCGAGTGTCCGTGAGCCGATTCACCCCCCGCCCGCCTGGAATGGCCGCAGCCAAAGCCTCTTCGGTTTGCCGCATCGTCTGAAAGCGCAATTCTGCATTGGTTTGTATCATTCGGGCAACTGCAGAGAAGAAAGGCGCAGGCACCTCGTTCCGTATGACAGGAGGACCGGTTGGGAACATATCGAAACCAACTCCTCCGCTTATCAGATAATAAAGGACGGCGCCGAGACCATAGATGTCCGTTCTAGCGTCGCTCTGCGTGCCCAGGATTTGCTCCGGCGCCGCAAATCCTGGCGTGCCGAGCAGCAGTGTATCTTCCAGCTGGCCAGCCTTATAGTAACGCGCAATACCAAAATCAATCAGCCGAACGTGGCCGCTCTCATCAATCATAATATTTGACGGCTTCAGATCGCGGTGAATGATCGGCGGCGACTGGTCATGCAAATAGGCGAGCGCTCCGCACAGCTGAATAGCGACAGACGCGATCTCCTCGAACCGCATGCAACCGCCGCACCGGTGTAGTCTTTGCTCCACCGTTTCGCCATGTACATAATCCATTACGACGTACTCTAGTCCGTGCGAATTGGGAGGGATGTAATCGACGATTTGCGGCAAGTTCGGATGATTCAATCGCATAAGAAGACGTGCTTCTTCCGCCGACAGCTCCGATTCCGGCACTGGCCGGCGCAGTTCTTTCACAGCACGCAGCTTGCCTGGCAGCCTTATGTCTTCTGCTGCGTACACCGTACTCATGCCGCCTCTTCCGATCTCTCCGACAATCCGGTACCGACCGCCAACCATTCGCTCTTCTTCCATCCAGCCGATTGACTGCGTATATTCTTGCTCCAATGCGTGCCACCCTTTCGTTTCCCTTGTGTGTATAACGCAAAAATCCCGGCACAAAGCGCGAATGCGCTGCGTACCGGGATGCTTTCCCTGTCTGTCTGGCTTGCTGCATATTTGTTATTTGATATAGGTATTTTATTACAGGAAACCGATATGGACAAGTCGAACTTATCTTACGACAATACTAATACCACGACGGAGGCGTATGTGATAATGATTGAACGGCCCATCTATCCTTTGACACTTGCGGAGCTTCAATCCTATGTGAAAGGGAGAGACTATATTCCGGAAGCCGTTAACGGATATTTCTTGAAGTTGATTGAAGAAGTTGGAGAACTGGCGGAAGCCATGAGAAAGAATGTCAGACAAGACTCGTCAGGCATCAAAGGAACGATCGAAGAGGAGCTTGCAGACGTCCTTTATTACACGATCAGTCTTGCTAATGTGTACGCAATCGATCTCGAACTTGCGTTCAAGCAGAAGGACGAGCTGAACAGAATGAAATGGGGACAATAGTGGGCAAATGCAACAATCAACTTCTGTCATCTAAATACACAAATGGAGGAATTCGAATGAGCAACGATCAAAATGTTCAAAAGAATGAGTCGACGACAATTACAGAGGACGGCAAGCTAATCATTACTCGTACCTTCGACGCGCCGAGAGAACTTGTTTTTAGAGTTTGCTCCGAGATCGAGCATCTCCAACATTGGTGGGGGCCGGTCGGATTGACTTGGGGACAAGCCACGCTCGATTTTCGTCCGGGCGGAAAGTTTCATTACAGCATGTCCTCGAACGACGGGTACACGCTATGGGGACGTTTCGTCTACGAGGAGATCGATGCGCCGAACCGAATCGTCTACATTAATTCATTCTCTGACGAAGAAGGCAACGCAGTACGCCCGCCATTCTCATCCGAATTTCCGATCGAAGTCCGCAATGAAGTCACGTTTGAGGATTTCGACGGCGGCACACGAATTACGCTGACCGGCGGCCC
>NZ_BILZ01000015.1 GCF_004000825.1 Paenibacillus kobensis NBRC 15729 | reverse complement strand
GGCAGCGACGAGCCGTTCGTGGACACCGCCCCGTTATGGCGGGCATTCGACGGGATGATGTCGCCGATTCGCAACCATATTTATTCGCCTGGAATCGTCACCGAGACGAGCGGCAAATCGTATTTTTCCGTAACAGAATTAACGAGGTTTGCGGGCGATCGGCAGTCGTTCGACTCCGTCAGCGGTTGTCTCGAAGCCTATTACGGCGATAAAGCGGAGCGCGATACGGTCAAGCAGCGTGCTGCCGACCTGCTGAAATTCGTCCACAACGAAATAGGCAAGAACAAAACCAAACTCGAGAAGTTGAACGATACGATTGAGGAAGCGCGCGGCGCTGATCAATACCGCATTCTCGGCGAGCTGCTGACCGCATACATGCACGCGATCGGCAAAGGCGATACGGCAATCGAAGTGATCAATTACTATGACGAGGACCAGCAGCCGATAACGATCACCCTAGATCCGCTTCTAACCCCATCGGAGAACGCGCAGCGGTATTTCCGCAAATACAACAAGCAGAAGAACAGCCTGCTAGCGGTTGAAGAGCAAATCGGATTAACGGTGCAGGAGACGGCCTACTTGGAGCAAATCTTACAGCAGCTGCAAACCGCAGCATTGCAAGACTTGCAAGAAATACGCGATGAGCTCATCGAGCAGCAATATTTGCGGGACCGGGGCAACAAGCGGGGCGGCAAAAAGAAAAAGCCGACGAAGCCTTCGCTGCTCTGCTACACGTCATCCGAAGGCATCCCGATCTACGTCGGCAAGAACAATACGCAGAACGAGTATTTGACGAACCGTCTGGCCGCTTCTTCGGACACATGGCTCCACACGAAGGACATTCCAGGCTCTCACGTTGTCATCCGCAGCGAACAGTTCGGCGACGCAACGCTGCAGGAAGCGGCCATGCTGGCTGCCTATTACAGTCAAGCACGGGAATCGAGCCAAGTGCCGGTCGATACGACGCTTATCCGCCACGTCCGCAAGCCCAACGGTGCCAAGCCCGGCTTCGTCATCTATGACAAACAGAAGACACTATATATTACGCCAGACGATCAGCGCATCCGCAGCTTGCCGAGCGTTATAAAGAACTAGGCGCGGCGGATAATCGCAACGGCAATGAGGTACGCTAACGAACTGCAGGAGCCCTATTTGCGCCAAAATTTGCCTGTTTCGAATTTTAACGAATCGAGGCGACGCTATTTAGCCCAATTAGCCGGATTTATGAGACGAAATAGCCAAATAAGGTTTCCTCGATTGGTTACACACTCGAATGCACCGTTTTACCTCGAATAAGGTTGCTGAGGTTCGTTAGAACCGACATCCAAGTTGCTTATGTCTGTCTGTTCAACACAAACGCACAAAGGCGGAACAGGTTAACCCTGCTCCGCCTTTGTGTTTATTAAATCGAGAATCCTTCCTTCGCGCCACCACTCGTGCGTCTTCCCAGTACGCGATTCAAAATGTTGCTCTCGTAATGGGCGAACCCGCTGTCTTTCTCCCTTGGCCGCGCCAAAGCGATATTCACATCATGCGAGATCGTCCCGTTCTCCACCAGCACGACTCGGTCGGTCAACGCTACCGCCTCGCTCACATCATGCGTAACGAGCACCGCCGTAAACTTTCGTTCCTGCCAGAGCCGCTCGATCAGCTGCTGCATCTCGATGCGGGTAAGCGCGTCTAACGCGCCAAGCGGCTCGTCGAGCAGCAGCAGGCTCGGGTCGCCGGCTAATGCACGGGCGAGAGCTACCCGCTGTTTCTGTCCGCCGGACAACACGCTCGGCCACTCCTTAGCACGGTCTGCCAGACCGACGAGAGCAAGCGCTTCGAGCGCTTTGCCGCGGTCTCCGCCCGGCACGCCGATCCGAACGTTGTCGAGCACCGATTTCCAAGGAAGCAGTCTAGCGTCTTGGAACATGATCCGCACATCCGGACGCAAGCCGGAGGTAACGGAACCGTCGAACTGAACCGCCCCTTCGGTCGCTGTCTGCAAGCCAGCGATGAGCCGAAGCAGCGTACTTTTGCCGCAGCCGCTTCTGCCCACGACGGAGAGGAATTGACCGGATGGAATCGTCAGATTGAGCTTGTGAAGCACGGTAAGCTCCCCGAACCGGACTTCTGCATCATGGATATCGATTCGAATACCGCTGCCAGATGTACTCGGAGACTGCGATTGAACAACAGGCACCGTTCCTAGCGCCGGCCTTGCTGTTATTTCGTTTTGCGGAAGTGTGGATGCCATTGCAGCCACCCCCTTTCCATCAGCTTCGCGACCCAATCCGACAACTTGCCCAACAAAGCGTAAATAATGATGCTCAGTACGACGACGTCCATTTGGAAAAACTCTCTCGCATTCATTGCCATATATCCGATGCCGCTGTTCGCGGATATCGTCTCCGATACGATCAGCGTAATCCACATAATGCCGAGCGCGAAGCGCAGACCGACCAGAATGGACGGGAGCGCCCCAGGGAATATAATCGACCGGAACAGCGTGAAACCGCGCAAGCCGTAAGTACGGCCCATCTCGATCAGTCCCGGGTCAACACCGCGAATGCCATGGAGCGTATTCAAATAGATCGGGAACGCGACGCCGAGCGCCACGAGAAAAATCTTGCCCTGCTCGCCGATGCCGAACCAGGCGATAATAAGCGGAATAAGCGATAAGTGCGGAATAGTACGAATCATCTGTATGCTGGAATCCGTCAGTTTCTCGAACAGCGGCAGCAGTCCATTAATGATCGCAAGCACGAAGCCGATTCCGCCGCCAATGACGAATCCGAGCAGCGCCCGCCGGGTGCTGTCACCGATATAGACGAACAGATTTCCGTTTTTGACGAGCTTCACGCCCGCTTCGACGACCGACAAGGGCGATGGCAGAATACGCTGCGAGATCCAGCCCGAACTGGAAAACCATTGCCAGAGCAGGACGGTCAGTACGGGAATGATCCACTCCAAGCCAACATTTCGCAGCTGGTTCGTCCATTTTGCCGAAGTTGAACTTTTCATGGTTGACGCCTCCTAGCTGACTGGAGCCTGCACAGACGGTTTGATCGAGTTGGCGATAAGCTCGCCGAACGGACTCGTCGAGGATGGACCGTCTGCAGACTTAAGATGATCGATCGGCAGCAGCGGGAATACGAGCTCTGCGAACCGGTAAGCTTCTTCCAAGTGCGGATAGCCGGACAAAATAAACGTTTCGATGCCAAGATCCGTGTACTCTTTCATGAGCGCGGCTACCTCTTCCGGGCTGCCCACAAGCGCAGTGCCTGCACCGCCCCGGACAAGTCCGACCCCAGCCCACAGGTTCGGATAAATTTCAAGCTGGCTGCGCTCGCCCCCGTGCAGGTCGGACATCCGCTTCTGCCCTTCCGAGTCGTAACGGCTGAATACTTTACGCGCCGCTTCAATTGCCGATTCGTCTACCTTGCTGATTAGCCGGTCCGCTTCACGCCATGCTTCTTCCGACGTTTCACGCACGATGACGTGAAGACGAATGCCGAACCGTACCGTTCTGCCTTGCTCGGCCGCCAGCTCACGAACACGCGCAATCTTCTTCGCCACTTCTTGCGGCGGCTCGCCCCAAGTCAGATAAACGTCGACGTGATCGGCCGCGACCTGATGCGCCGCTGCGGATGAACCGCCGAAATAAAGCGGCGGATACGGACGCTGCTTCGGCGGATAAAGTACCTTACCGCCGACGACTTTCAAATGGTCGCCTTCGAAATCAACCGTTTCGCCGGCCAGCTCTCTGCGCCATATTTCCAAAAACTCGCTCGTCAAATCGTAACGCTCGTCATGGCCCAGGAACAAGCCGTCACCGGCATGCTCCACCGGATCGCCGCCCGTCACGACGTTGACGAGCAGCCGTCCGCCCGATAACCGGTCGAACGTCGCTGCCATACGAGCCGATAGCGTCGGCGACATCAAGCCTGGACGAATCGCCACAAGAAACTTAAGCCGTTCCGTCACCGGAATGAGCGACGATGCGACAACCCATGCATCTTCGCAAGAGGTGCCCGTCGGCAGCAGAACTCCGCCATAACCTAGCCGGTCTGCCGCTTGGGCAACCTGCTGCAAATATTTAGTATCAACTGCACGCGCACCTTCCGCCGATCCCAAATAACGTCCGTCTCCGTGTGTCGGAATAAACCAGAATACTTCCATTTGTATGCACCTTCCCCGCTTTGTTTTGGAATGGATCTATTTCAACGTCGCTTCTTTTACATCGATTTTGTCCGGAATCAGCCCAAGTTCATGGAACGTGTCTGCAATTTGCTGCTGTGCCGAGATAATAGAATCATCAATCGGCTGCAAGCCGTAATCTCTCCGTCCCGAAGCAAGCTCAAGCGATGGAATGTCAATGCCAAGCTGCGGCGACAGCAGGGCAGCTACCTCTTTCTGATTCGCCTTCGACCACTCGTCGATTTTGTTCAGCTCTTCCTTAAAGATATCAATGACCGGCTTATTCGCCTCGGCGAACTTGCGGGAAGCCAAGTAAAATTCAATATTGGATACGAGATCTTTGCCGTCAGTCAGCACTTTAGCTCCCGTTGCGGACTGTGCAGCCGCGAGGAACGGATCCCATATAACCCAGGCGTCCACGTTGCCATTCTCGAACGCAACGCGCGCATCGCCTGGCGGAAGGAATACAGTCGTAATATCTTTATAGTCAACGCCGGCTTTCTCCAGCGCTTTTACGAGCAAATAATGAACGTTAGAGCCTTTATTCAATGCGACTTTTTTACCCTTCAGATCGGCTACCGAAGTGATAGCGGAATCTTTCGGTACGATAATCGCTTCGCTGGCTGGGCTTGCCGGTTCATGGGCCAAGTATACGAGCGGGGCACCTGCAGCCTGTGCAAAAATCGGAGGCGCTTCGCCGGTATGGCCGATATCGATGCTGCCGACGTTCAATGCTTCGAGCAGCTGCGGTCCGCCTGGGAATTCAGTCCAAGTGACTTTATAGCCTTCGGACTCCAACCGTTTCTCGAGTGTGCCTTGCGCTTTAAGAATGTTAACCGTGCCATATTTTTGATAGCCGATATGAATCTCTTTGCCATTGCCGGCGCTTGCCGTTTCGGATGGCTTCGTGTCGCTGCCCGATTCTTTGGAACCGTTCGAGCCGCATGCCGCCAGCAGCGCAAGCACACCGACTAGCGAAATAAGGAGCAGTGCACGGAATGATTTCGATTTTTTCTTATTCATTGGACAAATCCCCTTTATTAAGAATTCAATTCGAATCGTTATCCTTCATGCCAAGCTCCTAGTAGAGTATCGACAGTTTAATTCTTTGTAAACCAATAGGAATTAAGGAGATGATTACTTTCTCATTATCTACATATAATTCCTATAAGTCAACTATGAATTTAAATAATAAATAAAATAAGCTTTTGCCCAATCCATTTATTTGTCCATAAAAAAAGACAAGCCGCTTCGCCCGTAGGCCTGCTGCTTGTCTATACACATGCATGTTTATATTAATATTACCTTGTAATTAATAGTTTCATACGTTCCAACACTGTCACATCGACGGACCGGTGTCCAAGCGGACCGTGGAATACGACGCCTCTCTTCTCGCCGTGAAAATCGGAGCCGCCGGTTACAAGCAGGCCGTGCTTCTCTGCCATCGCCGCATACTTAAGCTCCTGATCCGCATCATGATCCGAATGGAATGCTTCGATCCCTTGCGCGCCATGACGCACGATCTCCTCCACCATATCGTCGTCTCCATATAAACCAGGGTGCGCAATGACGCTCACGCCGCCCGCTGCCCGAATCCAATCGACCGCGTCGAACGGGAGCGGCCTCGGCGGATTGCAATACGCCAGCCCGTTCTCGCCCAAATAACGGTCAAACGCTTCGCGAGTGTTCGAGACGACGCCGCGTACGACGAGCGCTTCCGCCAGATGCGGTCGCCCAATCTGCTCGGCGCTATCCGCCTGCTTCCCGCTCTTGCGCGCTATTGTAATTACCTCGTCCAAAGTGACATCGATGCCGAGCTGCTGAAGCTTCTCGATCATCATCACATTACGCTTACCGCGGAAGCCCTGCTGCGACTGGAGTCTTTGCTGCCACTGTTGATCTGCAGCATTGCACCAATACCCTAGAATGTGAACGTCACGCCCATTCATTACGGTACTAAGCTCCACTCCTGGAACGACCTCGATTCCGAGCCGTTCTCCCTCGGCTAATGCCTCGTCCCATCCGTCTATCGTATCGTGATCGGTAATAGCTACTGCGGCAAGTCCCGCCTCTTTCGCCAACCGGACGACAGCTGACGGCGAGTTCGTCCCGTCAGAAGCAAGCGTATGCGTGTGCAGATCCGCCCGTTGATTTACAACCATTGCTGCAAATCCCTCTCTCGCAAAAAAGTTAAAAACGTGACCGCAGAAATCGGCAGCAGCGCCGATTTCAAATGAATCGAATAAAAATGGCGTTTGAATCTGGCATCGGCAAGAGGCACAATCCGAATGAGACCGAGCGCAACTTCGTGCTTGACCGACGATGCCGATACGACGGATATACCTACGCCAGCTTCAACAGCCGACTTAATCGCGCCGGTGCTGCCCAGTTCCATGACGATATCGAGCGAGCTAGGATCGATGTTCTTGCTCTTCAACTGTTCCTCCATCACTAGCCGTGTACCTGATCCTTGCTCCCTTACAACGATACGGTGCTTCACCGCATCCGCAATCGTAACATGATCCATCTTCGCCAGCGGATGGTCTTGCGCCACGATAAGCACAAGCTCATCGCTCATCACTTTGTCCATCTGCATGTCTGGATGATTGACCGGCGCCTCGATTAATCCGAAGTTTAATTGATGGGTCGAGATATCGTCCATGATCTGGGCCGTGTTCATCACTTTCATACTGATGGAAATGTCCGGATATTCGCGGCCGAACGGTCCGAGCAGACGCGGCAATATATATTCACCGATCGTCAAGCTGGCGCCAAGCTGCAGTCTTCCCTTCAGCTTGCTCGTGAACGCGGACATCGCGGCGTCCGTCTCGCGAATCAGCTCCATGCTTCGCTGCGCATAAGGCAGCAAGGCACGGCCTGCTTCGGTCAGATCGATCCGCTTCGTCGAACGCTGAAGCAGCTTCGTACCGAAGTAATCCTCGAGCGACTGCACTTGCATCGTAACGGCTGGCTGCGTCATATGCAGCGCTTGAGCCGCTGCGGAGAAACTGCCTCTCTCTGCGACGGTATAAAATATGTGCAACTGATGAAAGTTAAGCGCCATGGTTTGTCGTTCCTGCCTTTTCGTTAATCGCTTCTTTCGTTCCATTATAACGCAACTTACTGTGTATACGCATGCAAATATAAACGGGAATTTATCAGCCGCCGTGCCCTTACTAGCAGCATAAAAAAAAAATAAGCGCCACCAGGCGCTTATTCATCAAACATACGTTATTTTCTCTTCCTGCTGTTCTTAATCAGCGTCATCCGCCGCGAGTGGCGCAACCACGAGTAATAAGACTTCAGATCGCGCAGTTCAATCGTTTCGGACATTCTGCCGAGAAAGGTTACCACGATCATCTTGTGCAGCGGATTGCCGATCAAATCCCGTTCATTCTCGAGCTCAGCAAATTCTGCGACAAATACGAGATCGTCGTCAATTAAGTAGACATCTTGTTCATTGCGGTAGTAGGAGGCGATGCGTCCCTGCTTCAGACATTGCCACATATATTCTGCAATATCGGCGAAGCCGGTCTTCTCGCTTTCTACGCGATCCGTCCATCTGCTCTTAGCATGGTTGGTTATAACGATGTCTGCGACTTTCTTATCAGCCAGTACGACGTGAAACGGTTCGTAAGTACTCCATCTCTCGGTCAACTTGTCTCTCATCCCGACTCACCCCTCCCCGGGAAGCAGGTCTTTTATACTATAATTATGCTTGCTTCCATTCTACCATTCCGGTTCGATAATTCAACTACAAAAATTAATGACACGCCATTACTGTTATTTATTGTATTACCATTATATGAAATATCTCAAGATCCATTCAAGCTTCTTTAACATAAGTTTAAAAAAAATTCCCCGTGCCCTTCCTTATGAAGCAAGGGACACAGGAAATTGGTTAGGCACAGCATTATAAACTGTAAAATCGGGTTTTATCTGGTACGTTCTTCGTATATTCGGTCTTTAATTCATTCCGGTAAGAACGTTCAATCTTGCGTACAAACGGCAGTCTCGCGACGTTGCGCGACGTATCCTCCGCACGGTCCGCATCGACGTAAAATACGACGTAGTGCATTCTTCTTGACATATAATGGACCGTCCCGTATTTATCCAATGTTCGAGCCGCCTTCAAATCCGATACCCAAACGATAAAGCCTGTACGCTCCGACAACATGACGACCTTCACTCCTCTTCACATGACAACTGGCCTATCTAGCCGATTAACCGCAGCCGCCGCTTCCGCAACCGCATGAACCGCCGCTTCCGCAGCCGCCGCCCTTAGGATTCGGATCGTTGCTCGGCACTTTGACCGTCTCCGAGACCGAATCGGCGATCAGACGCGATACATCGTACAGCAACGCGTCGACAGCTTGCTCCGCCGTCTTGAAGCTCTGCACGGATTCAAACGTATCGAGCTGCGCCTGTACTTCCTTCATCCGGTCCTTCGCCGCGTTGTAATCCGGATGGAACCGTCCGAAACGCTCGCATTCCTGAAACTGCTCCTTCGCTTTCGCGAATTGCTTCACCACGGCCTGCACATCGGCATCCGAATCGACAACCGACTTCCAATATAAATAATCGGCGACTTCAGCCGAATGATTGATTAATTCTCCCAACTCATAAGCTTTCATCGTCAGTTCCGTCATGTCGATCTCACTCATGACATCGACAAACTCGTCCGAAACGATAAAGTCCAGTTCGGGTTGTTGTTCTACTTGCGGCATCCGTTCACCATCTTCCCTTAAAAATTGAACGTTTCCTCTTTACTATACCATCTCAACCAAGTTTACGATAGAGCTGGCTTACGAACCGCTTTCATTTGGCGCCATCCGTGGAATGACAATCCGCATTTCTTCCCACATATCCGGCGAGAGACGAACATGTTCAATCCTGCTGTCTTTGCGGATATAGCCGGACACGAGCCACGGCTCAGAACCGCTTTCCAGCCGTTCAGGCAGCAGCTCCACCGATTGCCCCCCTGTAACCAGTTGAATCGGCGCTCCCCATTCCAATGCACTCTCTATCATAAGCTTGCGGGTAGAGTGATGATAGCTGCGCATCGGACCGGTCCAAGCCGTCGGCCAATCCGACGGAAACCATTGTTCGATCGCTCCATCCGATGAGCCTGGTGCCAATGTTGGCGCCAATAACTCGTAGCGTTCAACCGCGTGTTCATTATAGATAAAAGAATGCAGCCCATTCGTTAGAGGCTGCTGCGTACCGTTCCGTCTTTTGCCGGAGGCAGAAGCCTCAGCCTTATGGCTTGCGGCACTTCTGCTCCTGTCTGCTTCATTCATAAGCGGCGGCCATCCCGCACGCTCCAGCTCCTTGCGAAGCTTCGCCGTTTTTTCGGCGCGGACGATGAATGTACGGTCGCCGAGCCTTTCCACAAGAAGTTCCTTCAGCTCTGTACGCTCCGAGATGGCATCTGCTATTTCTTTCGCCTCGCACCTAAGCAAGACGACGTCTTCGACGGAAGTCCGGCATGCGCTGGCCGACCAGTGCCGGATCGCATGAACGAGCTCATCAGGTAACGGAATCCCGCCGGCAGCTTCTTGAAGCAGCATCAACTGCTCATCTGCCTGCATCCCTCTCTCCGCAGCAGAAGCGGCTGACTCCGCCGTGATGCGATAGATAGAGACGACATCGTCCCGCACCCACTGTGCGATACGCTCCAGCTTCCATCGCACGGCCAAACCCGCATAAGGGGGAACGATCAATTCGCCATCTGGAAGAACAATGACGGCTTCGCCATGCGCCGATTCCAGCGCATCCCGACGGTCAGCTATCGGATCGATCAGCCATCGGAACGTGCAGCCGCCGTCTGCATCCGCTTCATATTGTGCCCATCCGCATCCGTCCAGAAACCGCATCCACTCGATATGGAACGGATCAAGCCCCATCCCGGCGTTAGTTGTAAATTGGCACCTAGGCTCAAGCTTCAACAACCCGGATGTAAAAAAAGCTTCTTGCGGACTGTGGAAGCCGTACATCATCGTTACGAGCTGCGCCATCTCCGCCTCGCGTATCCGCTCGTCCCCGCCCAGCCAATCATCCAATGCTGAAACCGACCAGTTATATCGCCCATCCTCAAATTGAATGAGCCCAAGCTTAAGGGCAATATCCAGCGCCATTGCAAACGGTACCGGATAAACATTCTCATGGACGGGCCGAAGACGCGCCATAATATTGGAAACAGGCATGTCGAGCAGTCTTGTGACGTTATCGACCGTCTTCTTCGGAAACAATCCTTTGCCGGTCAAAGTAAGCCCAAGCCGTTCGAGGGTGGCGTAAGCGCGCAGCAGCCGCCTTGTGAACGTCGCACCTGGGGCGGTATCCAACTTCTCGCCGCTCGAGGACCGGGTCAACTCGGCCCATTCATCGTCTTCGTCAAGCGTCTGCCGCCAAGCTATATAACAGTCGGCAGGCATGAATAGAAGCCGTTCCCCCCAAGACTTGCGGACGGCGTACAATATGCCGCAGGCGCAAAGTTCTTGGACGGCGGCTTTCATTTCCGCTGCGGCTAACCCGGCATCCGGAACGCTCCGATTGAGCAGCTTCTCCTCTTGAATGGGCAGAGGCCCTACCGTGAGAATCCAATAGCCAAGCAGCCTTCGGCTCCATACGGAAAGACGGTTTGCCGCTTCGAAAAGCTCATCCGGATGAAGGAGCGCCTCAGGCCATGGTGTGGAGAAGCGTTCCCATACATAAGCCGTTTGAACCGCTTTAATGGAATCCGAAGATATCCGGTTCAATACGTCCTGTAGTCTCATCTCAATTCATCTCTCCTTCCTGCGCTTTCACCGTCGTCAAGCCGTACCGGTAGCCTTGTTCGGTCATAAAGCGCTGTCGCTTCAACGCATAATCGACCTCCATCGTTCCGTCGGACACGAGCGTATAGAACACCGCACTGTTGTCCTCCTGCTTCGGACGCAGCAGCCGGCCGATTCGCTGTGCTTCCTCTTGCCGGGAGCCAAAGCTGCCCGACACTTGAACAGCAACGGCGGCATCCGGGAGATCGACGGCAAAGTTGGCGATCTTCGAAACGACCAGCACCCGCTCTTCCCCGCGTCTGAACGCTTCATATAGCTTAGCCCGCTCCTCATGCGGCACTTCTCCCGTAAGCAGCGGGGCATTCAGCGCTGAGGCGAGCGACTTCAACTGCCGGATATATGCCCCAATGATCAGCGTCTTCTTATCTTTATGGCGATCGAGCAAATGTCTGACAACCGTCGTTTTGTTTGGATTTTCCGCTGCAAGCCTTACTCTCGTTCGGGAATCGCCAATCCAATAGTTGCGTTCGGCCGATTCCGGGAGCGGAACCCGTACTTCTTCACATCGAAGCTCGGCGATTTGCCCTTGCTGCTCCAACTGCTTCCACGGCATCTCGTACAGCTTAGGGCCAATTAGAGAAAATACATCCCGCTCCCGGCCGTCTTCCCTAACGAGCGTTGCAGTCAGCCCGAGCCGTCTAGTCGCCTGCAAGTCTGCCGTCATCCGAAAGACGGGCGCAGGGAGCATGTGCACCTCGTCATAGATGATCAAGCCCCAATCCCGCTCGTTGAACAGCCGCATATGGCGGTAATCCCGTTCTTCTCTCCCGCTGGTCGCCAGCATATTGTACGTGGCGATCGTAACCGGCCTTACTCGCTTCTCCTGCGACGAGTATTGTCCGATCGAATCATTGCCGAGCGTCGTCTTGTCCAACAGCTCTGCCTCCCACTGTTGAACAGACGTCACGCTGGAAGTAAGAATAAGCGTCTCACATTGGAGAGCTGCCAGCACCCCAATACCGATAATCGTCTTGCCCGATCCGCATGGCAGCACCATAATGCCGCTTCCGCCAGCCGCCGAGTCGCCTTGAACGAATCGCGCAACAGCCTGGCTCTGATAATCCCGCAGTGTGAACGCAGAGCCTCCGCACAATTGCCCTCGCAGGGCAAGCGGTAGCGTCTCGCCTTCACGATAGCCGGCTGCATCGACGACCGGATATCCGAGACGCATCAGTTCCTGCTTCACAGTGCCTCTTCGCTCTGCGCTAAGCCGGAAGGGCTCTCCGCTCCCTCGGCTGCCCAACAACGATTGCAGCGACTGCTCCTCTTGCAGCTCCTGCATAATCTCTTCGTCTCCGGACAATACCAGGCTGTTTTCGCCGGGACCGGCCAATCGGTTCAGACGCAGACGTCCGAACCGGTCCATCAGCCTCTTCAGCTTGTCCGCCAGACCAGACGGCATGTCATACTTACTGAAACGGCATAGCGTCTCTATAACTTGAACGCCTGTCATCCCTGCCGATGCCGCATTCCACAGCGTGAGCGGCGTCATTCTGTAAGTATGAAGATGGCCGGCATTTTTCATGAGCTCAGCGAATCCCGACAGCTTGGCTCTAGCTTCTTCACTGCCTGTGGTCCGATCATCGAATAGGAGAGTCATATCCGACAGGACGATGAGCGGTTTTAGATTCTGCTCCATTTGCCCAGTCCCTCCTATGTTCCATTTTGCACATACCCTTCTAGTTTCCGATAACAGCCGGGTTTTTATTCCTCCATGCACGCCGTTAACAAAAAGAGCTGCCCCATCGTCATCCGAAGATGTCCGATAAAGCAGCCCTTCCGGAGCCAGCGCTATCCGCGCTTCTCCGCCGCCCGGTGCTCAGCCATCCCGATCAATAGTCGGGCCGACATTAGCATCGCACGTTCGTCTATGTCAAATTTAGGATGATGATGGGGATGAACTGCGCCGCAAGCTTCGCCTCCGGCACCAACGAACAAGAAACAGCCTTTCACCTTCTGAAGATAATAAGAAAAATCTTCGCCTGCCATTATTAAAGTCGATTGCTGAACCGCTTGCCGTCCGAACAGTTCTGCCGCTACGGCGTCGAACCTTGCCGCTTCGGCTTCATCATTAATGACAGCGGGATACCCTTCCCGGTAATCGAACGTAATGCTGGCGTTAAACATTGCCGCCGTATGTGCGATGATCGATTCCATTCTGTCCCGTATCCTTGCTCGCGCTTCCGACGTGAACGTCCGTACTGTGCCAAGAAGCACAGCTTTCTCCGCAATGACATTGCCGGTCGAGCCCGCCTGGAATGAACCGACTGTTACGACCGTCGGCTCGAGAGGATCCACGTTGCGGCTGACGATCGTCTGCAGCGATTGGACTAACGATGCTCCCGCAATGACAGCATCGATCGTCTGATGGGGCAATCCGCCATGGCCGCCTTGACCGACGATCTCAATCTTAAATTCATCGGGCGCTGCCATGAATGCGCCTCCGCGTGTCGCAACGATACCATAGGGAAACGGCGTCCACAGATGTACGCCATAGATCGCATCGACGCCTTCCAGCACGCCGTCTCGAATCATTGCATTTGCTCCGCCCGGACACAACTCTTCTGCTGGCTGGAAGATAAACCTCCGACTGCCGTTCCAGCCGTCTCGGTTGTCTGAATAGGTCTTTGCAATAGCAAGCAAAGTTGCCGTATGCCCATCATGGCCGCATGCATGCATAACGCCTGGTACGGTCGATGAATATTCACATTGCTTGGCATCTTGTATAGGAAGAGCGTCGATATCGGCCCGCAGCGCAATGCACGGTCCTTCGCCCTCGCCTTCGATATCGGCAATTACGCCATATCCGCCGATTCCTTCCGTTACCTTACATCCAAAAGAGCGCAGCTTGCCGGCGATCCAAGCCGATGTTCTCTTCTCCTGAAACGAAAGCTCAGGATACCGGTGCAAATATCGCCGCCATTCGACCATTTGCGGATAAGCGCTTTGCAGTTCTCCTATTGGATCCCACCTTGCTGTCATATCCGTTTTCCTCCTGTCCTTTCGTGGATTCACTTAATTTCTAATTGTACCAGAATAGGCCTCGCCAAGGTAGTGCCGCGGCAATCGGATAATGGGCTGCAAGGCTTGCGCGCAAAGGGGAAACATACTATCATGGGTAAAGAATAGAAACAAACGTCACAAGCCTCTGGCCAATGACTATGACAATTTTTCTTCGTGAACTTTAGGAGGTCAACTGCAAATGATTATCGAGAATACGGGTTTGAACGGCATGACTAGTGATTTGGGGCATTTGGACGAGTCCGCAGAAAAGCTTGGCTTCGTTAGATGGCAATGGGAATATACGCGCGCTACATACGACTTGAAGCTGGAAGACAACGCAAGCCGTGAAACCTATTTCGTACGTTTCAATACGCGTGCTGTCGAAGGCAAGCTCGAGAATCCGAATGCCGTGCTCTCGATCGAAGCCGTTTACCTCGGCCGCGCAACGTTCCCGCACGGACTTGATTATGAATCGCAGGTTCCGCAACAAATTTTAAATATCGCGAACCAACGTCTAGAACAGCTTCGTAAACTGCTTGCATAGAAGGGCTGCCCTATGAAATCTAAGACGGGAACCGTGTCCAGAGGACGGCCTGATTTTTTGCTGCTCGTGCTCATCCTGCTGCTCGTCGGCTTCGGTCTCGTCATGGTATTCAGCTCCAGCGCAAGCACGGCGGTCTCCGATCCGCGCTACGGCTACGACGCTCTCTACTTCACCAAGCGTCAGATCATGTTCGCCTTCATCGGCATGGCTGGCATGTTCATCCTGATGAACATGCCTTATATGTCGTTTCAGAAGAAGTTGTTCACATGGTACGCCGTCGGCTCGATCGCACTGCTTGCTGTCGTGCCCTACATCGCTACCGAAGTTCATGGTGCTCGCAGCTGGCTGTATATCGGCGGGTTCGGCATTCAGCCGACCGAATTCGCCAAGCTTGGCCTTATTCTTTATCTTGGACGGCTGATCGCGAAGAAGGGTGAAACCTTCCGGGATTTCAAGAAAGGCTTGCTTCCGGTATTCATTATACTCGGCGTCGTATGCGGATTAATTATGAGACAGCCCGATCTCGGCGGCTGCCTTATCATCGCAGCCACAGCCGGCATCATGATGGTCGGCGGCGGCGCCAACATGAAGCAGCTCGCTTCAGCTGGCATATTGTCGGCAATTGGAGCGAGCCTGTTCCTGGCCGTTAGTGCGCTAATCGATCCGGAGAAATCATCGTACCGGGTTAACCGGTTCACTTCTTACATGCATCCGCTTGAGAATGCGCAGGAAAGCGGCTTCCATCTAGTCCGTTCTCTTGGCGCGCTTGGACACGGCGGCCTTACAGGCGCCGGCTTCGGCCAAAGCGTTCAGAAGCTTGACTACTTGCCTTTCCCTTATAACGATTTTATCTTCTCCATCATTGCCGAAGAATTCGGTTTTATCGGAAGCGCCGTCTTCCTGTTCGTATTCCTGCTGTTCCTATGGCGCGGATTGATTGTAGCGCTTCGTTGTCCGGATATTTACGGTACAATCGTAGGCACAGGTATCATCGGACTGATCGGCATACAAACGTTCATCAATATCGGAGGCGTAATCGGCGCCATTCCGATTACCGGTGTCACGCTGCCGTTCATCAGCTATGGCGGCTCTTCCATCATCGTCATGCTCATGTGCATGGGTGTACTGCTCAGCATATCGCGCGAGTACTACAAAACCGATCGGCCTGTTAAAGGCTAATGAACGACAACGCCCCTTCATCCAGCTCGTGAGCCGGGATGAAGGGGCGTTGTTTGGTTTTTCATTATTATTTCACGCGGTTGAGATCGGCTTCCGGTACGTCGTCTTCTTTGAATGCGACGCCTTCTACCTTGACGTTCACTTCAACGACGTGAAGACCCGTCATATTCTCGACGGATTCGCGTACGTTCATTTGAAGGGAACGGCATACTTCATGAATAGGAATGCCGTATTTCACAATGATGCGAAGATCGATAGCAGCTTCTACTTGCCCTACCTCTACCGTTACACCCTTCTGCACGTTCTTGCCGCTGAGCCGCTTGGCAAGACCTTCCGAGATGCCGCCGGACATTGCTGCAATGCCGGGTGTTTCCAATGCCGCCAAACCTGCAATCGTAGCGACAACGTCGTCGGATATCCGAATAAGTCCGGTTTGAAGTTGTTCAGTCATGTCGCTCACTCCTCTAATTACCATTTGTACTTATTGTATCGGAACGCCCTTGCGGAAGCAAGCCGCGAATGCCGTCGAATATGGAAAAGTTTACATACATTCTATTTTCAAGTATAGTATTGAGCAGTTAACACACAATGTTGTAAAACGGGGTGTTTAATTTGAGACAGAAACTGTTTTTCGCCGGACTGATCGTCATGTTCGTCCTAAGCGCAATCGGCCATTACGCGCATTGGGATATGACCGCTCAATTCGTTATTTCTGCCATTGCCATCATATTCGTGGCCGGATTTCTTGGCAAAGCGACCGAGAGCGTCGCGCATTACGCAGGTCAACGGCTGGGCGGATTTCTGAATGCCACGTTCGGCAACGCTGCCGAGCTGATCATTGCGATATTTCTCGTCAAAGAAGGTTTGTTCGATATGGTCAAGGCGAGCATCACCGGCTCCATTATCGGCAACCTGCTGCTCGTTCTCGGACTAAGCGTACTGTTGGGTGGGCTAAAATATAAGGTACAAAATTTCAATGCCAAGCTAGCCGACCATAACGGTACGTTAATGACCCTTGCCGTCGTCGCCTTGTTCGTTCCGGCTGTCTTCATCAAGGTCGAACATTTCTCCCTCGATCAAGATAAGCTGCTCAGCATTGCCGTTGCCTGCATACTGATCGTCAGTTACTTGCTCTGGCTTGTCTTCTCGATGATTACGCACAAAGACATGTTGGCTGATGAAGAAATGATCGCTGATCACGGCGAAGAGCCGACATGGTCCAAAGGCGTCTCCATCATCATGCTGTTTGTTGCGACAGCCATGGTCGCGTTCGTTAGCGAGTGGCTCGTTCATACGCTCGATACGTTCACCCACAAATTCGGCTTGTCCGAGCTGTTCGTAGGTGCATTCGTTATCGCAATCGTCGGTAATGCGGCAGAGCACAGTGCGGCCGTTATGCTCGCTATGAAGAACAAAATGGGAGCAGCCGTTGAAATTGCAATAGGCAGCAGTCTGCAGATCGCCCTGTTCGTTGCGCCAGTGCTGATCCTGCTCAGCGTTCTGTTCAATAAATCGTCGATCATGGATATCGTATTCTCTCCAATCGAGCTGACTGCGATCGGCGTATCCGTCTTTATCGCCAAATCGGTATCCAAGGACGGTTCGACGAACTGGTACGAAGGCGCCCTGCTGCTTATGCTGTATGTCATTCTAGGGTTTGCATTTTTCCTCGTCTAGAACAATCCATCGATTCTACTATGGCGTTTCATGCAGCAATACGATATAATAATGCCAGAAGAAGGGTTTTCTTGTCCCTTCCGACAATTTAAAGGCAATGTTACCTGTGAACCTGACAAAGGTACAACCTCGGACGTCTTACGACGATTTCGACGGTTGTACCTTTTTTGTTGTATCGGTAACAACCGAAATCATTCTATTCTAATGATTAAAGGAGCTGGCCCGCATGTTGCAAGAAGCAATTTACCACAGACCGAAATTGAATTGGGCATTCGCATACGATGCGGAAACCATCTATCTGCGAATCCGCACGAAGCGCGGCGACGTTACATCGGTTGAGACGATTTACGGAGACAAATATGCTTGGTCGCAAACGATGAACACAGCTGAGATGAGCATTTTCGCTTCGGATGAGCTGTTCGACTATTGGGAGGCGTCCGTCAAACCGCCCTTCCGACGGCTGCGGTATGCGTTCAAATTAACGGACAGCCATGGCGAGACGATGATTCTGACCGAGCAGACGTTCCAATCCGAACTTCCGGAAGATTCACTTACGTTCTTCGACTATCCCTATATGAACCCCGCAGACCTGTTCAATCCACCGGCATGGGTGAAAGACGCCGTCTTCTACCAGCTGTTCCCGGAACGGTTCGCCAATGGCGATCCGTCTATTAATCCGCCCGGCGTGGAGCCTTGGGGCGGCGTACCGACTCCGGGCAATTTTTTCGGCGGCGACCTTCAGGGTGTGATTGACCATCTCGATCATCTGAGCGAGCTCGGCATTACAGCTATCTATTTTAATCCGCTGTTCGCCGCACCGACGAACCATAAATACGATACATCCGATTATATGAAGGTCGATCCGCAATTCGGCACGAATGAACTGCTCAAACAGCTTGTGGACGAGTGTCATGCACGCGGTATCCGTGTGCTGCTCGATGCTGTCTTCAATCATTCCGGACGGACATTCGCACCGTTCGTCGATGTGGTGAACAATGGGGCTTCATCACGGTATGCTGACTGGTTCCATGTGCGGGAATGGCCCATTGCCGTTAAGAACGGCATACCTTCTTATGAAACGTTCGCTTTCGAGCGGAATATGCCGAAGCTAAATACCGAGAATACCGAAGTGAAACAGTATCTGCTCGGCGTCGCAAAATATTGGATCGAAGAAATCGGAGTCGACGGCTGGCGGCTTGACGTTGCCAATGAAGTCGATCATCACTTCTGGCGGGAGTTCAGACAGACGGTCAAATCCGTCAATCCGGACGCGTACATTTTGGGCGAAATCTGGCACGACTCCTTGATGTGGCTGCAAGGCGACCAGTTCGACGCCGTCATGAACTACCCGCTTACGAACGCCATTCTCGACTTTGTCGCATATGGCAAGCGCGATGCCAAGCAGTTCGCCGACGCCATCGGCCGGCAGCTTGCCGAGTATCCGCTTCAAGCGACCGAATCTGCGTTCAATCTGCTCGGCAGCCACGATACGCCTCGTCTGCTGACGATATGCGGCGGCAGCGAGCAGAAGACGAAGCTTGCCTCGTTGTTCCTGCTCACTTTCCCAGGCGTACCGTGCATATATTACGGCGACGAATTCGGGATGGACGGCGACGGCGATCCAGGATGCCGCAAATGTATGGTATGGGACGAGGAGCAGCAAAACCGCGATCTGTTCGCTTTCTACCGCGAACTTATTGCTCTGCGCAAATCATCTCCTGCTCTGCGCGGCACCGGCCTCTCATTTGCCAGCGCCGAAGCAGGCAGCAGCTTGCTCGCCTATGAGCGTGTGCTTGCAAATGAACGATTGCTCATTGTTATGAACGTATCGGAGGAACGGGCCGTGTACTCGTTGCCTGACTCCCCTGCATCAGCTTGGACGTACCGGATGACCTCCGGCGCGAGCCTTAAGACAGGCAATGCTGCTGCGGAGCTAACGCTTGAACCGCTTGGCTTTGCTGTTCTTCAGTTGCAGTCGAAATAAATCTCATTACCACAGAACCACTGGGAAAGCGAATGTTCTTACGATCGCTGTTGTCTTCGGATTGTTTTGAATTTGTAATACCACTAAGCGGTGACAATCCGAAGACAAAGGCGACCGCTGACGCTTCTTCAGAATCATTTGCTTACTCCGTTTAGTGTGGTACGGATCATACCGTCAAAACAACCTAATGCAACTGTCCTGTTAGCGATTGAAGCATATCTTCAATCGCTAGCTGAACAGTTGCTTTCGCATGTGCATTTTTTTCGAACAGCGGACAGTCTTCGATCATAGGCTCGAGTGCTTTGCAGCTTAAATGAAAGTACTCCATTACATGCAAGCTCATTAATACAAGCCAGCAGCGATATAAACAGCAAAAGGGAAGAGCTGAATTCATATCAGCTCTTCCCTTTTTTCACTTTTGAGTATTGGAGTGCTTATTGCAAAGCATGGAACGAAGCAAGCGAATGATTCTGAAGAAACGAAGTGGTCGCCTTTGTCGCCGGATTGCCCCCTTGTTGCGGTCTCACTAATTCAGAGCAATCCGGCGACAACAGCGATCGTAAGAACATTCGCTTGCGGAGTGACCGAACATTCGCTTGCGAAGTGGTTCGTGCTGGCTCCCTACCCCTTCGAAGCGCCGGAAGTCAAACCTTGCACGAGGAAATTTTGCAGGAAAACAAACAACAGCGTAATCGGAATTGCGATCAAAACAGCCCCCGCCGCGAACAACGTAAAGTTGCTGTTCTGGAACGAATTGACGAGATCCCACATGCCGACGGCTAGCGTCCATTTCTCCTTCGTCCGAAGCACGAGCCGCGCGAATATAAAATCGACCCACGCGCCAGTGAATGATGTCAACGCGACGTAAGTTAATACCGGGCGGGACAGCGGCAGCATGATCCGGGCGAACACCTGTAGATGGGAAGCCCCGTCTATACGCGCTGCTTCATCGAGACTGCGCGGAATCGTATCATAGAAACCTTTCACGATAAAGCCGCTAAGCACCGAACCCGCCGAATAGACAAGAATAATCGCTGCATGCGTATCGAGTAAATTAAGCTGCAGCAGAATAACGTAGATCGCAATCAGACTCATAAAGCTCGGGAACATGCCAAGTACGAGCATAACCGTCAGCGTTGTCTTGCGTCCGCGGAACCGGAACCGGGACAGTGCGTACATGCTGAGCGTAATGAGTATCGTGGAGAAGATCATCGAAAGGGTTGCGATTTTCAACGTATTTACATACCATGTGCCGTATAGAAACGTTTTGTTCGTGAACAGCTCACGGTAATGATCGAGTGTAAACGATGATGGCCAGAACCGTTTGCTGTACAGCGACGGTCCCGGACGTAACGATGACAGCAAGACCCATAGTGCCGGATACAAAGAGCATACCGCAATTGCGGCCAATGCGATGTAAGTGAACGTCAGCCGTACAAAGCCGGAGCGCTTGTTCATTGAATCATGTCCTCCTCTTTAAACGACCGCGAGCGGCGGTAATTCCAGATCGAGAATGCTGCTACGATGATGAATATAATGATGCCGATCGCCGAAGCCATATTGAATTGGCTGAAGTTGAGCGTTAAGTTATACAGCCATGTGACGAGCAGATCGGTATGGCCAGCATATTGATAATCGCCATTAACCGGCGCGCCGCCAGTCAGCAGGAAGATAAGATTGAAGTTATTGAAGTTGCCGGCGAATTGCGCGATCAGTATCGGCGCCGTCGAGAACAGCACGAACGGCAGTGTAATGATACGGAATTTCTGGAAGGCACTCGCTCCGTCCACTTCCGCAGCCTCATACATATCACGCGGAATCGAAGTCAGTACCCCAAGAATAAGGACCATCGATACCGGTATGCCAACCCACATATTAACGACAATTACGGTCACTTTCGCCCAGAATGGGTCGGTCAGCCACGGCAGTCCGTCCAGTCCGAACGATTTGAAATATTGATTGATCGGCCCGAACTGTCCATTGAACAGGTTGCGCATAACAAGCAAAGAGATAAGCTGCGGAATCGCATACGGCAGAATAAAGATCGTGCGCCACATCTTTTTGAAACGGACTCCCTGCTGTTCAATAAGAAGCGCTACGAGCAGCCCGCCAAAATAAGTCGTTCCCGTCGCAACGACGGCCCAAATGACCGTCCATTTCAAAATACCGAGAAAGGTGCCGCTCCAAGATTTTAATTGAATAAGGTCGGCAAACGTCTGAAACCCAACCCAATCAACGAGCTTGGCCGGCGGTATATGTCCAGGCGACGAATAATTCGTAAACGCCAGCATGATCGTGAACAAAATAGGCAATATCGTAAGGAACAATACGCCAATTGCCGGAATGGCAAGCATAATATGAGGAAAATAGTAATCGGTGACGAAACGGTACGATTGAACGAAATTGTTCGGTTTCGCTCCTTCGTCTCTCGCTTTGCCGATTCGCTGCGCATCATAAATGTTCGCAACATAAATCCCGATTACAACAAGCAGCAATAACACAATAATAAGACCGTCAATCATCAAATAAATCGAATGATCACCTTGTATAACCTTCGTTATCTTGCCGACTTTAACCCGCTGTTGCGCTTGATCGCCAAGCGTTATCAACCCCCACAAGGCATGGCCCACCTTCGGAGCCAAATAAATTAAACTGATCACCTGTAGTCCAAGCAGAACAAGGCCCTTGCCAATCTGTCGGTTGTATAGCTGGCCAAGTCCCATCGAAAGCACCGATAAGACTCCGGCTGTCGCGCGATGACGATTCATTCCGCCCCGCTCCCTCCTGCGAATGGTTCTCTAATTCTGATTCTAATTAGACGTCCCGCCGAGTCGTCCTCGGCGGGACATGATTGAAGCTCGCCGTCCCTTAACCGGTCATCGGCGCTTATTTCGAGTTAACTGCGTTCGCATCCTTAATCTGCTGAACGGCATTGTCAAGCGACGCTTTCGCATCCTTGCCGTCGTTCCATACTTCGGACAGCGCCGCAGCTGCCGGGTTCCATACGTTGCCCATTTCCGGAATGGATGGCATCGGCTGCGAGACGTTGAATTGATCCAGGAACGCCTTCGTTACCGCATCGCCTTGCACTTTGGAGTCGGCAGCCGCTTCTTTGTTCGCTGGCAGTATGCCGTTCATTTCAAACTCTTTCAGCTGAGCTTCTTTGCTCGTTACGAACTTCGCGAACAGCTTCGCCGCATTCGGATATTTCGTGAACGAATTGACGTACCAAGCTTTAACGCCGGAGAACGAAACCATTGGCTTGCCGCTAATCGTCGGAAGCGGTGCTACGCCATAATCGACACCGGAAGCTTTGTAGTCCGGCAATGTCCAAGGACCGTTAATGTCGATGCCAAGCGTACCGCCCGTGAACAGCCCTTTCTTAATGTCGTACGTAACATCGCCCGTGTTCATCGGAATAATGTCTTTGAGCGAAGCGTAGAACTTCGCGCCTTGAACCGCACCGTCGTTGTTCAGACCGATATCATCCGCTTTCGTACCGCCATCGCCGAACAGGTAACCGCCTGTAGCCGCAAGGAAGCCGTAATTGAAGTAGAAGTTACCGATTTCCCACATGATCGCAAACTTATTGTTTTTCGTATCGTTATACGTCTTCGCGAATGTCACGATATCCTCGAACGACTTTGGAGCGCCTTCCGGGAACAAAGTTTTGTTATAGATCATGGCATAAGTTTCAACTGAGCGGGGGTATCCGTACAGCACATCGTCATACGATACAGCCTTCACCGCGTTATCCGCGCTAGCATTTGCCGTTTCTTCGCCGAACACGTCGTTCTCAAGCACCAAACCCGCCGATACAGCACGGCCGAGCTGGTCGTTCGGGAAGTTGACAAGGTCAGCACCAAGGCCAGCAGGACCATCCGTCGTCAGCTTGTTGACTTGTTCCGGGGACTCGACTTCTTCGACCTTAACCGGTACGCCGTACTTTTCCTCGAATTGCTTCGCCATTTCGTCGATATACGCGCGTCCTGTCTTGCTGTCCCAGACGATCAGACTTGCTCCGTCCTCCGGCTGCAGTTCCTCTTCGGCAACGGCCGTCGTATCCGCAGCGGTTTTGTCAGTAGTTGCAGTCGTTTCACTTGTCGCTGCCGTATCCGTTGCCGTCGTCGTGTCCCCTGATTTGCTCGTATTACCGCATGCAGCGAGCATAAATACCATGGTGCTGACGATCATTAAGCCGACCCATTTCTTCATGAAAAGATCCCCTCTCTTAATCGCGAATTGAACAGTAACCGCGTTATCGCTCCGAGAAACGGTGAAATGGTGCATAACAAATCAAAACTTCGTTAATTTGGGTTTGAAAATCGACAAAATTTTGTGCAAACGTTTGTTCAGGCGTGCGCACTTTGCCCTTGCTTAACGAGTTTTCGAAACGTTTTTGACCATTAATCCACCGTTTCCCCGGATTGTAAGCGCTCTATTCACGCCATCATCATACATGACAGAGCTATTCGTTGTAAAAACGTTTGCACAGTCCGTTTCTTCCCTATTCCACGCTTAATCACACCCTATCCTTCTAATTCCTCACGTTTGCTTACAAATTCATCGTTTTTCACTCGACTCCCCCTGTCCGAGTGCCTATCTATTTACATTCGCGGAACGATGCATTAACATGGGATTAAGCATGATTACAAACGATTGCACAGAAAGGCTGTTGTCGTTATGGTCACGATTAAAGATATCGCCAAGCTTGCGGGAGTCTCCCCCTCGACCGTGTCCCGAGTCGTATCTAACCACCCCCGCATAAGTCTGGACACATCGCGTAAAGTAAAACAAATTATGGAGGAGCTCGGCTACCATCCGAACATCATGGCGAAGAGTCTCGTATCCAAAACGACTCAGACGCTCGCGATTCTGCTGCCGCGCCCGGCCGAAGAACTGTTCCAAAACTTTTTCTTCGGTGAGTTGCTTCGCGGAATATTGACCGTTGCCAACCGTTCCGGTTACGACACGCTGCTGACGACGGCGACAGGCGAGCATGATGAGATTGAATCAGTAGCGAGGCTCGTCCGCGGACGCCGTGTCGACGGGATTATTTTGTTAAGCTCCCGAGTGAACGATCCGATCGTTGCTTATTTGGCCCAATCGGAGTTCCCGTTCGTCCTCATCGGCAGTTGCCAAGCGCATCCCGACATATTGTCCGTCGACAACGACAATACGCAAGCTGCGTTCGACGCTACTCAGCATTTAATCGCTCAAGGCCATGAACGAATCGGATTTGTAAGCGGACCTGCCAATTTGACCGTTTCGAACGACCGTTTGCACGGCTATCAGAAAGCGTTGGAAGCTTATCGTCTTCCTATTCGTTCGGAGTGGATCGTCGAAGGCGAGTTTCTGCAAGAGAGCGGTTACCGGGCTATGTCTCTCATTATGAGTTTGCCGGAACGGCCTACTGCGCTTGTCGTAATCGATGATGTCGTTGCTTTCGGCGTATTGCGCGGATTAACCGAGCTCGGTTATAAAGTGCCGGACGATATTAGTCTGGTCAGCTTCAATAACATCGCGTTATCCGAACTGGCTAGTCCGCCAATTAGTTCGATCGACATCGGCACGTACCAACTTGGCTATACAGCAGCTCAAGCATTAATTCGAGATGTGCAGGAACAACCGGTTCAGACCGCTAGAATGGTCATTCCTCACCGGCTGATGATCCGGGAATCGTCCTTATCTACCATGATTAAGAAAGGTTGACTGACTTATGAACGCTAATAAACCTTATTTGATCGACGCAATCGTCGGAAATGGCTCTATGCTCGCCGCCTTCGGGCGGACGGGCACTTTATATCGGCTCTGGTGGCCTCATATCGATTTCCCGCAGCATGCGGATGCCGTTCGTTCGGGTATCCGGACCACCGGACAGATGACGGACTGGCTGGACGGCGACCAATGGACACATACCGCTGCGTACGAGGAAGATACGAACATTTTCACCATAGCCTCAGCGAATACAGGCCTGCCGCTATCGGTGAATAGCCGTTATTTCGCTATCCCTGACCGCGATGTGCTCGTGATGGAACATACGTTCCGCAATGACGGGTACGAACCGCTCGAATTCGAATGGTTGACTCATTCCTCCTTCCATGTACAGGAAAGCCAGCTTTATAACACGACTTTGTTCGAGCCTTCTGAGGATGCATTATTGCATTACCGCAGCGGTACTTTTTTTGCGCTCTCGAGTGCAAACGTGTGCACAAAATTTCAATCCGGTCACGCTTGGAACGCCGCCCAGTCCGGCCAGCTTAACGGCAACATAATCGACATGCAGCCAGACGGCGCATTAGCCTGGGATATCCGTCTTCCCGCACACGGCGATACCGTCACGTTGCCAATATATATCGCCGCCGGAGACAGTCGCCCCTCGGTATGGGCGAAGCTGCAAGAGGCAAAATCAAAATCTTCATCCCAATGGGCGAACGAAACGGCTGGTTATTGGCATCGGTTTTTGGAAGAAGCAGCACCTTGTCCGACTGATGCAGGGCCAATCAAACGACTTTACAACCGGTCGCTGCTTACTTTCAAGCTTATGGCGGATAAGCAGACGGGCAGCATCGTCGCCGCCCCTGAATTCGACGAGACGTTCTCCCGCTGCGGCGGCTATGCATATTGCTGGGGACGGGATGCCGCATTCATTACTACCGCGTTCGACAAAGCTGGACTGTACTCGCTGTCCGAAAAGTTTTACGACTGGGCGCTAACCGCTCAGGATCCGGACGGCTCGTGGCAGCAACGCCACTATCACGACGGCTCGCTTGCTCCGTCTTGGGGACTGCAGATTGACGAAGGGGCATCGATTATTTGGGGGATGTGGCAGCATTATTCGGTAAGAAGCGACCGCGAATTCGCTGAACGAGTCTGGCCTGCCGTACAGCGGGGCGCCGATTTTCTATTCGCCAGCCTCGATCCGGAAACGGGCTTCCCGCTTCCGAGCAACGATCTATGGGAAGAACGAGAAGCGGAGCATACTTATTCCGCCGCAGCCGTATATGGCGCGCTGCGCGCTGCCGCTTCGTTCGGCCGGCTGCTTCTCGATATAGAACCCGCAAACCGTTGGGACGCTGCAGCGGACCGAATCGCCGATGCCATTGCAACGCTTGGCTGGAATGAGGAGGCGGACAGCTTCTACCGCGGACTGAAGCTGACAGTACCGGAGCATGCGTATACTCAGGAGACCGCTCAAGGGCGTTCCGGCTATATCGTTCCGGTGCTGAAAGACTACCGGAAACATATACTGGACCGGGATCCGATTGTCGACATCAGCTTGCTGGGGCTTTCCGTCCCGTTCGCAGCCGTCGCGGCTGACGACCCTCATATGAGAAGCACGGCCGACACGATCGAACGGCTCCTCACCGTCCCTGGTGTAGGCGGTATTAAACGCTACGAAGACGATCATTATATCGGAGGCAATCCTTGGATTCTAACGACGTTATGGCTCGCGCATTACCGGATCCAAACCGGCAGCTACGAGGAAGCTAAACGCCTCTTGCAATGGGCTGTGGAACATCAGACCGAAACCGGGCTCCTCCCCGAGCAGGTCGATCGAACAACGGGCAATACGGCCTGGGTCGTTCCGCTTACTTGGTCGCACGCAATGTACGTTCTCGCCGTCACGATGCTGGCGGATCACGGACAGATTTAATAAGAAGGACGGCTCATCCGATGAGCCGTCCTTTTGCTATACCCGTACAAAAAAAGAAGCAGTCCCAGTTGCTCGGGACTACTTCTTGTTATTCAACGCTTCATAAAGCTTGGCTAAATTCCGTTCGAGCTTACTGACGATGTCGCGGCCAACCGATTCATCTACGAGCCCGGCGCGTACCGCGAAATCGACCTCACGGGAGAAGCCGTACATCTGGGTGTCCAACACCTCTTCGTACAATGGACATTGACGAGTCGTCAAGTTTTCCATTTGAACCTCAATCAGCTTTTCGATTTTATTAGCATCTTCCTCAAGAAGATTGAGCGCTTTCTGATGCAAGTGGTCTATAACATTCGGTGAAGACATCGTTTTCCCCCCTGTGCGCATTTCCTCGCCGTCTTCTATCCTTTTACTTTATATTAGACGAAAAAGCAAAGAAGTACAAGGAGGGAAACAAAACAAAGCGCCCTATAAGAGCGCTTTGTCCGAAAGTCCTTAATATGACCTCATTAGTAACAATTATTCGGATACGACGGTTACGTTCAAGTTGTGCTTCGCGAACACTTCCGCCATCGCTTTCTTCGCATCTTCGGCATCTGGGCCATGTACATGGAGCTCATATGCATGTCCGCCGAGAAGCGTTGTGAACAGTCCGAGGATACTCTTCACATCGATATACTTATTCTCAGCTTGAAGAACGATCGAAGACCGAAATTGGCTTGCCGTTTGGGAAATTTCTACGATTGCAGCATTGTTGGACATGACAATCCCTCCACCATTCAATAGTAACCTTTTCCTGTAATACCTTCATCATACCGTGAAAAACAGCAGCGTTCAAGAGAAAAAAGAACGATTCCGCTTATTTATTCATTTCCATATGCAAGTTGTCCTTGCGTTGAACCATATTGTTCAACTCTGTTATTATATACAACGTATTCATTACGATACCTGCTTGGTTGAATTCGAAAAGAATGAATATAATAATACACGAATCTTATGCAAAGGGTGTGCCCAATGATAGACCCAAGATTAGAGCGGCTGGCCGACGTACTAGTCAACTACTCGACAACCGTACAGCCTGGCGAGAACGTGCTCGTCGAAGCCTTCGGCATTGACAACGCCCTCGTGAAATCGATTGTGCGCCATATCCACGCTGCCGGCGGCAGACCGTTCGTTAATATTCGAGACAATCAAATTACGAGAGAACTGCTCATGAATGCGACCGAAGACCAAATCCGCACATGGGCCGAATATGATGCGAACCAGATGACGAATATGCAGGCTTACATAGGCGTCCGCGGCGGCTCTAATATTTATGAGCTGTCAGACGTACCCGACGACAAAATGAAGCTATACAGCACGATCTACAGCCATAAAGTCCATTCTTCCATTCGGGTGAAGAAAACAAAATGGGTCGTTCTCCGCTACCCTAGCCCGTCGATGTCGCAACTTGCATCGGTCAGTACGGATGCGTTCGAACAGTTTTATTTCGATGTCTGTACGATGGATTATGAGAAGATGAGCCGCGCGATGGATGCTCTGGTCGAGCTCATGAACAAGACCGATAAAGTGCGCCTAACGGGCAAAGATACCGATCTTACGTTCTCGATTCATCAAATCCCGGCGGTCAAATGCTCTGGTTTGCGCAACCTGCCTGACGGCGAGGTATACACGGCGCCTGTACGCGACAGCGTCAACGGCGTCATCTCTTACAACACACCAAGCCCTTATAACGGTTATGTGTTCGAGAACGTCAAGCTTCGCTTCGAGAACGGCAAAATCGTCGAAGCCACGGCGAACGATACAGACCGCATCAACCAAATCTTCGAAACGGACGAAGGCGCGCGCTATATCGGCGAATTCGCAATCGGTGTCAACCCTTACATTTTGAACCCGATGAAGGACATTCTGTTCGATGAGAAAATAGCGGGGAGCATCCACTTCACGCCGGGCCAATGCTACGACGAAGCATACAACGGCAACGTGTCGGGCATTCATTGGGACATGGTGCTCATTCAACGTCCGGAATACGGCGGCGGCGAAATATGGTTCGACGACAAGCTGATCCGCAAGGACGGACGCTTCGTCATTCCCGAGCTGGAAGGCTTGAATCCTGAAAACCTCAAATAATACCGCTCAGCGATAAAAAGGCGTGCACACCGAATTCCGGTGCGCATGCCTTTTCCCTTGTCGTTGCCTCAGCATGGCCTGTTATCCTGTAAACGTTACGGTGCCGGAATGAGATTCCTGACGCTCCTTCCCGTTCGCTTGGAAACGGAGCGTAGAATGCTCGACCACTTTCAGAGGCAGCATCGTGCGGCTGTCGGCCGTAATCTCGATTCGTGTCTCCGCTTCGAGCGAATCGAGCATAGCAGCCAACTGCTTGCCCGATTTCTCATAAGCAATCGACCACTCGTCTCTGCCGCTTGCAGCCGTTTGAACGGTTCTGCCGCCCGCAACCGACTCCCACTCCGTTTCAATGCGATGCCGCCATTCCTGCTTCGCTGCAGAAGGCTCTAAGACGATTTGTATAACCCGATGCCGGTCGTTCCCGTCCGTTCCTCCATATGCGACGCTCTTAGCGGCATCCTTTAGCCGTTCCAGTCTCTCAAGCGGATTAATTCCAGCCCAGGTGCTCTCGGACCACGAAGAGGATGCGTTCAAAGTCCGCATGCCATTGCCCGCATTGGCCGGAAGCCAGCGGTCCGCTCCACGTCGGGCGAGCAGCTTCCAATCACCGTCTTCCGACATCACTCCGACACCGCTTGTACCGCCCCCCCCGTCTCCGTTGCCTGTCATCTGTACGGTCATATTGGCATGATCGGTTACTTCTCCTTTATAGGAGACTGAACCGACTGTAACGCCAACCGGCAGCACGATCCCGCTTTTTCCCTCGAATGTATACTGGTCGATTCCAGCGAGCCCAGAAATCGAGAGCGACAAAAATTGGTCAGCCGGCAGAGACTCGGATGCCGCACCGCAGCCTGCAAGTCCGATCGATGCAGCCAGCATACAAGCGATGATCTTCCCCGGCACTCTGCCTTTATTATGGTTGCGCATGCTTGATGACCTCCGTTTCCGCCCCAACAGTCTTCAATCAAGCCTAATGTAACCATAAAAAAAGGACACTATGCGAGTGTCCTTAACCGATCGTTATGCAATTCCGTCCACCATGCTTTGCTTGATACAACGCCATATCCGCCCGATAGAACAGCGATTCAACGCTAATCTTGTCATCCTCGAACGTCCATTCCGAAATGCCGCAAGAAACAGTCACGGACGGACTGGTCTCGCTCTCGACCTTAATCCGGATCCGTTCTGCGATCCGATAGGCTTGATCCTTGCGAATTTCGGGGAGATATACCGCCATCTCCTCGCCGCCCCATCTTGCCGCGATGTCCGAATCGCGAATGACGGACCGTATCTTCTCGGACACTTGAACGAGGATCCGATCGCCGACCAAATGGCCGAAGCTGTCGTTCACTTCTTTGAACTTATCGATATCGACAACAATCAACGAGCCGCAACGGTCTTTGCGCTGCTTGCGTACGATCCGGTCGTTCAAGTAATGCCTTGCGCTTAAACCCGTCAAATGGTCCGTAATGACCATTCTGCGCACCTCGGCATGCAGCGACGCGTTCGACATCGCAAGCCCGATATGGCTCGATAACACTTGCAGAAGCTTATAGTTGTCATACGAGAAATAATGCGGGCTGCGGTGGCCGACCAATATGACGCCCGCCACTTCCGATCCGGCAAGAATAGGTGCGGCGATAAGCGACCGCGAACCCGTCTCATCCATCCAGCGGGAAGGTACTGAATTAGATTGCCAATAGTCCGAAATGATGACCGCCTCTTGCGAACGGTAGACCAATCCTGTAAAGCCGTACTCGATCGAGAAATGCTCGTTCTCGAACGATGGCAAGCTGCTGGACATGACGATGAAGCATTCCTGCTCCTTATCGTAATTCAGCAAGCAGCAGCAGTCCGCATTATAGATACGAAGCAGCTCGCTCGTCGTATAGTGAAATACGTCCTTCAACTTAAGCGATTGGCTGAGCCGCTTCGTTAGTTCGTTGATAAGGCGCAGCTCGGATATAAGCAGATTCGACTGTTCGTACAGCTTCGCATGCTCGAATGCGCTGCCGGCCGTATCCGCCAACAATACGAGCGCAGGCAGATCAGCCTCGTCCCATTGCTCTTGACGCACTAGGAGCCGAAGTACACCATACACCGCTTGCTTGCCCGCCATTGGAATAACGACATCCACGCTTCCGGAATCATGCTGGCGAATGCCCGGTTTCGCTTCCAGAAACGATTTGACAACGAAGTCGCCCGAAGGATGGTTGAACTGCAGCGATTTGACCCTTGTATCACCATTGACATGATCTTGAGACAAATAGAGACGAATGCGTGATTCCGGATACAATGAACTCAGACTTTGCATCATCTCCGACAAGACCGAGCCGACGTCAATCCCGTCATACAGCCGCTTCGCTGCGGCGAACAAGGCGGCGCGATGAAGCGCTTCCGTTTCGGACAGACGCTGTTGGCGCATAATATCGGTAATGAACATCCGTTCGAATCTTCTATAAAAGCAGCTCCGCAAATGATAGGTTGCGGAAAGCAGCTGTGCCGACAGCGATTCGTCAACATGAGGCGCAGCAGCGACAAGAACCGCGAATGGCAAACGATCGTCCGTTCTTCTCATGATCGGCACTGCGGCAGCCATATGGCTCGCGTGCGAGCCGGCGGAAGGCCGGTTAGCCGCCAAGGAAGCAGCTGCAGCCGCAAGCGCGGCGAGCTCTGAATCATCTTCAGCGCTCGAACGTCCTGCCCTATCCACGATATGTTCATCAGTCGACACTAAAAAGATGGCGGCTTGTCCAAGAAGCGGCAAGCCGATCGATTCGGCTACCCAATCGCTGAAGCTTTCCTTCAGCAGCGCAGCCAAATATGGGACATCGCTGATATTAATATCTTGACCTTCGTACCACAACTCTGTCTGTTCCGCCGCCGTACGAAAGTTAGAGGCGTCCGCATGCAATAATATATGTTGGCGCATAGGTAGCTCACCATCCTTCCATCTTACCAGGAATGAATGCTTGCAACAGCCGCTCGACCGGATTTTTAATCCGCCGTATCATCAAATAAATCTAGTTATTGTTATCATACTGTATTTTCATGAAATATGCACTACTTGTATAGGTCTTTTGTATCAAAGAAATATAAAGTTAACGTAAATCCTGCGTACATTCCTCCCACTCGATTCCTTCGCGCAATGCCGCTATTCTCTTGACAACCGATACCGATTTCCTATAGAATTTATTAATGATTGTTGGGCGGGGCTTTTTGTGTCACCCTTAGGAATCGATCGCTGACAAGCCAGCGGCTGAACTAGCTTGTCAGATCTTTAGCGGGCTTATGCCTGATGAAGTGAAGACCGTTTCCGGCGAAACAGCGACCCCCTTTTCAAAATCCCAATTTGAAGAAGGAGTTACACACATATGTCACGTTATACGGGTCCTAAATTTAAACTTAGCCGTCGCCTCGGTATTTCCCTGAGCGGCACGGGTAAAGAGATTGCTAAACGCCCATTCCCACCAGGCCAACACGGCGCTAACCTTCGCAAGAAGATCAGCGGATACGGCATGCAATTGATGGAGAAACAAAAGCTTCGCCACATGTACGGTTTGAACGAGAAGCAATTCCGCAACCTGTTCGACCGCGCTTCGAAGCTGAAAGGTATCTCCGGCGAGAACTTCATGTTCCTGCTTGAGAGCCGTCTGGACAACCTCGTTTACCGTCTTGGCTTCGCGAACTCCCGTGCAGGCGCACGTCAGCTCGTAGCACACGGTCACGTTACGGTTAACGGCAAGAAAGTCGACATCGCTTCCTACACGGTTTCCACGGGCGACGTTATCGGCCTGCGTGAGCGCAGCCGCGCTATGAAATCGATCAAAGAAGCTCGCGACGCTCGTACGCACGTTCCTAACTACCTGGACTTCAACGAAGCTGCATTGGAAGGTAAATTCCTCCGTCTGCCAGAGCGCGCTGAACTGTCCCAAGACATCGACGAGAAACAAATCGTCGAGTTCTACAGCCGTTAATATCTGCTTCTGCTTCTTGCAGAGCAACAAGAACCCTTGGACCTATTGGTCCAAGGGTTCTTCTTCTTATTGGACTGTCAAACAAAAAAGCTTGGACCAGTTGGTCCAAGCTTTTTTGTTTTTGGAATGGCGCTATCCTTCCGCACCCTTCACTTTTGTTTTTGATTTCGTTTTCGGCTTGGCTTGCTCATCGGTTGCACTAGGCACCGCATCATCCTTTGACTGTCGCTTGTACAGCCAATAAGTCAAGAAAGACTGACTGATCATAAAGATTGCGCCAACCGTCCAGTACAGCGGCAAAGCAGCCGGCGCCGTGAAGGAGAACAGACCCATCATAACCGGCGACAAATAGATTAGCCCCGCCAACGGCTGTTGCGAACCGGAGTTTGCCGTTCCGGATAAACGCTGAGTAAGCAGCGATTGAACGAGGTATGCTCCCGCCGCGACGAACGGCAACACCATATCCTTAGACCCTAACTCGAACCACAGGAATGAGTGTGCCTTAAGCTCCGGCGTCATTCGAATGGCGTAATACAAACCAGTCAGAATCGGAAGCTGAATGAGCATCGGGAGACAGCCCATAGCGAATGGATTAACGCCATGCTGCTGGTATAACTGCATCGTCTCTTGCTGCTGTTGGCGCATCGCATTCGGATCTTTGTTCGACTTATATTTGTCCTTTAATTGCTGCAATTCCGGCGCCAGCTTCTTCATCTTCTCGCGTTGTTTCATCATGCCGAGCTGTTGCCTTATCATAAGCGGCATCAGAACGATTCGTACGAGCAGCGTCATGACGATGATCGAAATGCCGTAATTGCCGCCGAACCAATCTGCGATATGCTGGATTAATTCGGAGAACGGATAGACAACATAATGATTGAACATGCCTGGTGTATTGCTGTCGATCGTTCCGTTAGCGCTGCATCCGCTAAGCAGAGCAAGCGCAAGCAATGCGATTATTAGAACGTAACGACGTTGAAAAGGGAACCTCTTGTTTGTAGTTTGCATTGTTTTCCTCCTCGAATGATAGAACGTAGTTGAGCATTCGAGGATTGACAATCTGAAGCGTCCTCATCGGGCGCTTCTTTCCGTTTTACTTTGCGGACCAATTCGTGCCTGTAGCTAGCCCATTCGCGTATCGGTCCAGCCACCCGGACCGCTTCGGCAAGCTGCAATCTTTCTCTTCCGGCCGGATTGACCTTCGGCTGCGTCGACCACTGAAAGTAGACGTAAGCGAACGAACATAATACGCTGATGGAGAACAAATACGGGATAATATCATGTAATTCAAACATCGGGTTCACCTCCTTCTGCGTCGTTCGATTTCGATTACAGGTTAGTATCCAATACTCTAGCTTCTCTTATTGTAGACTTAGACTTGCCTGATTTCAACAAAGACGGTATGCTGAATTCGGTTTGAACTTCACGATTAGATCTTCTTGGAGATGGAATCCATGTTGAATTACGCGAAAAACAAGAAATCGTTTCACCCGACGCCGCCGCAATTTCTTGCAATCGGCTTTGTCGTTATCATTCTGATCGGGTCCTTCTTGCTCGCATCGCCTGCGGCGAATACAAACGGACACCACTTGTCTTATCCGAACGCCCTCTTCATGTCGACGTCAGCCGTCTGTGTGACAGGCTTGTCCGTACTCAATGTCGGAGCGGATATGACGATGTTCGGACAAATCACGCTGATGCTGCTCATCCAAATCGGCGGACTCGGCTTTACGACGATGGCCAGCCTAATCGCCATTGTTTTCCGCCGCAGAATCTCATTTCGCGAACGGCTTATTTTGCAAGAAGCATTAAACCAATCGACACTTGAAGGAATCGTACCGCTGATCAAGAAAGTCATCCTCTACTCGCTCGTCATCGAGAGCTTCGGCGCCTTGCTGTTTACAGCCCGCTTCATGACTGAAATGCCGCCGCTTCAAGCGATTTACTTCGGCATCTTCCACAGCGTATCCATCTTCAACAATGCCGGCTTCGACCTGTTCGGAATGTTTCCAGACCGGGCAGCCAGCTTGATGCATTATGTCCGGGACCCGCTCATTAATATCGTATCGATGCTGCTTATCATTTTCGGCGGCCTGGGCTTTATCGTCATATCGGACCTTATTACATACCGCCAGAACAAGAGGCTGACGCTGCACTCGAAGGTCGTTCTTACCACGTCCGGCATACTGATCGTCCTTGGCGCTGTCATCATCTTCATCTTCGAATATACGAACTCGCAGACGATGCAGCCGCTGTCTCTAGTGGACAAAATATTTGGATCCCTGCTGCAATCGGTCAGCTCCCGTTCGGCTGGCGTCAGCACGGTTGATACCGCTTCGCTTAGGCAGGCAACGCAATTCGTGATCGTCCTGCTGATGTTCGTCGGCTCGGCGCCAGGCTCGACCGGCGGAGGCATTAAAGTGACGACGCTTGCGGTGCTGTACGGCGCCGTTACGGCAATGATCCGCGGACGGCAGGATGTCGTACTGTTCCGCTTCCGGCTTGATCAAGAGCGTATCCACAAGGCGATTACGTTCACGTTGCTCTCGTTCTTCCTCATCGTCATCGCAACGATGATACTGGCAACGACGGAGAACGGACCATTCCTTTCCATTCTGTTCGAGGTAACGTCCGCATTCGCAACAACCGGCATGTCCACCGGTCTTTCCGGCGGATTTACTTCGTTCGGCAAAATATTCATTATCATTCTTATGTTTGTCGGACGACTAGGACCTGTTACGCTTGCTTTCGCCCTGACTAGCCAACCGGAGAAAGAGAAGTTCCGGCGGCCGGAGGGCCGCATTACGATCGGATAACAACCTGCTGTACAAGCCGCTACGGACCTGGTCCGGGCGGCTTATTTCTTGCTGAATCGCTGAAATTTCGACAGCTGCAGCAGGCATGTCTAGTACGTGCAATATGGCAACAGAAGCCATGAAAATGTGCCTACAGGGATCGAGATATGCTATAATAGTTCTGTTAATCGGAGGAGGAATTGGCTTTTATGGCAGAAGGGCAGAAGTCACCATCACCCGCGTCACACAGCAAATGGCGAACGTTTGGGGTCGTCATGTGGATTACATTCAAATGGATGTTTATTTTCGGCCTAATGATCGGTTTATTCGCTGGGGGCATTGCTGCCGGGTACGTCGCTTCCCTTGTAAAGGACGAGCCTGTGCGGCCGCGGGCATTAATCGAAGAGAAAATCGGAGAAAACTCAGAAACCGGATTTGTCTATTTCAATGATAACGTAACGCCTATCGGTCAACTCCGCACGCAGGAAGACCGCCGGCTTGTCGAATTGAAAGACGTGCCTAAACAAGTGATCGACGCAGTGCTCGCGACAGAAGACAATAACTTCTACGAGCATTTCGGTATCGATATGAAAGGTACGGCCCGCGCGGTGCTGCAGAAAGTGATGAACAACGATACGCAGACCGGCGGCAGTACGCTCACCCAACAAATTGCAAGACGGATGTTTCTAAGCCTCGACAAGACCGACAGCCGGAAAGTGAAAGAAATCTTCCTTGCCATCCGGATGGAACGCTTCTTGACGAAGGACGAAATTCTTGCCGCTTATTTGAACAAAGTACCGTTTGGCAACGGCTCCAGCGGGTATAACCTGTACGGCATTAAAGCTGCAGCCAAAGGGATCTTCAACGTGAACGATCTGAATCAACTGAACATCGCGCAGGCGGCTTACTTGGCAGGCTTGCCGCAGCGCCCTTCGGCTTATACTGCTTACACAGGCAAAGGCGAATGGAATGAGAAAGGTCTGAAATTAGCCATTGAACGGCAGCATAACGTCCTTTCTTATATGCTGAACAAGGGCCGTATTACGCAAGCCCAATATGACGAAGCACTTGGCTTCGATATCCGTTCTTCCATGGCTCTGCCAGCGAAGAAAGCCTACACTACGTTCCCTTACCTCATGCTGGAATCGGAGCGGCAGGCTGCAACCATCCTGCTCATGCAGGAGAATCCAGATTTGACGGAGAAGGAAATCGCCGCAAGTCCGACCATGCTGGAAGAAGCACGCGACCAACTGCAGCGCGGCGGATACCGGATCTACACGACGATCGATAAGAAGATATACAATCTCATGCATGAAGTCGGCGAGAATCCGGACAACTTCGCTCCGGACAGCAAGGAGAAAGGCATAGAGCAGATTGCCTCGATTATGATCGATCATAAGACCGGTGCGATACTAGGTATGCTCGAAGGCCGCGACTTCTACGAGGAGCAGATGAACTTCGCCACGCAGATGGCGCGTCAACCAGGCTCGACGATGAAACCGATCGCCGCTTACTTGCCAGCCCTTGAACAAGGCTATATTCAACCTGGCGGCGTGCTGGACGACTCGCCGATTGTGCTCAAGGACGGCCAGAAAGGGTTCCATATACCGAAGAACTCGAACGACCGGTATCTCGGTCTCGTCACGGCGCGGGAAGCGTTGAACCGCTCGCTTAACCTTCCAGCTCTGAAGCTGTTCTTGAACGAAGTCAAGATCGACAATGCATGGAAATTCGCCCGCTCGCTCGGCATCACGACGCTTCAGCCGGAAGACGATTATGCGCAGACTGGCGTTATCGGCGGTCTAAGCAAAGGCGTGACCGTCGAGGAGCTTACGAACGCATATGGTTCGATTCCGAACAATGGCGTGTTCAACGATGCTTACATGATTTCGAAAATTACGGATGCGACCGGCAAAGTTATCTATGAGCATAAAGCACAGCCGAAACGTGTCTACTCCGAACAGACGGCGTTCCTCATGACTGATATGCTGCGTACCGTTATTTCCGACCCGAACGGTACAGGACATTCGATTATGTCGAACTTCAAGAACTATGGTAAAGTTCCGGTCGCCGGCAAAACTGGCTCGACGAGCGATTATGGCGACGTTTGGTTTATGGGCTTTACGCCGGATATAACGCTCGGTGTATGGGCTGGTTACGAGAAATCGATACATACTCTGTCGAAGGACGGCCGTACGCGCGCCCGTTCGATCTGGGCGAAGATTATGAACGAAGTAACCGACGCAAAACCGGAGCTGTTCCCGACTAGGGAATGGTCGCAGCCGGACGGCATCGTCAGAGCAACCGTATCAAGCGTAAGCGGCAAGCTGCCGACCGATCTGACGAAGCAAGCCGGCAAGCTCGTAACCGATTGGTTCAACAAAAAGTATTTGCCGAAGGAACCGGATGATGCGCTCGTAAACATGGCATTCATTCCGTATAACGGCGTCAATTATATTCCGAACGAAGCAACGCCTGCAGACATGGTCCGCGAACAAATCGTCGTGAAACGCGAGAAGCCGCTAGACCAGCTTATGCAAGAAATCGAGACCGCTCAAGCGGCACTGCCTGCCGAGAACCGCAGACCGATCAGCTTCTTCCTGCCTGCGGATGCGAACAACAACGCGCCTTCGCTCGTCGATCCGCGTATCGATGACGGCAGCGCGCCTGGAACGCCGGTCAACGTTAGGATGAATCCGATAAGTGCTTCGGAGTCTAAGATTACGTTCAACCCTAATCCGGAGAAAGACGTCGTCGGCTACAGGCTTTACCGCTCTGATGCATCGGGTTCGTTCGTTCCGTCAGGTTCGACGATTCTTGTAGGAGAACCGACCGTGTTCAAAATTACAGTTGCCAACGGGGGCAGCTATTACATTACAGCTGTTGATGTCACTGGACATGAATCTTCGCCAAGCCGGACCGTCGGGAATAACAGCTCGACACCGCCTGCAGGCGGCAGCTCGACAACCGATAACGGCACCGGATCCGTTATCGATCCGAATACAGGCCTTCCAACCGATCCAGCCGCCGGAGGCAACGATGGAACAACCGACGCACCTGCTGCGGAGCCAACCGCTCCTGCAGATGTGAAGATCGAATCGACGGGACTCGGCGTTCAGCTGACATGGAGCCTGAACCCCGTATCCGATCAAGTTACGCAGTACAACGTCTATTACAGTGCTGATAGCAGCGGCAATTACGTAAAGCTCGGTTCCTCTACAGAGGCACACTTCGAATACGTAGCGCTTCTCACGAAAGGCACGTATCAAGTACGGGCACAGAACGATCATGGCGAGTCGTTAGCAACATCGGTGGAGTATTCCGGTTAACGTTAGTCATACAGCAACAAAAGAGCGATCCACAGCGGTATAACGCCGCTGCCGGATCGCTCTTCTTCGTTACCTAACAAATTAAAAAGGGATTAGCCTGAAGCCCGTTGTAACGGAAGCTTCAAACCAATCCCTATTTCTTTAATCCTCGATTGTTGACAAGTCGCCAGTTGGCAAATTCAGTTCCCAAGCTTTCAGAACGCGGCGCATAATCTTGCCGCTGCGCGTCTTAGGCAGCTTATCCTTGAACTCGATCTCGCGCGGCGCTGCATGCGCAGACAGTCCCACTTTGACGAATTTCGCGATATCGTCCTTCAGCTCGTCAGAAGGGACAAATCCTTCACGGAGCGCGATGAACGCTTTAATAATTTCGCCGCGAAGCGGATCCGGCTTGCCGATTACGCCCGCTTCTGCAACAGCAGGATGCTCGACCAGCTTGCTCTCAACCTCGAATGGTCCTACCCGCTCGCCGGACGTGTTGATAACGTCGTCGATCCGGCCTTGGAACCAGAAATAGCCGTCCTCATCCATATAAGCCGAGTCGCCGGAAATGTACCAGCCGTTAATACGGAAATACTCTTCGTATTTTGCTTCGTTGTTCCAAACGCGGCGCATCATCGACGGCCATGGCGTTGCAACCGCCAGGTTGCCCATCCGGTAAGGCGGCAGCTCATTGCCTTGATCATCGATAATCGCAGCTCGTACGCCAGGGATAGGCTTGCCCATCGAACCAGGCTTAATATCCATAGATGGATAGTTACAGATGAGCTGGCCGCCTGTTTCCGTCATCCACCACGTATCGTGAATACGTTGATTGTACGTTTTCAGCCCCCAACGGACGACCTCAGGGTTGAGCGGCTCTCCTACGCTCAGTACGTGGCGTAAGCTCGACAAGTCGAAGCCGGACGCTACATCGTCCCCTGCACCCATCAGCATGCGGAATGCGGTTGGCGCGCTGTACCATACCGTTACGCCATAACGCTGAATCGTGCCGTACCAATCCTGCGGACTGAAGCGTCCGCCCCGGATAACGTTCGTCGCGCCGTTCAGCCATGGAGCGAATATACCGTATGATGTACCTGTTACCCAACCTGGGTCGGCCGTACACCAGTAAATATCGTCCTCGCGAAGGTCTAGAACGACCTTGCCTGTATAATAATGCTGCAGCATTGCATTCTGTACATGGAATACGCCTTTCGGCTTGCCCGTCGAACCGGACGTGTAATGAAGAATAAGTCCATCTTCCCGTCCGAGCCATTCAATCGCCGCTTCATCGGAAGCTGTGCTCATCTCCTGTTCGTAGCTGACGATTCCATTGCCCAGTTGATCCGTCTCGCCAAACACGATGATGTGCTCCAATTCCGGCAGCTCATCACGCTTGATCCGACCCAGCAGCGAAGGCGTCGTTACGATCGCTTTCGCGCCGCTGTCCAGCAAGCGGTCTTTCACAGCCGTTTCCATGAAAGCTTCGAACAGCGGGCCGACAACGGCACCAACCTTCAACGTGCCCAGCAGGCTGACATAGAGCTCCGGCGTACGCGGCATGAAAATAAATACACGGTCGCCCTTCCCTACGCCATGCTTCCGGAGAACGTTGGCGAACCGATTGGAGTGTACGCTGAGCTGTTCATACGTCCAGCTCTCATCTCTAGCCGCATCGCTGTAATGTAACGCAACTTTGCTTCCCTTGCCTTCTTGCACATGACGGTCAATTGCCTCATAGGCCATATTAACCTGTCCTGTTTCATGCCAAGTAAACCGTTCTTCCACTTGCTTCCAATCAAATTGCTCGCGTGCCGTTTCATAGTTACCTATATTAGAGCGGCTCGTTGTTGCCGGAATTCGTTCTTGATGTAAGTTGATCATATGGTATATCATCTCCCCATCTAGGCTATCCGAATTGAAAGACAAACCGGTTATAAGTATGCGTTTTCATTTCACGTAGGCTATTATAGCATAGATGCAAGAGCTAGACTATCCTTTTCAAAACAATGCAATTTTGCTATAAGTGTAGTAGCAGTACTTGTTCAGGGGTGCACACACGCCGATACATCACGAATGAAGAGGGTGACATGTTGGAGCATTTTAAGCGGCATCAACGGATGACCGTTACGCTGAATAATCATGAACTCGTTATAGAAGGTCCTGTTTCTCCTGACCGTTTACGTACTTTGCAGATGCATCCTGGACTGCACGCCTTTCGCCGGCCTGCCGACCAATTGGAAGCATTAATTGAAATCGCCGACCTTCCGGAAGGCCGAATTATTGTATGCCGGGACGGCGATATGATCGTCGGTTACGTCACATTCCACTATCCAGACGAGCTAGAACGTTGGTCGGATGCCGGTATGGACGATTTGATCGAGCTAGGCGCTGTCGAGGTAGCTTCTGAATACCGCTCAGGCGGGATCGGCAAGCACATGATACAAACGGCTTTCGCAGACGGCCAATTGGACAGGATGATCGTATACACGACCGAATATTACTGGCATTGGGATCTTGAAGGCATGAAGCTTAGCGTATGGGAATACCGCAACATGATGGAGCGTGTCATGCAATCGATTGGCATGGTATGGTTCGCCACAGACGATCCCGAAATTTGCTCGCATCCCGCCAATTGTTTAATGGTACGGGTCGGCCCGAAGTGCCGCTGTCATCCGTCGAGAAGTTCGACCGAGTCCGGTTTCGTCAACGGTTCATGTACTAAAACACGTTATATCATCCTATTGTTCGTTTCAACCGCTTTGAGCGGCAGAAAGGGGTTTCGTCCTCATGACGACGGCAAACGCCGTATTCATCCATCATCCCGGTTCCGAGCTATACAAGTTTCATGAACACCACCCCTTCAATCCGATTCGGCTACAGTCTTCCATCGACCTGCTTATTCGATGCGGCGCACTGAATAAGGATCAAATCGTTGTACCTACTATCGCGGATGAACAGACAATTATGACCGTTCACCGTGAGGACTATGTTCGTACCGTACGGCAATTAAGCGAAGCAAAGCCCGTCGCCGATGCTGCCGCACTAGCCGATGCATTCGGTTTGTCCGATGACGATACACCCTATTTCCAAGGCATGCATGACGCTACAGCTGCCATTGTAGGCGGGTCTGTCTACGCGGCCGAAACCGTTATGAGCGGTCAAGCGACTCGCGCCTTTCATATGGCGGGCGGTCTCCACCACGCTTTCCCGCATCGGGGTGCCGGATTTTGCATCTACAACGATGCAGCCGTCGCTATCCGCCGTATCCAACGCAAATATGGAGCACGGATCATGTATATCGATACCGACGTGCATCACGGGGACGGCGTCCAATGGGTATTCTACGACGACGACTCCGTATTTACGTATTCGATCCATGAAACGGGCAAATTTTTGTTCCCTGGAACTGGGTTCGTTCACGAGCGCGGTGTCGATGCCGGGGTAGGCGCATGCATGAACGTGCCGCTTGAACCTTACACAGAGGACGATTCGTGGCTTCACAGCTTCCGTACAACCGTAGAGGCTGCAGCGCGCATGTTCAAACCTGATCTGATCGTCAGTCAGCACGGCTGCGATGCGCATGCTCTAGATCCTCTCTCTCATATGCATTGCAGCATGCGTATCTATCGCGAAATGCCGCTCATCATTCGCGATCTCGCCGATCGTTATACAGAGGGTCGATGGGTTGCGCTTGGCGGCGGCGGATATGACATTTGGAGAGTCGTGCCGCGTGCCTGGTCGTACGTTTGGCTTGCTTTAACGAACAACCCGATTGTTGCTCAGACGGCTCCAGAAGCCGCTCCAGTCCCGCTGCCCGCTGATTGGACGGCCGCATGGTCGAACGCAGCAGGAGGCGTAGATGAGCTTCCCGTTCATTGGCTCGATTCGACGGACGAATGGACACCGATGCCAAGACGAAGCGCCATACGGGAGACGAACGAACAAACGTGCAGCCGCGTGCTGCATCAATAGCTTTACATACAAGAAAAGGACAGCCCCTCGTTAGAGTGGCTGTCCTTCTTTGGTTTATTCAAGGTCGTGTTAACCGCCTTGTCTTATTGAACCATATGACGAATGATGTGATCAACAATACGAAAGGAATGATTCGCTGCGGTAACGGTGAACTCAGCAAAATTAACATGTGCAGAGCCGTCGGCTTTGTCCGACATCGAACGAATGACGACGAACGGAATCCGGTTCATGTCGCACACTTGCGCCACAGAAGCCCCTTCCATCTCTGTACACGCGCCGCCAAGCTCCTCGTAGAGCTGATTAACCGACTCACGGCTTGCAATGAACTGATCGCCTGACAGCACTTTGCCTACCCGATTCCGGCCAGGGAACAGCTCTTCCGCTGCGTCTTGCGCCAGCTTAACGAGTATGGGATCCGCTTGAAAGTCCCAATTGTCTTGGAACGGGATCTGTCCGCGTACGAATCCAAGCGGCGTAACGTCCATATCATGCTGTACACAAGATGAAGAGACGACAATATCTCCGATCTGAAGCACCGGATCGACTGCGCCTGCAACACCTGTAAATAGAATACAATCTACGTCCATGCCGGCAAGCAGTTGCGTGCATACAGCCGCATTCACTTTGCCGACACCGGATTTGCAATAAATCACTTTCTTGCCGTACAGTAAACCTTCATAGTAGGTGATGCCCGCTTTAACGCTCTCCGCCTTGACATCGACATGCTGATGCAGCAGTTCAATCTCCTCGACCATCGCACCGATAATGCCGATTGTGCCGTAATTCATTAAGCGGGGCCTCCTACCGAATTGCGGGTAATGACTTCGTGCGGCAAAATAACTTTCGCCTGATCGACTGCTTCCTTCTTCATCAGCTTCGTCAACAGGCGCATCGACACCGCTCCGATGTCATACATCGGTTGGGCTACTGTCGTGAGCTGAGGACGTACCATGGAAGCCATCCGGCTGTTATCAACACTAATGACGGAAATATGCTCCGGTACTTTCAAGCCGGCATCTTGAATGCTGTGAATGGCGCCAATCGCCATTTCGTCCGTTGCGGCGAACACGGCCGTCGGGCGCTCCGGCAGATCCAAGAAGTATTTGACCGCGTCAACTCCCGATTCATACCGGTAATTGCCCGTACGGACATAATCTTCGGATACCGCAATTCCCGCTTCCTCCAGTGCACGCTTATAGCCTTGATAGCGTGCAAATCCGTTCGAAGGATCCTGCAACGTTCCGCTAATCATCGCAATGCGGCGATGGCCGCTAGTAATGAGGGTGCGTACGGCATCATAAGCCGCCTCTTCATGGTTGATATCGACCGAAGGAATCAAGCCCTGCTCGTCCGTTGTTGCACATAGCACAACAGGAACATTCGCGGTCTTAAACGCTTGCAGATGCTCGTCCGTAACAGCGCCGCCCATGAACAGCAAGCCGTCCACTTGCTTCTCCAGAAGCGTGTTGACGACGCGGATTTCTTTCTCTTTGCGCTTATCGGCATTACATAGAATAATATTATAATGATACATATTAGCAATATCTTCGATACCCCGCGCTACTTCAGCGAAGATGGCATTGGATATATCGGGAATGACAACGCCAACCGTTGTCGTCTTCTTGCTGGCCAGACCACGGGCAACAGCATTCGGACGATAACCGAGACGTTCAATTGCTTCGTATACTTTCTTACGGGTCTGAGGCTTAACGTTAGGGTTATTATTCACAACCCTCGATACTGTCGCCATCGACACGCCTGCTTCTCTTGCTACATCATAAATGGTTACCGTCACGTTCTTCTCTCCATTGCTTCGAATTTTTATCGCACCGTATCATTGTTAACGTAATGATACGACAAAAATTTACTTTCCGCAATGCGCACGAAGATGTTCCTCTATGGAGTCGTACGTAATATGCCAATGGGACGTATTCCATACTACTTCCCCGCCTACAATAAGCAGCGCCTGAGGAGAAGCATGCGTAACCCCTGTCTCTTCTGCAATGGCATTCGAGACTGGACGGTCCTCGACCACTTTGACGAGCGTCTGGCGAATGCCGGATTGTTGGTTGTCCTCGAGCCACTTGTTCCAAGCCTCGATCGCTTCCGCACTGACCGAGCAGCGTGTGCTGTGTTTAAAAACGAACAAAGGCTGATCTGCGGAGGATGCCGATGCGTCCTCCCATTGTTCTACCGTAGTTAGCGTTTCATAAAATGCCATAACATGATCCCCCTCCATAAAAATTGTGTAAACAAGCCAATCGGATTGGCTCTCCTATTTACATAGTAATATTCACGGAGCTACAGCGCTTTTATGTATATGGGCAGAATGGCTGATTTGTGCCAATCGCTTCGAAAGGTCCTCTTTCCATTCACCATCACCAAGCTTCTCTGCCAGCGAATACAGATCAAGCAGCATATCGATCCGGTCGGCCTTGAGCCGTTCGACGGCAGCCATATCAGGCTGCTTAGTCGTATTACACGCTTCTACTAAAATATTTGCCCATTCGTTCCATTCGTTAAACCTGAAAATTTGCTTCTCCGGACGAGCACCCAGCTTACCGATCAAACCAGTCAAATCCGGCTTCACGATAGGGTACACCTCGCTTCGGCTGCACTTTTTGCAAGTATATACGGGAACGTTATCAATTTCTACTTTGCCTGAATAAATGACAGTACGAAGCTTTATTCGCATCGTCTGTCCGCATGAACATATCTTCTGCAACAAAAGTCACTCCTTCGCCGGAAGGGCAGTAAGTTGCATGTCTTTACGACTTTTGCAACGGATACTGTTTCGACTTCGTTCGCATAAAATCCTTCTATTAAGAGGATGTAATTTTTACTATCCAATCAGCCGTCTCCAGCGCCGGCGCACAATCGGAATGCTTAACAACAGCACTGCCGTAGATGCTCCAATCGCATCATGCAGCAGATCATTCATATCGAACATTCGCCCTTCGACGCTCAGTTGATGAATCTCATCCGTCAGCCCATATATAATACAAGCTATAATGATCCAGCCTTTGACGGCAATTCGGTCGGATCGTCTCCCGGCATAATAATCGAATGCAACGCCGAGAGCGAAGTAGGCTGCATAATGGCCCCAATTGAACCCTTCCATTGAAGGAAACCATTTCTGAAACCAGGGCAGAAAAACGGTATTCAACTCTTTACCCGGCTGAGCGGACAAAATGAAAATCGCGGCCATAACGATTATAGCCGGAATGATCCGATAATTCGAATAGGATTGCGGACGAGTCTGCCTGTATGCGGCGCGGCTGGTCGTTTGCTTCATGACTTCACCTTCGTTACAATGGAATTGCTTGTTCTACATTATGGAATGGAGAGATTGTCCTTATGAGTCTGCATAATCAAACGGTCATTTGTTTGCTCGATGACGAGTTCGAAGATTTAGAGCTCTGGTACCCGGTCTACCGCGTACGTGAAGAAGGAGCAACCGTCTTGTTCGCCGGACCGGACAAAGGCAAGCAGCATATCGGCAAATACGGCGTTCCTGCCGTCGCCGACCTGTCGTACGATGAACTGGACAGCGCATCGATCGACGGCCTGCTCGTTCCCGGCGGCTGGGCTCCTGATAAAATCCGCCGATATCCGAAGGTGCTGGACATCGTGCGCGAATTGAACGAACAGAACAAACCGATCGGTCAAATTTGCCACGCAGGCTGGGTGCTTATTTCGGCCAAAATCTTAAACGGCCGGCAAGTTACATCAACGCCTGGCATTCGCGACGATATGGAGAATGCCGGCGCAACATGGTTCGATGAACCGGTCGTCGTCGACGGCAATCTCATCTCCGCGCGCAGACCGCCCGATCTACCTGAATACGGTCAAGCGTTCGTTGAAGCGCTGCGCTCGCGTAACACGAAATAACCCATCGCATCTGAGCGCCAATCAGCCGGCTGGCCCGTTGTAGCATACAACGGACAGCCGGCTGTTTTATGGTCAAAAGTTAATGTACTGCGGAAGCGAACGCCCGAAGCTTCTCATGAATGTCCGTACTCGTGCTGCACCGCAACAACTCGCCGAACAATTCTATGCTATCCTGCTGTGTCGTCAGAAGCAGCCGTTCCTTCAGCTCCAATATCGCGTGCCCCGACATACTGAGCTCATCGACATCTAACGCCAGCCAAATTGGCAATGCACTCAAATCACTTGCCATCTCCCCGCATACGCCGATCTTGATGCCGTTCTTCTTCGCGGCTTCGACCGTCATGCGCAGCATACGCAAGATAGCAGGATGAAACGGATCGTACAGATGCGAGATTTGTTCATTCATTCGGTCGACCGCAAGTGTGAACTGAACGAGATCGTTCGTTCCAATACTGAAGAAGTCGACCTCCTCTGCCAACAGTTCCGCGATTTGCACCGCTGCCGGCAGTTCGATCATGATTCCCGTTTCAATGGTGTCGCTGAACGAGTGCCCTTCGTCGCGCAGTTCTTGCTTTACTTCGTTCAGCAACCGGTTCGCACTGCGAACTTCCTCGACAGAGGAGATGAGCGGATACATTATTTTCACATTGCCATAATGGCTTGCACGAACGATGGCCCGCAGTTGTGTCTTGAACAAGTCTGTCCGGTCAAGGCTGATCCGTATCGCACGATAGCCGAGGAACGGATTATCCTCTTCCGGCAGTTCGAAATAATCAAGCTGCTTATCGCCGCCGATATCGAGAGTACGAATAATGAGCGGTTTGCCGGCCAGCCGCTCGGCAACGCTCTTATAGACCTCGAATTGTTCGTCCTCCCGCGGGAACCGGCTTCTGTCCATGTATAGAAACTCGGTGCGGAACAATCCGACGCCGCGGGCGCCGCTTCCAAGTGCAACTTCAAGTTCTTTGAGCGAGCTGATATTAGCAGCCAGACCGAGCTCCTTGCCGTCCGGCGTGACCGGCACGACATCGGCAAACCCTTTGAGCCGCTGTTTCGCTTCCTTCTCGCGCCGCTGCAACTCCGAATAAGAATCGATCTGTTCGCTGGTCGGGTCGATCCATATGATACCATCCGTCCCGTCAATAATGAGCGTCTCGCCGGTCTGAATCGGAATGACATCGGCCACTTCAGGCTCGACGTCCACCCCAACGACAAGCGGAATACCCAGCGCACGCGCCATGATTGCCGAGTGCGATGTCGTGCTGCCGGATAACGTCACGATGCCAAGCACATGCTGCGGATTCAAATGCGCCAGCTGCGAAGGAGACAGTTCCTTCGCCACGAGGATAAACGGCTGCGTATCGGACGGCAACGTAATCTCAGGCGCACCCAACAAATGTTTAAGCAGCCGGTTGCCGACATCCTTAATATCGAGCGCTCGTTCCTTCATATATTCGTCATCCAGCAGATCGAACATCGCGACAAAATGGTCAATTGCTTCCTTCACAGCCACTTCGGCCGCTTTGTACTGGCGTTGAATCATTCCTTGAATTTCGTTCATGAATGCCGGATCATCCAGTATCGCAAGATGAGCGTCAAAAATGGTGCTTTCCGCCGAGCCCACAACTTCCCGGAGTTCATCCTTCATTTGCTCGATCTCGTTCTTGGATGTTCGGATTCCTTCATAAAGCCGGTCAAATTCGCGCGCTAAGTCCGCAACGTCAATTTTCTGGTCTGTCAATTCCCACTCCCAGTTCGGGAGAACAAATGATTTGCCTATCGCAATGCCCGGCGATGCCCCTATTCCGTTCATGATCGTTTCTCCCCCCCAGCCTCTCTCTCTGTTAACACGACCGACATTACCGAAGCTTGACCTTTCTTAACCGCTTTGAACGGTGCGAAACGCCACGATTTGACCATATCGGAATTTGTAATAATCATCGGCGTAGCGAGCGATTTGCTTGCTTTGCGGACTCTGTTGAGATCGAACCGGATCAATAGCTGGCCCGGCATTACCGTATCGCCTTCGCTGACGACGGCATGGAAATAACCTTTATCCGTCAGCTTTGAAGTTTCGATACCGATATGAAGCAGCACCTCAAGCCCTTCATCCGTCCGGATGCCAATAGCATGCATCGTCGGATACAGAAGAATAATTTTGCCTTTGACCGGCGAAACCAGTTCACCCTTATCCGGCATGAATGCGACGCCTTGACCGACGAGCTTGCCGGCGAATATCGGATCCGGCACTTCCTCCAGCGGCATCATGCGCCCTTGCATCGGCGAGAAGAACAGGACTTGAGATTGGCCGGTACGGATGACCTTGTTCATCTCTTCCTTAATCAACTCGGAGAACGTGCCGAACACGATCTGAACATGGCCGCCGCCGAGCCGAATGACGCCGGCGGCGCCGAGATTGCGAAGCGAGTTAATATCAAGCATCTTCTCGTTCGATACTTTGATACGCAATCTTGTGATGCAGGCTTCCATCTGCACGATATTTTCTTTACCGCCGATTGCCTCCAGAATCAGAGGCGCCCGATACGGGATATCGCCTGCCCATTCATCCAGCTGCGAGCCTTCCTCGCGGCCAGGTGTCGGGATACGAAACCGTCGGATCGCCCAGCGGAACAGCACGTAATAGAACAACCCGAATACAAGGCCTATCGGTATAATCAACCAGCCGCGCGTCGCCAAATGCTCATTAAGCAAATAGTCGATAGCACCTGCCGAGAAAGAGAAGCCGTGCCGGATGCCGAGCTCGTATGTAACCCACATCATGACGCCTGATATAAGCGCATGTATAACAAACAAATATGGCGCGACGAACAAGAAAGCGAATTCGACCGGCTCGGTTACTCCTGTTAAGAAAGAAGCGAGCGCTGCCGTTAGAAACGTGCGCCGAATTTTCGGCTTCAAATCTTCGCGCGCTTCCTGGATAATGGCCAACGCAATAGCAGGCAGCGCGAACATCATCGTTGGATACAAACCAGCCATATAAGCGCCGGCTGTCGGATCGCCTGCGAAGAATCTAGGCAAATCGCCGTAAGATACGGTACCGTCAGGTGCCGTATAGCCGCCGACCTGGAACCAGAACACATGGTTAAGTAAATGATGCAAGCCGAACACAACGAGTATCCGGTGAATGAAGCCGTATAGAAAAACGCCGAAGCCTCCGGCTGAATTGACAATGACGCCAAGCTCGATAAGCCCGTTCTGGATATGCGGCGCAGCCCCGACCATTAACGAGGCGAAAATAACTGAGAAGAAACTAACAAACAATGGAACGAATCTGGGACCGCCGAAAAACTGAATATACTCCGGCAGCTTAATATTTTTGAACCGTTCGTGGCTTAACCCTGATACGAGTCCAATAAGCGCGCCGATCAATACGGTCGGTTCGATGTCGGCATTGCCCGACTTTGTAATGCCGGTATAGATGAACATGCCGACAAGCGCAGCCATGCCGGCCGCTCCCGCGTTGCCGGACATCCCCATTGCGACACCGATAGCAAATACATAAGGAAGAAACGTGAAGATCGAATGGCCGGCTAACAACAAATAATCGGCCATAGACGCAAGACCGATCCGTTCCCATGGCAGCGTGCTTAAGCTAAGAAATATCGATGCTGCGGGCAACGCGATCATCGGCAGCATAAACGATCTGCCTAGCTGTTGCAGCCTTCCGAGCACGTTCACTGTGATGCTTCCTCCTCTCGTTAATCTAGTAAGATCGTAAGCGCTGAACATGCTTTTGTCAAAGCCATGCATAAGGAGGGCTGCTCCCGGCGGCGCCGGGAACAGCCCTTTACGTTGTTACCTGTGGTTCGACTCCCAGCCGCCGTAATGCTGGATGACTGGACCTGCTTGCTCATAAGCGTGTGTCGCTTGATACACCGGATGCTGATTCGTCAGCGAGCCGAAGCTTGCGTTATGCTGCGGCTGATGCTGTTGATAGCCGCTGTTAAAGCTGCTTTGCTGCTGGAAAGCATTATTTACAGGACCGCGAGCATCAGGTCCGGCTTGGTAGCCGTAATGCGAAATGACTGGCTGGGACGAGTACCCTTGCGAGAAAGACGAGCTCGAATGAAACGCATTATTCGATGGGGCATAATGTTGCGCCTGTTGATGCAGATCCGGACCTGCTTGCCAGCCTAAGCGGGAAATGACCGGACCAAGCGACTGCGAAGCCGGCGTAAAGTTCTGATAGCCGGTTGGTGCCGATTGGTACGAGTGGCTCGCTTGGGATGCGAACGGATGAGGCGATGGAATGATTCCTCCTTGTCCGAAGCTCGGTTGGCTCAATTGGCCTTGGTAATGAGATTGGACATATCCGCCGCTTCCCTGGAACGGTTGCTGTGCATTCGATTGGAACTGCGAGCCTTGCTGGTTGTTGGCATACATTTCGTAGTCGTCCTCCATTGCGGGTAAGTTTTAGTTTCCGATCGGAAACCTCTCTTATTGTGGGAGACGACCTCTTATTTTATCCCCTCAACTTTTGGCTTTTCCGCCTGGCAGCAAAATCGAATCCTCGACCTTAATACAACGGTCCATGACGACGAACAAACCGCCTTGCTCAGCGATCTCGGCCGCCTCTTCATTCGCTATGCCAAGCTGCAGCCACAGCGCCTTGGCGCCAATCGCTACGGCTTCCTCCGCGACAGGAGGCGTGTGCTCACTCCTACGGAATACATTCACGATATCGACCGGTTCCGGTATGTCGCGAAGCGACGCATAGCTTTTCTCGCCTAATATCGTTTCCGCGTTCGGATTGACAGGAATAATGCGGTAACCTTTCGCTTGCATCGCTTCGGATACCATATAAGACGTACGATCCGGCTTATCGGATAAGCCAACCACTGCAATCGTATTCGAGCGCTCCAGCAGCTCGCGGAGCTGATCTCTGGATGGATGCGTATATGCCACGGCAGATGCCTCCCTGACCATAAAATGCCCGAAGGACGGCTAAGCGCCGTCCAAATGGGATTTGTTTAGGTTCTTCCGAACATGCGGTCTTTTATACTCCCGCTGCTTCTACTCGACCCATTCCACTTGCGCGCCAAGCGCCTTCAGATGGTCGAAATAGATTGGGTACGACTTTGCGACATGGTGCGCATCGCGAATCCGGATCGGCTGCTTGGAGCGCAGACCGACGATCGTAAGCGCCATAATAACGCGGTGATCATAATGCGCATCGATCTCGACACCACCCTCTACGCCTTCCGGACGTCCGTGGACGATAATTTCAGCTTGACGCTCTTCCACTTTGGCGCCGGCTTTCCGGAGTTCATTCAAATAGTCCGTGATGCGGTCGCATTCCTTATAACGCAAGTTCTCTACATTATAGAAACGGGATGTGCCTTCTGCGAACACAGCTGCTGCCACCATGGCGAGCACCGCATCCGTCGCCGCGTCGCCGTCGAACTCGACAGCTTTCAGTTGCTTGTTGCCTTGTATGCGGATGACAGAGTCCTCATGCGTCAGAGGCACATTCATCATGCGCAGCACGTCGACGATCGCGCGCTCGCCTTGCTTGCTCGTCTCGGACAATCCGCGCAGCGTCACATCCGATTCCGTTACTGCCGCAGCTGCAAGTACGGCAGCCGAGCCCGGGTAGTCGCCTTGCACGCGGTACGTCTTCGCCTCATACTTCTGGCGGCCTGGAATACGGTAGTGCATCAGATCCTCGCTGGCATGGATAACAACGCCTGCCTGCTCAATAACTTCGAGCGTCTGGCCGATGACGATCTTCGACTTCAGATCGTGCAGCACTTCGATCTCGCTGTCTTCTTCAAGCAATGGCGTCAAGAACAGAAGCGCGCTAAGAAACTGCGAGCTGATGTTGCCGGATACCGTAATTTTACCGCCCTTCAAGTTGCCGCCGCGAATCGTAATCGGCAGCTTCCCTTCGCGGTGCTCAATCGTAGCGCCAAGCTGCTGGAGCGAATCGATCAAGTCGTCATGCGGACGCTTGCCAAGCGAATCTGGATAGCGGTTAATGAACGTCACTTCCGGGCTCAGCGAAGCAATTGCCATCAGGAAACGAAGTACGGCGCCTGCATTGCCGACGTCCAATTGCTTTACGTTGCTCGGATGGTTGCCGAAGCCCGTGATAACGATCTTCTCGTCGTCTTCTTCGATCGTAGCGCCAAGGTCGCGAATGCAGCGGCGCATCGCATCGCTGTCCTCGCTGTGGGCCGGATAATAAACAGTGCTCGTTCCTTCCGCCAGAGCTGCGACCAACAGGTAACGAGTCGTATAGTTTTTGGAAGAAAGCGCTTGAAGATCGCCTTGCAGTTTCGGTGTAGGCGTTACAATAACATCCATATTCGTTGAATCTCCTTTATTGTAATGGTGAGGTATGAATTACATTCCATTGCTGCATAATTGAAGCGCATACCGCCTCAGGCGACAGCCCGGTCGTATCGACGATACATGTCGCGAAATCATATACCGTTCTGCGTTCTTCGAGCAGACGGCGTACGTTCGCCGCAGCATCTCCTTGCAGAAGCGGTCTGCTGGAATCGTTCCCTACGCGAGAAATGATATGCTCTTCATCCGCTTTCAGAGCAACGACGAATGCGTGCTCCAGCATGATAGCACGATTGCCCTCGCGAAGTACGGCGCCGCCTCCGGTAGCGATAACGGCCGGCTCGTCCAATGCCATTAGAGCACGAATCGTATCCGTCTCCATGTCGCGGAAATGCTGCTCTCCGCCATGTTCGAACAGCTCAGGTATCGTCTTGCCGGAACGATGGACGATCTCCTCGTCCGAATCGATTCTGCGCCAGCCCAGTTGTTCAGCCAGCAGCTTCGACACGGTCGATTTGCCGGTGCCCATAAATCCGACCAGCACAATCTTGCCCGCCGCACCCGATTTCGCAGCATCCGTACGAGGATTTGGTTGCTCAATCATAAGAATCCTCCTTTTGCATACCGCCTTATCATACCATTTTTTATGTACAGCCGGGTATAAAAATCTTTCTTTTGCCGTAAGGATGATAGTAATGCCTAATCATGAAAGGAGCTGAATCATCATGCACAGCAACCATTCCACGAATTTGCCGAGCAGCCTCGCAGCTGTACGAGTCAACCGGTTGCTCGACAACAGCTACCCGCTCTGCCGGGAAGATGTCATCTGGATACTCGAATATATTAAAAAGAAAGTGGCTGACGAAGATCCGAAATTGCTGGATCTGTCGCAGCCACATTTGCTCAAAATGTTTCATTCGTTCGCTGAAGCATCGATGAGTCTTATCCAGCGCAAGCACGGAGACCATGAGGTCGACCGTCTGCGCCGATGGCTCAAAGATGCGGTGGATGGGGTCGTCTCCCTGTAACAGGGGACAACCCTATCCGCTTAAGCGATTAGTTGCCCATCCAGTTGTGGTGGAACGAACCTTCTTTGTCCACACGCTTGAACGTGTGAGCGCCGAAGTAGTCGCGCTGTGCTTGCAGCAGGTTCGCAGGAAGACGCTCCGTACGGTAGCTGTCGAAGTATGCGATCGCGCTTGCGAACGAAGGCACTGGAATGCCTTGTGCAACTGCCGTTCCCACAACTTCGCGCCATGCGCCTTGATACGACTCGACGATTTCTTGGAAATACGGATCGAGCAGCAAGTTGCTGAGCGCTGGGTTGCGGTCATATGCGTCTTTGATGTTTTGCAGGAAGCGTGCACGGATAATGCAGCCGCCGCGGAAAATCATCGCGATATCGCCGTAACGGAGGTTCCAGTCGTACTCGTCCGATGCTGCGCGCATTTGCGCGAAGCCTTGTGCGTAGGAGCAAATTTTGCTCGCGAACAGCGCTTTGCGAACGGACTCGATGAATGCCGCTTTATCGCCTTGGAACGGAGCAGGCTTAGGCCCTTTGAGCAGCTTGCTTGCCGAAACGCGCTCTTCTTTCATTGCCGACAAGAAGCGTGCGAATACCGATTCCGTAATAATCGACAGCGGAACTCCGAGGTCGAGCGAGCTTTGGCTCGTCCATTTGCCCGTACCCTTCTGGCCTGCCGAGTCGAGAATGACGTCAACCATCGGTTTGCCCGTCTCAGGGTCATATTTCGAGAAGATGTCAGCCGTGATCTCGATGAGGTAGCTGTCCAATTCCCCTTTATTCCATTCCGTGAAAATCTCATGAAGTTCTTTCGCATCCAGACCGAGCACCGTTTGGAGCAGGTTGTACGCTTCGCAGATCAACTGCATGTCGCCGTACTCGATGCCGTTATGTACCATCTTCACATAGTGGCCGGCACCGTCTGGACCGATGTATGTGCAGCAAGCGTCGCCGCCGACTTTAGCCGAGATAGCCGTCAGGATCGGCTCAACAAGCTTGTATGCCGACTCTTGTCCGCCTGGCATGATGGACGGGCCTTTAAGCGCGCCTTCTTCGCCGCCGGATACGCCTGTACCGATGAAGCGGAAGCCTTTAGCTTCGAGGTCTTTGCTGCGGCGTTGTGTGTCAGGGAAATATGCGTTGCCGCCGTCGATGATAATGTCGCCTTCCGACAGATGCGGAACGAGCGAGTCGATCGTTGCGTCAGTACCCGCACCAGCTTGTACCATGATCAGGATTTTGCGCGGAACTTCAAGCGATGCAACGAACTCTTCGATCGAATACGTCGGCACAAGATTCTTGCCGGCTGCTTCTTGCATCAGATCGTCCGTTTTCTCACGGGAACGGTTGTAAACCGATACCGTAAAGCCTCTGCTCTCAATGTTAAGGGCCAAGTTTTTGCCCATGACGGCAAGGCCAATTACGCCAATTTGTTGTTTAGACATCTGTTTCTTCCATCCCTTTTCTCTCATAGTATGGTTCGCAATACCTCTTATTGTACTCGTTTTGTCCTCTAATGAAAACTATCGACAAGGAAAAAATCGCCGCATACCATTACATTTTCTAATCATACTATTAAGCAAACGTTATATCTTATACATGACTAAGCGGGATTGGTCCTCGCGTGAGGTTCCAATCCCGCTTCATGCTGTCCTTGTATTCGCATTGTCTATGCACCTTGTACAGGCTTTTTTAAATCCGGTTATAGCTCCAGCTGCAGCATTTCAGATCTTAATCCGACGAGTCTTTCCTTCGATGCCTGAATCGTCTCCTCATCATGGTTCGACAACGCTTCGTATAGTACCGACAGCTCGTAATCGAGCTCGTAGCGCAGGACGGCTGCACGTTCCTCCGCCCTTTTCGACTGGAACGCCTGAATCATCTCTTCGATCGTAACGAACGGTTTTTTTTGATAAATAATCCGATGTTCCATGCCGGACACCTCCACTAAACGTATAATTTCACCGAACATAATGTTCTCAATAACGATTTGACGATCTTTGATCCGTTTGACGACTGCGTGTCCCCGAGTGTCGTTAATCAACTTTTCAATTAACTCCGACAACTTTTCGTCTTTGATCAGATAGTCCCCGACGATTTTGTAACGCTGCTTGATGCGCTGGAACCGGAGCTTAACGAGCTTGCGTCCGGTCCGGATCGAAATCAAAAATTGGTATTCCGTCTCGCTCCAATACAATGAGTAACCTTCCTGGATAAGATCCCGAATGAGATTCTGGATTTGCCGGCGGTCGAATCGCAGCTCCAAATTGCAATATTCAACTTCGTGGCTCTTATTCACGGCAATCCCTCCCTTGCTTCGGCAGTAATTGTTCAGTTATCGAAATGTTCTGACAATTACTTCTTGTATCTAGTTTATACTTCATCGTATGTTCTGGCAACTTGGATTATTGACTATTTTTGAACGCTGGAGCGCCCGATTTGTCCCGGCCGTTAGACAAATCGACCTCCTGCGCCGGCTGCGATGTGTTCTTGTTGAATAAGAGGGGTATTGTCATCCTATTCACCATACCCTGCTCAATATCCATGTTCCGCAAAAAAAGTTCTTGCTCTGCGCGTCCGCGTCGCAGCGCATGGTTATGCGCTTTCATTCCATAGGTGCGAAGAGGCGCAGCAGCCGATGAACGGCGCTGCGCCTCTTCGTATGGACAACCTTCGAATTAACCGCTAACAGCCTTGCGGCTCGGACGGAGTACTACTGCGCCGAACGCGAGCATTACGAGGGCGAACAGGACAAGAATGACGACCGGAATCGCAATGTCAGACGCGCCTCCTCCAGCGGATAGATGGTCCGCCGCTTCAAGCACCCATTTCTGCGGAGTAAAATTGGCTAGTTTTTGCATATATTCCGGCATCATCGAGATCGGCCAGAAGCATCCGCTTAGCATACAGGTCGGTGTAATGATAAGCGTGCTCATCTGCCCCATCTGCATGCCATTGCGTACGAGTCCTGCGAAAGCAGAGGTCAGTCCGACAGCCGCGAGCAGGAAGAATTCGAGCAGCAAGAACAGATTGATCGGGGCGAAGCCTGGATCATACCCGAACACGTAGCATGACAGAGCAACCATGATCGCTAATTGAATGGTGCCGACCAGGAATACGCCCAAGAAGTTGCCGAGCGCGATTTGAAACGCACGCACAGGCGCTGTGAACATCCGGGCCATCGTCCGATGCTCCCGGTCTTCCATAACGAGCGAGATGGACTTCGTGACAAGCAAGAGGACAAACATCAGCATCAATCCGATAACCATCGGCTGGGAGATAGTGCTGCCGAGCTTCGTATCCGCTTCTGTGGAGGTGATCAATTGCTTCCGGTCCTGCTCCAGCAACTTCGTCAGATTCGCTTCGTTCAGCGAGCCGCTGTTCGCAAGCAGTGCGGCAGCTTGATGCATCCGATCCGTTTCAGCTTGAAGCGTCAGTTGCAAAGATGCGTTCCACAGCTGCTCATTCATGCGGTACATCACGATTTGCGGCTTATTGCCGGCGAGAAGCTGCTTCGAGAAGGATGCCGGGATTACAATAGCGGCATCCGCATCGCCTTCTTGAACCCATTGTTTCTGCTGTTCTTCTGTTCCGCTCGATACGACTTCAATTTCATACATTGATTCTTTCTCGATCATAGAGGTCAGTTGTTGACCGTAGGCGCCTTCATCGCTGTTCAATACCGTTATATGAGCTTTCTCATTCAACTGGGAAGCGAACAAACCTACGATAACTGCAAGCACGACGGCAGGAAGGATAAGACTGGTCAGAATGTCACGACGGCTTGCGAACATTCTTTTGACTAGCATGGAAGCAATAATGAGACTAGGCATGTTGTTTCACCACCTTGGAGAGGCGCATCGCACCTAATGTAATCAACACGACGGCAACTGCCGCCAAAATACCGACCGGCTCCCACAATTCTGCGCCGCTTGCTCCGTTCATCACGCCTCTCAGCCCTTTCGTCGACCAGTAATTAAGAGTAAACTTCCCGATGTCGCCAAGTGTTCCGCTTAGATTCGCCACCATACCGCCGCTAAGGAACAATGCGACGAACGAAATCACCTGATATAGAGACTGGAAAGCTTTCGGCGTTGTCCCGAACGAGGCGATAACGACGGTCAATCCGACCCCGGCCAAGATCGTCAGCAGACATACCAGTGCAACAAGATCAAGCCGGTTACCCCAATCCACATCATAAACTTGCGAAGTGAACAGGACGATGAAAGCGGACAGGAGCAGACCGATACCAACTACTCCGCCAAGTTTTCCGTACACGACAAGCTTGAAATTAACCGGTTGCGAATAGATCCGCTGCAACGTATTGTTCTTCTTCTCCGTCAGCAAGGCAACCATCCCGGTCATACCAATGAGGAGGAGAAACAGAATGAGGTTCGCTACTGCATAATATTGCATGGCCGACACCGAGCCGAACAAATGATCTGCGCCTGCACCCAGCGTTCCGACGACAACCGAATCTTGAGCCTTTTCCGAAGCATCTCCGCCTTCTTCCGATAGAGGAGCAAACGCTTCTACACTGCCGAAGCCTGTCATGGCTGCGGCCTGCTGCAGGTTTGCTTCCGACAGATATCGCTCCGCCACAGCGCGCGCTGCAATATTCCGTTCGTCGTCATGCCCCTCCAGCAGTTCCCACTGAACCGATTGCCCCGATTCCGCAAGGGAAGAGAAGTTTTCGGGTACGATTACGCCGAAATCGACGTTCCCTTTCTCGACGAGCATATTAACAACTTCAGCCGATTTTGCCTCGCGAACTTCCGCATATGGCTTAATAGTATCCGAATGCCAGAATGTGTTAATCGAATCGTGCAATGCACCTTGGTCTCCGATATAAACCGCAACTTTTGCAGGCTCCATCTGCCCGCCGAATGTGTTGCCTAGCAGAAATATAATGAGAAGCGGCAGCCCGAACATGAGCAGCATCACATTTTTCCTGCGAAAGAACGTTAGCATTTGATACTTTGCAGCCGTCCAAAACGTATTCATTCCATTCACCCCTTTTCAGTTAAGCGTCCCGCAGAGTGCGGCCCGTCAATTGCAGGAACAGCGTTTCCAGTCCCGGTTCAATCCGCGTCAGCTTGCGCACCGAAACGCTATGCTTATTAAGAATGAACAACAAGTCCTGCAGCACGGTAGGAGAATCTTTGATTCCGATTTCCAGTTGGCCGTCTTTCACCCGGTTCACATTGTTAACGCGCGGATGGCTGCTAATTTCAGTTACCGCCTCTTGCGAATCACGGTCGAGTTCGAGCACAAGCTTATCTTCTTGACCCGACTGCAAAATTAACTGTTCCTTCGTTCCGCAAGCGATAAGCTTGCCGCGGTCGATTACCCCTACACGCGTGCAGATCGCTTCAACTTCCTCCATATAGTGACTCGTATAAATCACAGTCGAGCCTAGCCGGTTGAGCTCACGGACCGAGTTCAAAATATGGTTGCGGGATTGCGGATCGATGCCTACCGTCGGCTCATCCATCACGATCAGCTTCGGCCGGTGTACGATAGCACAAGCGATATTGAGCCGCCGCTTCATGCCGCCGGAGAACGTCGAGGGCTTATCTTTCGCCTTATCCAGAAGCCCTACGAATCGAAGCGCTTCGTCGACCCGTTCCTGCAGCAGTTTCCCGCGCAACCCGTACAGCTTGCCGAAGAAAGTGACGTTCTCTCTGGCCGAAAGCAATTCATACAACGCTAGCTCTTGAGGAACAATTCCGATTTGACGCTTCACTTCGATCGGGCTTCTCTTTATGGAACGTCCCCCTACGAGAATATCTCCGCCGCTCAGTTCCACCAGTCCTGACAGCATGCTGATCGTCGTGCTCTTGCCTGCTCCGTTCGGTCCAAGCAATCCGAAAATTTCGCCTTCTTCGATATCCAACGTTAAATAGTTGACTGTCGTTACGGCTTCGTATTTTTTCACGACTTCTTTGAATTCCACGAGTTTGCTCATTTATTTTTCATCCTCTCGATATCTCATTCATTGACTTTATTGTAAGTCTTCCGTTTCATTGCCGCAGGTCTCGAAAGTCATTTGATGGAAATGACAAAAGTCATTTTATGAGCCGACAGGCGAAACCGCTGTGGTATAATGTAACAAAACAATTTTAGGGAGTTCATAGCATGACGCTGCTCATGAGATGGTTGCGCCACTTGTTCATCATCATTCCGGCTGTAGCAACCTTATTGATTCGCCCGATCGAAATATCCACCAGCACATTCATCATTTGTGTCCTGCTGGCTCTGCTTGCTGCAAGAACTAGCGAGCAATTCCCGCGCTTCACCGTGCCCATTGCTATAGCCGAGCTGATTGGATTCGGAGCAATGTCTTATGAATGGGGGGGCTTCCTGCACCTGCTCCCCTACTCGACATTGATTGCAGTCTTCTCTCTATCGCTGCCTCCAAGCGCACTCATCTTATGGACAATCGGCGGCTTGGCTATTCAGATTACTGCATTAGATCAGAGAGCGACGGAACTGAAAGTATCCGATGGACTGCTATGGCTGATGTTAGCAGCCGTATTGATCGCAGCAAGGCAGTTAGCCGACCGGCGCGAACGTACCGAGCAGTTGTACGACAAGCTCGCGAATCAACACGAAGAACTTGAAGCGGTCCGGCGCCGATTGCTCGACTATGCAGCACAGATCGAATTGTACGCTCAGACAGAGGAACGAAACCGGATCGCAAGAGATATTCATGACGATCTTGGCCACCAGCTGATACGGGTCAAAATGATGGCCGAGGCCGCACTTCATTTATTCGATGCCGATACAGGGCGGGCACGCCATACGGTGGAGCAAATACGCGACCAGCTTCAAATCAGTATGGAACGGATGCGCCATACCGTCCGCAAGCTGTCCGCATCGGATGCGGACAGCCGTGTCTATTCAATGGAGAAGCTGGTGAATGAAGCAAGCTCGTCGCTCGGAATCAGCGTATTTCTCTCCTATGCAGGAGAACCGCATGCTCTCTATCCAAGTATGGAATATGTACTGTACCGGAACGCTCAAGAAGCAATTACGAATGCTATGCGCCATGGGGGAGCAACGGAAGTTACGGTCGTTGTCGATTACCGCAAAGACGGAACGGCACTCATCATCGCGAATAACGGACGCATGCCAGAGGGCCCTGTCACGAATGGCCTTGGGATGCGCGGCATGATCGAAAGAGCAGCGCTTGTCGGCGGCGTAATCGATTGCGATTGGCAGAACGGTCAACGCTTTTCCGTTACGACCTGGCTGCCTGCCTTACAGGAAACGGCCGGATAAATTCATAGAAAGTTGGCTAATCAATGATTTCGATATTAATCGTCGACGACGATCCGTTCATTCGCGAAAGCATGCAGGTCATACTCGGGCTGGATCCAGACCTGACGGTTGCCGGAACGTGCAAAGATGGCAAGGAAGCGTACGAATTCGCATCCGCTAACCATGTTGATGTCGTACTTATGGATATGCGCATGCCTGGCTGCGACGGAGTTGAAGGAACGCGGCTTATCAAATCGCTGACTCCCGCTCCTGCCGTACTCGTTCTGACGACGTTCGACGATGATGAGTACATTGCGGCGGCGATTCAGCACGGGGCCAACGGGTACCTTCTCAAGAACGTCCCGCCGAGCCGTATTGTCAGCGGCATTAAAACCGTGTTCGAAGGCTCTCTTCTCATTCATCCCGACGTTGCTCGCAAACTAGCGGGCATGATTCAATCCTCGCCTGCTAATGAATCCAAAACGGGCACCGGGGGCGCGCAACCAATAAATCCACCCGATCGCGTGCGTGATTTGAGCTCATTTGGACTAACAGGCGCAGAGCAAACGATCGTCCGCCATATAGCGGATGGGTTATCGAACAAAGAGATTGCCGCAGCACTATTTTTGAGCGAAGGGACAGTCAAAAACTACATTTCTGAAATACTGGACAAACTGGAACTGCGCGACCGAACCCAAATCGCTATCTTTTATTTGAAGTTACCTTAATCAAGTTATGAAAGTTAGGAGCGACATATCAAACATGACACTTACACCAACTACGCCTGCTTCCATCGAAGTTCACGACGCAGGTTTTCTTGCCAACGACTTTGCGGTATTTACGATAGATGGACTTGAGCAGCGTATGGCCGCTATTCAATCCCAGATTCGTCCTAAATTCCAAGCGCTCGGAGAGCAGCTGACAGCCGAGCTCGCTCCGTCAGTTGGAGGCGAGCTATTCCTTCATGTTGCCAAGCACGCCCGCAGAACCGTCAACCCTCCCAAAGACACTTGGCTCGCATTGTGCGAGAATAAGCGGGGCTATAAAGCGCATCCACATTTTCAACTCGGTTTGTTCGAAGACCATCTGTTTATGTGGCTCGCCTTTATCTACGAACTTCCGTCTAAATCAAACGTCGCAGCCACGCTGCTTAACGAACTGGATACGGTCATCCGCACCGTACCTGACGATTACGTCATTTCGCTGGATCATATGAAGAAAGACTCGACGCCTGTATCCGGTATGGACACAGACGACTGGCGTACCGCGCTGGTTCGCTTCCGCGACGTCAAATCCGCAGAACTGCTGATTGGCCGCCACCTTCAGCCGAACGACCCTGCCGTAAGCGACGGCGAGGCGCTCCTGCGGACCGCTCAGCAAACATTCGAGACGTTAATGCCTCTGTACCGTCTCGCAACAAGCCAAGGCTAAACAGAAAAAAGACCATTCCGATCTCACTCGAAATGGTCTTTTTTTATCTCGAATAGCATTTGAAATTACAAATATCTGCAAATCATTTGCGTCTTCTCATATCAGTTGACATTCCCCTTCTCCAAACGGTCTTATTTGCTTAAAGTCCTTTCCTTCCCGCGACTCAATTGCCTCCCTTCTCTCCACTACTCCATGCTTCCTAGATCACTCTTCCCTTAATACTCCCTCTTGCTCTTGCTCTTGCCCTAGCTCAAGCTCTAGTTCAGTTCTTTGCTCCACTATCCCTTCTGCTCAGGTTGGGTCCGTAGTTACTTACATTTATTGTAAATCAATACTTCCCATATAGTCTGTTTGCAAGCTTATTCTCAACTCACCGCTCAGGAATAAGTCGTAATACCCCGTTCCTGAATCATTGAACTAATCAATAATGTCATCGCAAAAGGGTATGAAAGATTATTCATTTATTTTTCGAAAAAACATTGAAAACAGAACATATGTTCGATATAATAAAATAAGAATATTTGTTCCTGTTTATTGAGACATTTTAAGGAGAGTGCGATATGTCATTTGCTTCTCTTGATGAATTCGAAGCTTATTTTCATAGTGAAGATATTTGTTCGAATTATTTGTATCAACTGAAATGGCCGCACGGCTTTCGCTGTTCCTGCTGCGGGAATACGAAAGCTTATTCCATCATGACTCGCAGACTGCCTCTGTATGAATGCTCCCGCTGCAAGCATCACCACTCCTTGACGACGGGCACTGTAATGGAAAAGAGCAGAACGACTCTGCGCCGCTGGTTTGCTGCAATCTATTTGTTGTCCCGCTCTGGAAGCAGCATCAACGCATACAGCTTGAGTCAGCTCATTCAAGTAACCTATAAGACTGCATGGCTTATGCTGCATAAGCTTCGCGATGCACTCGACCAACCGGATCATCATACACTTCTGGATGGAGTCGTTCGCGTCCAAGGCGGCGCTTATGGCAATCCTTTTAATCCTTATACAGAGAAAGACGCTCGCAGGCATCCGCTTCTAGCCGCCGGTTCCTTAGTGGACTTCAACAACGTAACTGAACTGCGGCTTACCATTATGGACACAGAGCATATTAATCACAATGGCCATATTCGACAGACGGGTGAGCAACTGTTCATAGCTCGCAATGTCTCTCCCAATGCGGCGAACGTCCAATCTGTCCGATATAGGCTGCATATGTCCCGTTGTCGTCCATTAGTTCGCTGTATTGCGGAGTTTAACAACTGGGCAAGCTCCTCTTTCCATGGCCTCGGACGCAAATATTTGCAAGCCTACGCCAACGAATTCAGCTTCCGGTATAACATGCAACAGCATCCCCATATGGGGCTGGCCCGTTTGTTCCATTTATGCACTCATGTCAAAACAACGGTTACCTCCCGTTCCTTACTCGCTAAGTATCAACTACCCCGAGCAAGCTAACCCATCATGAAGCTGATACCGCATGTCTCCTTAATTCTCCATATGTAGGGCTTTGTGTTTAGAGGAGACGTTGATGAAGTTAAATGATACTTTCACCGTTGTGAGCACCGTTCTCATTTCTTTTTTGGTTTTCTATTTCGCTGCTCTTTGCTTATTTTCCCGTTAATTTGGCAATGCTTTCTCATTTCTTTTATTACTTCAAGCAGCGTTTCATTATGGAATAGGTTTGTGACTCCCATTTTCTTTCGCATTTACACTCTATCAGTTTCCATAGCCTCAAAGTCGTTTTCCTGTTCTTACGCAATGAAATCTACGTACTTATTCACTCTCCAAATTCCTGGTGACGTCCACGTGTTTATTCATTCTCCATATCCCTGGTAATGCCCACATACTTTTCTTTCTCCGAATTCCTGGTGACGTCCACGTGCTTATTCATTCTTCGCATTCTAGGTGCCTGCCGACTACGTGTTATTCGTTCTCCGCTTACTTTCACTCTCACCCTTCGTGATTTCCACGTGCTTATTCATTCTCCGTATCTCCAGTTATATCCAACCGCCATTCATTCTTCACATTCCTGAGTAGTCGGGATAGTAAAGCAAAGAAGCAAACAAAAGAAGTAATCAAAAGAATGTGATACCAACCGACCGCGCCATAGAGCTAGTTCCTAAAAAAATAAAGCCGCCCCATCTTACTCGATGGGACGGCGGCGCCAGTCAGGTCAATCTCTATTGAACGACTGCGTTCTTGATTTGTTGTTGTGCGGTTGCAGCTGAATTTCTGCGCTGCTTGCGCGATTTGCGGAAGAAGAACAGTTCGTAGACACACGGTACTACGATCAGCGTCAACAGCGTTGCAGCAGTCAAACCGCCGATTACGACGATGGCAAGGCTTTGCGAGACGATGCTTCCGCTTTCGTGTGAACCGAACAGCAGAGGCAGCATCGCGGAAACGGTAGCGATGGCCGTCATGATGATCGGACGCATACGAGTCGTCGCCGCTTCGATCAAAGCTTCCCGGATGCTCATCGTTTTCTCGTTCTGTTTCACGCGGTCGATAAGGACGATTGCGTTCGTGACGACTATACCTATGAGCATTAGAGCACCGAAGATTGCCGTAATGTCAGGCGTTACGTTTGCCACGAGCAGACCGATGACTGCACCGATCGATGCGAGCGGCAAGGAGAACAAGATAGCAAGCGGTGCACGCAGCGTCTTGAACGTCAGTACCATGATGAGATACACGATGCCGATTGCGATCAGAGCCGTCATACCCATGTCTGCGAAATCACCCGATTGATCGACGGATGCACCGCCTACAATCACCTTAACATCGTCAGGCAGTGTAAGTGCATCTGCCTTTTTCTTAATTTCGCTGCCGACGACGGACAGTTTAGCTGGGTCAGCTTGAGCCGTTACACGTACATAAGGTTTGCCGTCTTTATGATAATACAAGCTTGGTTCTTCCGTCTTCACAAGCTTAGCAATGCTCGTAATTGCAGTTGGGCCATTATCGGTCGCTACCGTCAGTCCGTTCAGGCTTTGCTCCGAGTCCGCCTTAATGGTCGGCTGCAACGTAACCGTCGATTCATGTCCGTCAAGCAAAATCGTGCCAATCGGCATTGGATTCAGCAAGCCTTGCAATTGCTGAGCGACATCCGATCCGCGTGCTTTAAGCGGGTCCACCTCGAACGTATAAACCGGTTTTTTCTGTTCCTGATTGCTCGATACTTTCGTAATACCGTCTACTGATTTGATTTGATCCATCAATTGGGTAGCCGCTGTTTCGAGCTTCGCTGGATCTTCACCTACGACGTCGACGAATACGCTCGAACCGCTGCTGCCGCCCATCATGCTGAATGTTTCAGCTTGAACGTCCCCGCCTTCAAGATTCGCTTTCTGAGCTTTCGCTTCGTCCATCAATTTTTCGGCGTCTTCGCCTTTTTTAACTTTCAACATATAAGTGACGAGTGTCGGAGAAGAAACATTGCCGTATTGAGCGTTATCGGCACTATTGCCGTATTGCATATACACCCATTCAACCGACTGATGATCCGTCAAATACTTTTCGAGCTTCTCGCCGTTCGCGAGCACCTTCTCCACCGTCGTATCGCTTGGATATTCAAGTGTCACGTTGAGTTGCTCGGCGTTCGAAGAATCGATCGCGCCTTTCGGAATACCGATATAAGTCGCGATAGAACCTGCACAGAGCACGATTGCGATAAGAATAGTCGCCCATTTGTGTTTCAAGTTCCATTCCAGGAATTTAGCAAAACGTTTCGAGCCTTCATGTTCCTTCTGTTTCGTATTCCGCAGCAGCACGGCGCTGAGAATCGGTACCACCGTCAGCGCTACAAGCAGAGATGCCAAGAGCGAGTAACCGACCGTCAATGCGAATGGCAGAAGGAGCGCCTGCAGCGATCCGCGAAGCAGTGCCATCGGAAGGAATACCGCGACGGTAACGAGTGTAGAGGAAGTGATTGCCGTCGATACTTCTTTCGTCGCATCGGTAACCAGCTTGAACGAGAATGCTTCCTTCTGTGCTCTTCGATAGATGTTCTCGATTACGACGATACTGTCGTCTACCAATCGACCTACTGCAACGGCAACGCCGCCAAGCGTAATAATATTTAGCGAGATACCGCTAATCTGCAACAAGTAAAGCGTGATGCCGAGGGAAAGCGGAATCGATACGATCGTAATAAGTGTTGCTCTAAAATTACGCATAAAGACAAGGATAACGATTGTTGCAAACAAAGCGCCCAACAATACTTCCTGCAGCATGCTGTCAACCGAATTGACAACTTGGTCGGAAGTGCTGATCATTACCGAAGCTTCTACGCCTTTATTCTCAGCGTTGATGCTGTCCACTGCCTTATTAACCTCTTTGCCCACGGACACGGCATTGGCTGTCGCCGACTTCGCTACCGTAATCATGAGTGTATCTTTGCCGTCAACGCGGCCAACGCTTTCTTGCTTCTTCGACAACTCTACCGTCGCTACATCACCTAAAGCTACACCAGGTGCAACAGGCAACTTGCGAAGCGTCTCAAGATCTTGGATTGCGCCGCTTACTTTGATATTGCCAGCTGCGCCATCGATATTTTGCTCCCCGATCGAAGCCGTTTCCCCTCTGCCTTGAAGGACGCCCATAATGGCTTGGAACGGAACGCCTTTGCTTGCCAGCTTAGCTGTGTCCGGCGTAATACTCACTGCTGGGGCAACACGTCCGTCAATCGTAACTTGGCCCGCGCCTTTGATTTGTTTGATTTGCTTCTCGATATCATTGATTTTCGCTTCTTTGTCTGCATCACTGATACTCTCGTCAAATGTTACAGCAAGCCAAGCAATTGGAATCATGGATGTATCGTATTGAACGACGAACGGTTTCATCACGCGCTCAGGGAGCTGAACAGCGCTGACGCTCCGTTCGATCTCCGCTTTCGCTTCTTTCATATTCGTTTTGGAATCGAACGAAACTTGAATGTTGCCGTACCCATTGCCTGTTGTTGAAAACATATCGGTCTTGCCCTTCGAGAACTGAACCGCTTGCTCAAGCGGATCGGTAACCATTTTCTCAACCGATTTCGCATCATAGCCTGGTGCGATAACCGTTACCGCTACACTCGGCTGATCCATCTTCGGCAAGAACTCCATCGGCAATCTGGCATAACTGATCGCGCCAATCCCCAGTGCCATTATGATCAGCAGCGCAACTGCCGATCGATTACGAAATGCCCATTCCGTTAATTTACTCATTGTCCTATCCTACTCCTTTATATTCCATCTCTTTATATCCACAAGTAATGATACAGGAGCAAACAATAGACGAGAAACGTCCAAGGTCGGTATTTCCGACTCGCCTGGAGTTGGAAATCCGTCTCAGCCTTGAGACGTAGATAAAAGTGAGTGATTACTCACTTCACATGCCGAGTTAAATCGCTTATACTCGATGTGAGTCACCACTCATTTCTTATAGATCGGAGTGAAACATATGAGTGTCCTGCAAAGTGAAACCGTGAGTGCCGAACCAGCTGTGGTAATATCGGGTGTCACTCGCTCATTCGGTCAACAACGTATTATCGATGACGTATCATTAACCATTCCACGCGGTGAACTTTTCGGGCTGCTTGGCCCTTCAGGTTCAGGCAAAACGACGCTCGTCAAACTGATGACAGGTATCGATAAGGCAGACAAAGGATCTGTCAGTATGCTTGGCGTACCCCTGCCTAAACTCGAAATGCTGCATCGCTTCGGCTACATGGCGCAATCCGATGCTCTGTATATGGAATTGTCCGGCAGACAGAACATGATGTTTTTCGGCAAGCTGTATGGATTGAATCGGCAATCATTAAGACAACGTATCGATGAAACGGCTGCTTTAGTTGATTTATCCGAACATCTTCATAAGCCGGTGACCGCCTTCTCTGGCGGAATGAAACGCAGGCTGTCGCTTGCTATTGCCCTTCTTCACCAGCCGGAAGTGCTCGTGCTGGACGAACCGACGGTTGGCATCGATCCTGTCCTTCGGAAGTCGGTATGGAAAGAACTTAAGATACTTGCCAAAAACGGCACCACTGTCATCGTCACGACTCACGTCATGGATGAAGCAGAAAAGTGCGATCGGCTTGGCCTAATCCGTGACGGTCATTTGATCGCGGTCGACAGTCCTGCCAGCATTATAGCTTCTACTGGATGCGGCAGCATCGAAGAAGCTTTCATTGCACTCAGTCAGCAGCAACGGTTTGGGGGCCAACATGATGAGAGTTAACGCACTGGCGCTAAGAATCATTCAGCAGTTTCTGCGGGACCGGCGAACGCTGGCGCTGTTGCTGCTCGCTCCTCTGCTCATACTGACTCTGATGAAGCTCGTCTTTGACGGGCAAGCGGTAACCATTACAATGGGAACTGCTCAACTCCCCAGCGAACTTAGCGCCAGATTGGATGACGCAGGCGCAGACGTACGAGCTTATGACGATCTGGAGTCTGCACTTGAAGATTTAAGGAAGGGTAAACTAGAGGCTGTAATTACACGACAAGAAAACAATCAGCCAGCTCTTACGCTGGAAGGCAGTGACCCTTCCAAGAGCAAAGCGGTACTTCTGCTCATCCAAAATGCGCTGCGCGGAAACGTCAGCACCGAGGCACTGCCAGCTGTCACTTATTTGCACGGCAGCTCCGATATGGCTTCGTTCGATTCATTCGGCCCAGTGCTGATCGGATTCTTCTCCTTCTTCTTCGTTTTCTTGCTTGCAGGTGTGTCGTTCCTTCGCGAGCGAACGAGCGGAACGCTGGAGAGACTACTTGCGACGCCCATTCGAAGGCAAGAGATCGTAACCGGTTATTTGGTCGGATTCGGACTGTTCGCTCTGCTGCAAGCTACTCTAATCGCCTGGTTTTCTGTCAAAGTGCTCGGTTTATATATGACTGGCTCGATCGGCTATATGCTGTTAATCAATTTGCTGCTCTCCCTTACGGCGCTCACGCTGGGAACACTTCTCTCTTCGTTTGCAAGCTCGGAGTTTCAAATCATTCAGTTTATTCCGATCGTCATTGTGCCGCAGGCATTCTTCTCCGGGCTATTCAATCTGGACGCTATGAATCCTTGGCTGCAAAAGCTAAGTATCGTCATGCCTCTTTACTACGGAGCCGATGCAATGCGCGGTATCATGATTCGCGCTGAAGGCTGGGCCGATATCCAACAGGATGCCTATGTATTGCTCGGCTTCTCCGCTGTATTCGCGCTGCTGAACGTACTGGCGCTGCGTAAGCACCGTAAGCTATAAATTAAAGGAGCTATACTGTAATGGAAGAACCCATCGAAGAGTGGCTGAAGGAAGTGCTCATGCTGGATCATGCCGAATCCAAAATGACGGTCAAACAGATGAAGATTGTGCAGGCTGCAGCTGAAATTTTCGCCCGCAAAGGATTTGCCGCCGCTTCCACCAGCGAAATCGCACAGCAAGCAGGCGTTGCGGAAGGAACAATCTTCCGCCACTATAAGACGAAGAAAGATTTGCTTCTTTCGATCGTTGCGCCGGTGATGAGCCGGCTTGTTGCCCCGTTCGTTATTCGCGATTTTGGAAAGGTACTGGAGAACCAATACGAAAGTTTTGACCAGTTTCTGCGTGCGGTCATCGAGAACCGAATCGAATTTTTACAACGCCACATGTCCATTATCAAAATCATGATTCAAGAAGTACCGTTCCATCCCGATCTGCAGGAACAATTTCAGAAAATCGTTCTTGCCCAAGTGCTCTCGAAAATGAAAGTCGTTGTGGACCGGTTCCGTGCCGAGGGAAAACTGCTCGATCTTCCGTCTGCTACGATCATCCGTCTAACGGTTTCATCCATCCTCGGCTATGTCGCTGTTCGCTCGCTATATGGCCATCAAGAAGATGCTAACTGGGACGACGAGGCAGAACGCCAGGCAACGATCGATTTTATTATGCGTGGCTTAGCGGTCCCCTCACCGAAGTAAACAAAAAGAGTCTTCCAGCAGTGCAGCACTGCTGGAAGACTCTTTCTTAATTTAATCGGCCGTCCGCAATACTTCTGCTGGCGCAAGCTTCAATGCCCCGCGTGCCGGACCCAAGTTGACGGCGACAGCCGCTGAGAGCAGCACCAGCAATAACGAACCAATAAGCATAAAAGGATACTCGAATGTTAAAGGATTTTCGCCTGGCAATACATCCTGTGATAACGTACGGATAAATACCGTCGCCCCCGTACTGCCGATTAGACAACCGACGAGCAGACCCGCGATGCCAATAATGCTTCCCTCTAGTATAAACATACCGCTAATGTGCCGTCCGGATAATCCGACGCAGCGCATCATTGCGATCGTGCTCGCCCGCTCTCCGACTGCTCGGAACTGAATGATAGCCAAGCCGAAAAGCCCGATCAATGCCGATAAAGCCGTGAATCCGATAAAGCCCCTCGACATTTGCAAATTAACAAGCTGGATAGCCCGATTGTCTTCGTACGGCGATTGGAAGGTTGTCACACCGCTAAGCAGCAGTTGCTCTTCGATACGCTGGGTCTGCTTAATATCGGCGTAATCATATTGCAACAGCACATACCCAAGTTCCTCGTGGTCCGACCACTTGCTGCCATGCGGACGCGACCGTTCATGCACAGCCGGATTCACATATAGTGGCCGAAAAATTGCTGTGTTTAGCTGTGTGTCGCTGTTATTCTCTGCGAATCCCGCAACGATGAAAGACTTCGTCTCAACCGGTTGCCATTCATCGCTTGCAGCGCGATGCTTACTCTCATAGATCGGAAGCTCGAGCGTCTCACCAGCCTTTATAAGCACTTGCGGGTCAAAGCTGGCCCGGTCCTGCCGAGTGTCCGCATATAAATAATCAAGCGGCAGTACGATATAGCGCTCATCGTTTCGAACCGCCTCCCAAGCTTCTTGCTCAGATTTAAACTGGGATGACCATTGGTGCATATGCAGCCCGCCGCCAGCAAGCAATTCATCTGTTACCGGTACGATTGAATTAGCAATTCCATTATTTTTAGTGAGCAGCATGTAGGGCTCTACATAGGTTGTCTGCGACACGAGCTCACGGATCGTTTCATTACTCTTCACGACCTGCATAATTTGATCCTTCTGCTGGACCGTATCATATGCGGCATAGCCGCCGAAGCCGAGCATCGTCTGGTTCGTCCGGTCTACGTCATCCTTTGTCTGAAACATGGATGACAGACTAGCGGTAAACGTTAGCGTCATCATTAGCAGCGCGAACAGCAGCATGATCGTAACGGTTCGGGAAGGATGCTGTCTCGAAAATTTCCCAGCTAATAAAATAGATACGTTCGAGAACCGAAACGTACGTGCAATGGCTGCGATGGGTCCAATTGCACTTGCAGCCAATCTCGAGATGATAAGAACGGAACCGATGCATGCAGCAAGCCAGAGCAGCAAAATAACAAGCAGCGAGCTTCCTGTTGCTTCAGCCGGCTTGCCTATTAACTGCGACAAATGTACAACAACAGCCGCGGCAGACAGGGTAAGCACCGCCATTGTGAGCAGCCGCTTCTTCTTGCCTTCTGGCCGGTTCGTGCTGACTGCCCGGCGCAGCGCGTCTAATATACGTGTGCGGCCCGCAGCTCGTGCAACAAACACAGCAATTAACGATAGGAACATGCCCATCATAGCCCATAGCACCACTAATGAAGGGATCGAGACATGTGGCACGACCGGAATATTTGCACCCGTCATTCGGCCAAGCTCTTGCGTATAGGCACCGTAGAACAGTTTAACCAGAAGAATGCCGGCACCTGCTCCTGCTATAGTGCCAACTAACGAACTGATGCCAGCCAGCAACAGCGCTTCCGCTCCGAACAAGCCGCGAATCTGCCGCTTTGAGAATCCGATCGCACGCAGGACGCCAAACAGCTCACGCCGCGAATCCGCAATCATGATGAGTACCTGCCGCATAAGAAGTGCACTCGAGACAACGGCAACGGCACTAATCATCGATACAATGAATAGCTGTTTGCTCATTTGATCCGCTCTCGACTCTGCTTGCCACTTGACCATACGTACCTTAAACAGATCATGCAGTTCATCAGGAATGGCGAAACTGAGATTAGCAGAGAATGCATTGCCTGCGAAAATCCAATCATAACCCTCCTTAAGCTGTGCGAGCTTTCTTGCCGATGCTTCCGACACAATAACCGTTGCCGCCGATTCCGCGTTTGCCCCCAGATAACCCGTCAAGCCTTCTGGCGGTACAATCTGACGAACCTGGAAGGTTAGTGCTTCTCCGGACGCCGATTCAAGTGTTATCGCTTCTCCAGCCGATAAACCAAGCAAATCAGCTGCATATGCATCGATGACCGCTGAGTCATCGTCCAGCTTCGCCGACCATAGCTCGGAATGGCGAGGATCTAGCTGTGCCGCAGCGTTGAAATCGAAACCTAACGTCAACGTTCCTGGCAATGCTTTGGACGGATGCCCTTGTCCGTCAAGAGGCAGCAGCGTCGTCTGACTATGTACGACTGGGAGCACTTTATACTCTCCTGGAAAAGTACGATATGTATTGCTGATTGCTTCTGTATCGCCGACGCTAAACAAAGCCTTACCGTCCGCCGGCGTGAGTTCCCATTTGATAGCGCCGTAATGCCGGTCTATCCATGCCTTTCCGCTGTATGTCGTCGAGGTGTAATTAACGTATGAAATAACGACGAGCATCGCGCCGATCGACCCAGCCAAAACGGTCAATAGCGTCTGCTTCCAGCTCCGGCTAATGTTCGCCAGCGCCATCTTCCATACGATGCGCCGCGCTAGCATCGTACCATTCCCCCATCGTGGACGACCCGGCCGTTGTGCAGCCGAATAATTCGGCCAGCCTGTGATGCGACACCGCTGTCATGGGTGACGGTAACGACGGTCGTCCCATCGTGCTTATTCAGCATGTCGAGCAGCCCTACGATTTGCTCCGCCGCTTCCGAGTCGAGTGCACCGGTAGGCTCGTCTGCCCACAATATATCCGGCTTGCCGACGATTGCTCTTGCAATGGCAACCCGTTGATTCTGGCCGCCGGACAGCTCTGCCGGATGACGCTTGGCATACTCCGACAATCCTACTCTTCTGAGCGACTCCATCGCCCGCTTGTTCGCTTCCGATTGACGGATGCCTCTAGCGATTAGGGGCAGCGCGACGTTGTCGAGCGCCGATAATACCGGTACCAGATGATACGACTGAAACACGAAGCCCATTCGTTCAAGCCTCAACCTGGAAACGTCTTTATCCGACATTTCGTGCAAGGCCGCCTCTCCGATCCACACTTCCCCTTCATCCATCGGCTCGATCCCAGCAAGTACGTTAAGCAGAGTCGACTTTCCGCAGCCGGATGGACCGACTATCGCAACGGACTCACCTCGGCCGATGTCCAAGCTTACTTCTTTTAATGCACGCGTCTGCGCACCGCCTTGACCAAATGATTTGGTTAAACCCTTTACTCGTATCATGGCCCGCCTCCACCTCTATGCTTGTTCGATATACGTTAAAGGTAACAGACCGATATGCAGTCATCGTGGAGCAAATATGCAGAAGTTGTGCAGATTGATAGCATTAATCATTAATCCATTATGGGCAGACTCACCTGAAAAGAAGTTCCTTCGCCCCAGCGGCTCGCGACTGTAATGGTTCCGCCATGAGCTTCTGCATATTGCTTCGCAATGGCTAATCCAAGACCGAGTCCGCGCGAATCGCCGGATGGCGAATACGATTGGCCGCGGTAAAACCGCTCGAACAGACTCGGCAGTTGCTCTTCCTCGATTCCGAACCCGTCGTCTCGAACCGTCCATTTGACGCCGGTATTGTTCAGGACAATATCGACCGTAACTTCCCGCCTGGCATGCTGAATGGCGTTCCCCGTCAAATTGACGATCAACTGTCTTATTCTAGCGGAATCGGCATAGACAGAGACGTCTTTCTCTGCCTGAAGGGAAAGAACAATTCCCCGATCGTCCGCTTCTACTTGCAGTGCTTCCGTTACCGCTTCGCTTAGCAATCGGAGCGAGAACCACCTCTTCTCCAGGGGCAGCTTGCCGGCTTCAGCCAGCGCAAGCTCCTGCAAGTCATGAACGAGCTTCGAGAGATGAAGCGTTTCGTCATGCATCGATGCGGCCTTCGCAAGCGGAAGCGGTACGCCAGCGTTCAATGAATTTTCCAATTGGGAACGCATAACGGCAAGCGGAGTACGAAGCTCATGCGCGAAGTCGGCTACCATGGATCGCCGCACCGTCTCAAGCCGGCCCGTATAGGACTCGATCTGCTGAGTGAGATGCTCAAGCTTGTAAGCAACCAGGCCTTCGCTTTGTCCTATATCATCAATGCCGCTGTCTGCTGCCGCTGCAGGTACGAGAGCAGACATACGCCAATACAGCCGCTCCGCTTGTTCTCGCACCGCGGCTTTCCGCCTCGCATGCTGCAGGTTCCATAAACCGAACCCAACCGCTCCCGCTGCTATAGCAAGCAGCCATATCCATGGCGTGAACAGCTTCTGACTTTGTACTGCCGTTTCCGTATAGCCGACTACTTCACCCTTCCATACAATCGGCATGCGCACAACAGTATCTGAAGATGCCTGACCGCCGAAACGAGCAATGGCTTGTCCATTGGTTTCCTTAATCGTGATGCTTGTAAATTCCGGTTCGGGATAATTCTCCGCCGCCGATTCCATCAGTAACGGAATTCCGTCCCAACCTTTATGAAGCTCGTAATAATTAACCGCATACAGGTTCCAGAACAGCCCGATCCGCTCATCTCGTCCTTTGGATGCATTCGATGATGCGATGAACGATCCAGCCAGCACAAGCAATGCCAATCCGAAAGCTGCCGCTCCGCCGAATACCAGCTCTAGGCGGTTCCCCGTCCTGCCGAGTTCCTCTCTCATCCTTCTGCTTCCTTCCATTCTATCTATAACACTTCGCCAAATTTGTATCCGACCCCGTATACGGTAATCACATACTGCGGCTCAGCCGGATCGTTCTCAAGCTTCCGGCGTAAATTGCGGATATGCGAATCGATCGTACGCTCGAACCCGAGATAGTCGCCGCCAAGCGCCGATTCCATCAGATGCGCCCTCGTATATACTCGACCCGGATGCTTCGCGAGCTGCCACAACAGCATAAATTCGGTCCGGGTCAGTTCGACGGCGCGGCCGTCTAACTCCACCTGATAACGTTCCGAATCAATCAAGAGAGAGCCGCGGCGAACGGCCGCTTCTGAATGATCCGATTCTGTATCGCCTAACGCATCGGCCGCCGCCACACTGCGGCCCGTTCGGCGAAGCACCGCCTTAATGCGTGCATTCAGCTCACGAAGACTGTACGGCTTCGACATATAGTCATCTGCCCCAAGCTCCAGGGCAAGCACTTTGTCGAACTCGTCGCCTTTTGCCGTCAGCATAATGACAGGCAGCCCCCATTCCCGCTCATTGCGCTTGCATAGATCGAGGCCGCTGCATCCGCCCGGCAGCATCCAGTCGACGAGCAGCAGCTGCGGCTTCACTCGTCCGATCAACTCCGCAGCCTCCTCGCAGCAGCTGGCGCCGTGTACCTGATACCCTTCCAACTGCAAAAAATGTATCCCTTCCGCAAGCAATGCCCGCTCATCTTCTACCCATACGATGGAGGTTGCCATCCCTCATCAGCTCCTCATCCTCACGCATATGTATCTTTCTGGTCTTTTCTACCAATCTATCATACACAAAAAAACCGGCCTGTCATCCACTTCATGGACGCCGGGCCGGATCGAGTTAATTACGCTAGATCATTGTGATGTCGTTGCACTTGATAAAATTCATGCATACTAGCGGCATTCCTGCCCTTGTTACGCTGTCTTCGTCTGGCTTGCTGATGCGGAATTCCGGTCGAGCCGGCCGAACTGCGCCAATAGCACAAGAGCTGCCAGCGAGAGGATGCCGCCGATCAAATAAGGCAATTGCAAGTTCAGATCGAACAAATAAGCGCCGAGCAGCGGACCGGTAATACGGCCGAGACTATCCATCGACGAGCTTAAGCCCGACGCAACGCCCTGACCAACCATCGTCTTCTGCGTAATAAGCGAGGTGACGCAAGGCCGGATGAGCGCATTACCGACGCCGAACACAGCAAGCGCCATCGTCGCCCAAGCGAGCGAATGAGCGTACAGCAGCAAGAAGAAGCCGATTGCCGAGATAATAAGGCCGATCATGATGTATTTCGGCTCTTCGCCTTTCTTGATTCGTCTGCGGACAACGCCGCCTTGAATGAGCGCCCCTACGATGCCGCAAATAAAGAACATAAAGCCGACTTGTCCCGGTGTAACGTCAAAGCGCTGAATGCCGAAAAATTGCAGAGTCGCCTCCATACCCGCAAGCGAAAACGAAACAACATACGCCAGCACGTACAAATATTTGAGCGGCCCGGTAAACGCCGTCCAGCGGGACGGCCGTTTGTCTGCTGCTTTGCGGCGACGCTCTTGCGGCAGTGACTCATTCAGCTTCGCGAGCGCAAGCAGAAAGGTAACACCTGATAAACAAGCCGCAATGTAGAATGGCATCTCGAGCGAGATGCGGCTAAGCAAACCTCCCACGCCTGGTCCGATCGTAAAGCCGAGGCCGATCGACATGCCGACGAGCCCCATTCCTTTTGTCCGCTGCTCCGGCGGCGTAATATCGGCCACATAGGCGACGATGACGGAAGTAACCGCTCCTGAGAACAGTCCCCCGAGCACACGCGAAGCGTACATGAGCGGCAGATTGCCTGCCGCAAGTCCGAACAGCAGGAAGCTGATTGCAAATCCGAGAATACCAGTCAGGATGACCGGCCGGCGGCCGATCCGGTCAGACAAACCGCCCCAGAGGGGCGATAAAATGAACGAGACCGCCGAATAAATCGCGAGCATCAAGCCGGTATGCATCTCTGCCGATCCCGAATCCGTCGCTAATATAAGCTCCGGCATAACCGGAATAATAATGCCGAAGCCGACGAATGTAATCATAAGCGTAGCCATTACAATGAATAATCGTTTGTCTTTCATCTGGACAATCCCTCCAACTGCTATCGTACCACAACTGTCTTCTTCTTGGTGATGAACAAATGAAGAACAAACAGCGTGATAAGTACGACGCCGCTCACCAGAAACGGCGAGTGCGGACCGAAGCTGTCCCACATTTTGCCCGAGAGAATCGATCCGAGCACCATGCCCGCACCTTCGATCGTTAAGAAGAAGCCCCAGACCGCGCCCCGCTCTTCCTTCGGAATCGCCTGCGCAATAAGCGCGTTCCACGCCGGAATAATACAAGCGTAACTAAGTCCGACCAATGCAACAACCGGCAGCACGAGCAGCAGGTCCCGCGTATAGCCGAGCAGCGGCAGCGTTATGGACGCCCCGAGAAATCCGGCGTGCAGAAACCAGCGCGTACCGTATTTGTCGACCGCTTTGCCTACAGGTATAAGACCGAGCACAGTTACCGCGCCCCCCGCAAGCAAATAAAGGCTGTATTGATGAGGTTTCAAATGGAGCACGGTTCGTGCATACAACGTCAAGATCGGAACGAGCAGCCCGAGCGCGAAGTTCTGCATGAACATCGCCGGATAGAGCAGCTTGCTGGCGTGCATCGAGCTGCCTACTTTGGCCAAGTACCGTCTGATTCGTTCTCCGATCGGACGATGCTCTTTCGAGTCTCCCTGCTCCGCTTGTTCCGCGAGCCCTTCTATCGCTTTCGATTTCGTCCTTCCCGGCAAGAACACGGTCACGATCGAAGCGATGATCATCATGACGATGAGCAGCTTGAACGCCGGTACATATGATTTCGCGATAAAAAAATTAATGACGATCGGTCCAATGCCGACGCCTGTCAGCCATGCCATATAGACAACGCTCATGATGGTACCGCCCGCTTCCGAGCCGGCAACGGCGGTCGCGCCGGTGATGACGCACGGCCAAAGCGGCGATGTGCCTACGCCAATCAGCACGCATGCAACCACGATCCATGGCAAAGAATCAAAGTAAGCGACGATAACGACCGCCGCGAACGTCAAGAGGACGCCAACGAGCATAACCGTCCGGTATCCAGCACGGTCTATAATCCAGCCTAGCGGGCTGCGGAATGCATTATCGCCTATGTACTGCAGCGCCAGCGCCCAACCAATCGCATAGGCAGACAGCCCAAGCACCTCGCCCATGTAAACCGGAAGAATAGACACCATCATTGCACCTTTGACGAACTCGACGAAAAACATAATAACAAGCAGTTGCAGGACAAACGGGGAGGTCAGAACTCTTCTTCCCGTAATCGTTGTACTCATCGTTGACATACCTTACCCCTTTCCATAATGCAGACCCATTTCGTCTAGCTTTGACTCCAACAAGCGGCAACGGGAGATGCGACCAAAAAAGCAGCTTGCATTCCCCCCTGTTTTTGCTATACTCAACCTTGTTTGTTTAACTTAGAAGAAGCTATAATGAAAGGCTGGGATGAAGCGATGGATCATAACGAAACTCCGCTCTTCAGCGCGCTTCGCCGCCATGCGGAGCATAATCCTTTACAATTCCACATTCCTGGACATAAGAAAGGCATGGGCAGCGACCCAGAATTCCGGGAATTTATCGGCGAGAACGCCTTATCCATCGATTTAATCAACATTGCACCGCTGGACGACCTGCATCAGCCGACGGGCGTAATCGAGCAAACACAAAAATTGGCAGCTGATGCCTTCGGTGCCGATTATACCTTTTTCTCTGTACAAGGTACAAGCACTGCCATCATTACGATGATTATGGCGGTCTGCGGACCTGGCGAGAAAATTATCGTTCCTCGCAACATACATAAGTCTGTCATGGCTGCGATCATTTTCTCGGGCGCCCGTCCAATCTTCATATCGCCTGCCCGCGACGGCAATCTGGGCATCGACCACGGCATTACGACCCGTTCGGTACGCCGTGCGCTTGACAAGCACCCTGACGCAAAAGCGGTGCTGGTCATCAACCCGACTTACTACGGCATTTGTGCCAATCTGAAAGAGATCGTCGACCTTGCGCACAGCTACGACGTGCCGGTTCTCGTCGACGAGGCGCATGGCGTACTTATCCACTTCCATGAGAAACTGCCGATGTCCGCTATGCAGGCCGGCGCTGACATGGCCGCAACAAGCATGCACAAGCTCGGCGGTTCGATGACACAAAGCTCGGTATTGAACGTCCGTGCCGGACGCGTCAATCCGACCCGTATCCAATCGATCATAAGCATGCTGACGACAACGTCGACATCGTACATTTTGCTCGCATCGCTCGATACATCCCGCCGCCATCTGGCGATCAACGGACATATGCTCGCCGAGCGGGCGATCGAGCTGGCACAGCATGCACGGGCTGAAATTAACCAAATTAAAGATTTGTACTGCTTCGGCGAGGACATCTTGGGCGGAGAAGCAACTTACGACTACGATCCGACCAAAGTCACGATTCACGTCCGCCATCTTGGCATTACCGGTTACGAAGCGGAGAACTGGCTGCGGGAACGGTATAATCTCGAAGTCGAAATGAGCGATATGTATAACATTCTGTGCCTGATTACGACTGGTGATACCCGCGATACAGTAGAACAACTGTTGACGGCACTTCGGACGATGTCCGATGAGTTCCACTCGAAGGGCGAGGTGCAGGAAATGGTGGTCAAAATTCCAGAAATCCCGCATCTGTCCTTGACGCCGCGCGATGCATTCTACGCCGAGACAGAAATCGTACCGTTCAAAGAATCGGCCGGCCGGATCATTGCCGAATTTATCTACGTTTATCCGCCGGGCATTCCGATCCTGCTTCCGGGCGAGGTCATATCGCAGCAGAATATCGACTACATCGTCGACCATGTCGAAGTCGGCCTCCCGGTCAAAGGTCCCGAGGATCGCAGCATTCAATTCGTAAAAGTAATCGTCGAGGAAGAAGCGATCTTCTAGATCAAATATTAACCGGCCTAAACACCTGCACGTTCGTGCGGGAGCTTGGGCCTTTTTTTATGACGGACCGTCGAGGTCCGTTGTCAGCTTTTCCCACCCCATGCTATGATGAGGGAGGAGGTGTCTGCATGAGTCAAAACGCTTACATTCGGCTGGTCAAGAGCTCAGCCGCACCGGAAGGCGTTACGCTTTCCGATTTGGAGCAATCGCTGCATGCCTACCAAGACGCGGTGCGCCGTACCGGCAGCCAGCTTGATTGGGAATACGAGAACGCCGCCTTTCCTTACACGATCGAACCGGTTACTCCGCCTTCGGAGAAGGAGCCTTCTTGGCTCTATCTGCGCGGCAGAGAATCCCGTTACCGACACATCGCCTTAAGCGCCATTCCTGCGGACACCGGCTCGGAAGACAGCTGCCCTATCGTGCAGATTGCCCTTCCCGACGGAGCAACACATGGGGATAAAAGCAAAGCTAACGAACTAAGCCGATTTATCGCCCGCAGTCTCAAGGCAGAGCTGCAGCTGTTCAACGGACGCATCATGTACTACAATCCGCGCAAATAACAGCACAAAAAACCGCCTGCGGCTAGCCACAGGCGGTTGTCGTTGCTCATATTAGACAGCAAAACTTAGTTGTTGCCTTGCTGTGCTGCAATCTCATCATAAAGCTTCGTAACGCGGTCCCACTCTTCGTCGTCTTCGATGCCGACAAGGAATGCTTCCTCGTTCTCTTCTTCGATGCGGAAGATCAGGCCGTCCGATTCCGGATCGTTGCGGTCAATCAGAACCGCATATACTTGATCTTGCGATTCGAACGTGTAGACCATTACCATCTCACGCTCTTCGCCGTCTTCGTCTGTCATAATAAATACATGCTCTTCATGCTCGTGATCGTGGCCGCAGCCGCAATCGTCGCCATGTTGGTGCTCATGCTCGCTCATTCGTTTTACCCCATTTCGCTCATTAATACGCCTCAATGTGCATACACCCTCGTATCGTATCACGTTCCTAGTTCGTGGTCAAACGAAAAGCTCCGCTCCCCATAGACTGCGAATGAGGACGGAGCTTGCCTTTATTGTGCTGTTATTAACTTCTCCGATACTTGGCGCCATTCGTCCGCTTCGGTCGCTTTCATATAGAAACGAACCGAATACTTGCCTGCGGAGTCGAAGTTGTACTTGATGTCTTCTGTCCGGAACCAGAAGTTGTCTTTGGATACGTTCACGGTCTGCTGCTGAATGACTTTCTCTCCGCCGAACGGATCGAAGATCGATACCTTCACTGCCGCGACGTCCGTTAACAAATTGTCGATCTGAGCGAACACTTTGAACGTATAGCGGTTGCCTTTATTAACATTTCCGAATATAACATTGTCCTGGAACAGAAACATATGCACGTTCGGTTTATATACGGTAACCTTCTTCGCATTCTCGTCCCAAGTGACCAGCGCTTGAAGCGTACCTGCAATTGGCCGAAGTGGCAAATACGTCTTGCCGTCCTGCAGCAATCCCGATTCATCCAATTCGCTGCCGTTAACAATGACTCGAACCTTCTGTACGGCGGAATCGGCGAATATCATGCTTCCTCCCCACACCGACAGCAAAATCAGCGCAATGATTACCTTTCTAGCTTTCATGAATGCAAACCCTCCATCGCAGTTCTGATGAAAGGTTATACTCGCCATATTGTCCAAAGTTGCGCCACAATATGAAACATTTACGAATAAGTGTCCAGGTGGTTACACGCTGTCGCTCCGTGTAGAAACTTGCGCTTCCCCGGGAAATGATCATGCCGTCCGAAGCGCATGATTTCCCGGCATGTTACTGATAATATTTCGTCAGCGGACAAGGGATGCCTTGGCCGACGGCACCCGGCTCCTGCATGCGCTCCCAATACTGCATGCCGCGGGCACAAGGGGTTTTGCATACTGCACAAGTGTTCGAGAGCACCAGCTTCATGAACATCTGCTTGCGGTCCGAGGCGGTCTTTTTCTTCTTCTTTGACGCTTTCGATTTCCCCTTGCTCATTCGTCCACACCTTCATTCGCATATTCATAGAAATGGTTTATTTCCATGATATGTAGGTGCGGGCGGACGCGTACCGGAACGGCAGCAGGATTGGGCGGCTGACGATGCAAGGACCTCACTCGCCGTCCGGTTTGCAGCTGGGGCATCTCAATGCTAATGTTATGAACAAATCCACTCGACGGAAATGAGGCCGCATGAACCGATGAAAGCTACCATAACCATGATCGGAACCGGCGACGCATTCGCCCAAAATTACGCCAACAACAACGCCGTTATCCATGCGGACGGCTTCCGACTGCTTGTCGATTGCGGCTACACGGCTCCAACTGCCTTGCAGCGGCTCGGTATGCCATTCAGTGATTTGGATGCCGTACTCATCAGCCATACGCATAGTGACCATGTTGGCGGTTTGGAGGAGCTTGCTCTCGAGATCATGCACACCTATCAGCGAAAGCTGGTGCTTTATTTGCCGAATACGCTTCGTGATCCGTTGTGGGAGAAGCTGAACAGCGAGTTGGCTCAAGAGCCTCTTCCGTCACTTGACGACTACTTCACGGTTAAGCTGATTCCGGTCGACGAGCCCACCGGCATTGCGCCGGGTCTTATTGTCGAGCCGGTCCAGACCGAGCACATCGACAATAGGCTCAGCTACTCGTTCATCATCAACGAACGTTTCTTCTACAGTGCCGATATGCGGTTTAATCCGAAGCTGCTTCATCAGCTTGTGAATGACCGCGGCATCCAGCTTATTTTTCACGATTGCCAGTTGAGCTCCCCCGGCACGGTGCATGCCAGCTTGGACGAACTGCTGACGCTGCCCGAATCGATTCAAACGATGACGAAGCTGATGCATTACGGAGATACGATGCCCGACTTTATCGGCCAGACGAGCCGGATGACATTCCTTGAACAAGGCATCGCTTACGAATTCTAATAATAATAGCAGTCCAACAGCAAAAACGGGACCAGAACAGCCAAGTAAGGGCTCATGCCCCTTTAGCCATTCCGGTCCCGTTCCTGGTTAATGCCCTTAAACAATACTTCGCCTGCCCCTTAGAACAGAGGCAGTTGATCCAAGTTGTTCGTAGGATCGCCGTCCGCATCGCCGCGAATATATGTTTCGCCATCTTTACCTTTAAAGGCGTTAACGCCTGCAATTTGGCCCGATTGAACGAGCTGCAGCGCTTCCGCGTAAGCCAGTTCACGGCCTGATGACGTCTTGAAACCCGTTAAATCGCCATCTCCATTTTTACGCACTGCTACGATGGACTCCCGATTGTCCTGCACCATCTTAACACCTTCCTCTAGTTCGTCATATTGGACGGAAGCTCTTCTTGCATCGCCGGCGAATACAGCTTGTCCACTTGATTCGAAGGCGACTGATGGCCGTTCATTTGTTCGCCGTCCCACTCGCCGTATACTTGCTCCCTAACACTGCTCCCATAAACATGAGAGCGGACTGAGGAAGAGGTCAGCGACTGGCTGAACCACCCCTGCTTATGAGCCGCACTGTAAGCCAACACGCACAGAAGCGACGCAGCCACTATGCCGACGGCTGCGCCGGACCATGCCGACACGTTCTGCTTCAACTAACAACGCCTCCATCGCTAATACCAACGTACGTTGTTAGTGTTGCCCGTTGAGACATTTTTCAATCTTTGCGCGATTCCTTCGGCAGCTTGCGCCGCCAGACGAACGACTCGTCATATGCAAGCGAATCCTTGATCACGAACCTCGCTACATTAACGATTACGATGCCGACAATGCCGAACAAACCGATCAGCCATACGAACAAATTGGCGTATTCCGCCGCCATCCAAGCATCCGCCTCCTAACGTCTTTAGAACAACGTATGCGCTTTCTGGGCGAAATAGAACACGGAATGACGAATAGAGGCACTGCCTCGAGTCATACTAATGGCGGTTCCTTCTTCACTTATTCCGCTCGAAAGGGGTGCTGTCCCATGACGCACAATTTGGAATCCGACTACGACTGCGCGAATGCGTCTGCCGATTTGCCCGATTTGATCGCTCAGTTGCAAAGCTTGCAGAACCAGCATTCGCTGTCGGATGAACAGCAGCAGCTTGCCAACCATCTGGACAACCAGATCCGATTCATCCGCAACAAGTGCGATATTCCAAAGGATCTTTCCTAACGGCTAGCGCATTATTCGAACCACAGCGACTGCTCCCCTCTGCTGAGGCGATGAGCAGTCTTTTTTATATTAGAAAAATGTTGACTGTGCCATATGGATTTGCTATATTAATAAACGTCCCTTTCGGACAACCTTTCCATTATGATCTGTTAGCTCAGCTGGGAGAGCACTATCTTGACAGGGTAGGGGTCAGTGGTTCGAGCCCACTACAGATCACCATACTTTACACACCATCCTCTTGAGACGGCGATCTCAAGAGGTTTTTTGTTTACCTTGGTCGTAACTGCTGACAATGCTCAAATTACGGTTTACAGGTTGCCCTACGCCTATCGCACAAAAAATTATTGATTATGCAAATAAACTATAGACACGCGCTTCTGTCCGTGATATATTATTTCATGTCGCTTCAAATGTGATCTGTTAGCTCAGCTGGGAGAGCACCATCTTGACAGGGTGGGGGTCAGTGGTTCGAGCCCACTACAGATCACCATTTAACTTCATACCGCATTACATATGATCTGTTAGCTCAGCTGGGAGAGCACTATCTTGACAGGGTAGGGGTCAGTGGTTCGAGCCCACTACAGATCACCATATTGTATACACTATCCTCTTGAGATGAGTCTCAAGAGGTTTTTTGTTGTCCCGATGCCGACTACAGCTCTGGCGAACCTCCCCCACTCTCCGTTGCATACGATATGGCGGAGGGATCACGAATGCCCGATTATCGCATTATTGTCGACTTGTCCGACCGGCGCCTTTATTTGCTCGACGGCGACGTCGTAACGCGCGCATTCCCGATCGGCATCGGCAGGATGCTGACACAAACACCGACCGGCGAATACCGCATTGTGAATAAACAGCCGAACCCAGGCGGACCGTTCGGTGCGTTCTGGATGGGCCTCTCCCGCCCTCATTACGGCATCCACGGCACGAATAATCCCGCTTCGATCGGCGGCCTAGTATCGCATGGCTGTATCCGGATGTATAATCAAGACGTATTGGAGCTGTCCCGCCTTGTGCCGATCGGCACTCGCGTAACCATCCGCAACTAGAATCACCTTTATCTAGCCTCTGCAAGAAGCTGCCGGCCTGACAGCATCGGAACCGCTGTGATGTTCGGCAGCTTCTTCTTGGCATTTGGACAAGCATGATTGATTGTGGCAGCTGCAACATTTTGCCTTATGGCCGCGTCTTTAAGCGTACAATCCATTGCGAAAGGGGCTTCAACGATGAAAAGGAAAGCTTCCCTCCTCCTTATTATGACGACCTGTCTGCTTGTCTTGCTGGGCCAATCCGTCTATGCCTTCTCCGATACTCAGGGCGACCCTAACGAAAGCCAAATCGAAGGTTTACACAAGAAAGGCATTCTATCCGGCAACGGAAGCAAGTTCAACCCGAAAGGCAAACTGTCGAACGCAGAAGGCATCGCGCTGCTTGTGAAAGGCTTCGATCTGAAAGACGACAACGTCTACATCAAAGAACCAAAAGCGAGCGACTCCTTTACGAAGGTCAAAGACGATGCTTGGTATGCCCCAGCGTTCGTTATCGCGCATGCCGAAGGCTTGGATCTCCCTCGGGACATTGAGCCGGCCGCTGCAATGACGCGTGAGCAGTTCGCTCATTATTTGTTCCAGGCGATGACTGCGGACCGTGAACTCGCCTTCATTCAGCTCGCCATTCTATACGATGATGAAGACCAGGTTACCCCTGCTTACCGGAACAGCGTCCAGAATCTTCTCATCACGAACATTGCGAAGCTGGATCACTCGAAATTTAACCCAAAGCAGTCTATTACACGCGGCACGGCTGCCGGATGGCTCTATAACGCCATCCAATTCGTCAAGGATCAGGAAGATGGCTCGAATAATGGCGGCGGAGGCAGCAATGCTTACGACATGAAGCTGAGTGTACAACCCGTCAATCCGTCGATTAACGAAGTGACCGTCACGGCGACGCTGCCGAATCCAGGTTATGGACTCCGCATCAGCTCCATCACGTTCCGCGATCAAACCGCTGTCATTGCGGTAGAAGTCAAGCACCCGGATCCAGACCGCGTGTATCCGCAGGTGCTGACGGAAGCCAAAGCCGTTACTTACGTGTCGGCCGAGTATGCGCCGGTTCTGGATGATACGAACGTCAGCGTGACATCCAGCTCGGCAAGTACAGGAGCAATCAGCATTGCAGTCCCGGAGAGCAGCGTATCTGCCGCTTCCTAACGCCATCAAAAACGCATCCGCTTATCGCGGATGCGTTTTTTGATTTATTCCGTCTGCAGAGGAGGAATCGCCCAATCGATCGGCTCGCAGTTCCATTGCTTCAGGAACTCATTCGCCTTGGAGAAAGGACGGCTTCCGAAGAAGCCTCTCCTTGCGGACAGCGGGCTCGGATGCACCGTCGCAATAACGCCATGCTTTGCCGTATCAATATACGACCCTTTCGCCTGTGCATGATTACCCCATAGAATGAACACAACAGGTTGCTCACGTTTATTCAGAGCCGCGATGACGGCGTCGGTAAGCTTCTCCCATCCCAACCCCTTATGCGAATTCGGCAGCCCCTCCCGTACCGTTAGCACGCTATTAAGCAGCAGCACGCCCTGCCGGGCCCACGACTCGAGCGAGCCGTGCGCAGGCGCTATGCAACCGATATCGCTCTCCAGCTCTTTATAGATATTGCGCAGCGAGGGCGGAATGGCGATGCCGGGCTGCACAGAGAAGCTAAGCCCATGCGCCTGCCCTTCGCCATGGTACGGGTCTTGTCCGAGTATAACGACACGCACCTGCTCATATGGTGTAAATTCTAGAGCGTTAAATATTTGGCCACGCGCCGGAAATACGTTCCCTGCAGCATACTCCGCATCCAGCTTATGCTGCAGTTGCTCGTAGTATGGCTGTGCCCATTCGCCCGCAAGTTTGTCCAGCCAATCCTGCTGCTGTATCGTTCTCATTTGCTCACCTCAATATTTGCTACCATTAAGTATAACGGCCTCTCCTTCACGCGGCAATTGGAGGCGCTTCCCCCGATGCATCCATTTGCTTTCCTCCCCTTAATTGTAATATGCTCATAGAGTGGCTCAGTCGTGCCGACTAACGCTACGGGAGACGGAGGAGAAAGAGAGAATATGAATACCAACTATCCAATGGAACAATTCAAGATGTTTAAGAACACGATCACTCGTTTTCTGATGGCTTACAAGTTTGCGCTGGACGAGATGGAAACCAAAATCGAAATATTAAAAGAAGAATTTCATCTGCTGCACGACTATAACCCGATTGAACATACGAAGTCGCGGCTGAAATCACCAGAAAGCATTATGAATAAGGTGATGCGCAAAGGATGCGACCTGTCGCTCGACAACATCCGGAACAACATTAAGGACATTGCTGGCTTACGAATTACGTGCTCATTCATCTCCGATATATACCGGATCAGCGACATGCTGCACCAGCATCACGATCTGCGAATCGTAGAGGTCAAAGACTATATTAAAGACCCGAAGCCTAACGGCTATCAAAGTCTCCACCTGCTGATTGAAGTACCGGTCTATATGTCCAACGGACTCGAGCGCATCTTCGTCGAGGTGCAAATCCGTACGATCGCGATGGATTTCTGGGCAAGCCTGGAGCATAAAATATTTTATAAATATAACGAAGCCGTCCCCCTTCATCTGCTGCAGGAATTGAAATCAGCGGCTGAATCGGCGAACGCGCTCGACCGCCAGATGGAGCGGCTGCACCGTGAAATTTCGGAGATTAAAGAAGCGCATGCAGAAGCCGAGAACGAACAATTGAAACGGATCATGATCAGCAATCAACAGTTTCAAATTCCTGCCGCCCTGCTCGAACTGATCGGCGACGTAGGTGACGAGAAGAAATAAGTATCCTCATCCTAACCAAAAGGCGCCAGCAACCACTTTACGTGGTACGCTAGGCGCCTTTGTTCAACTTAACCGGAAGCTTCCGCTTTATGGCCGTTCAGCCATTTGTCCGCTTCCTCGATAATCGTAAGATCCCGCAGCAATGTAAACCGTGAGGAATGATCCTTCAACACCGCTGCGGAATGCGAAAGCGTACGAATGGCATCCTTCATATGCATCCAGTTCAAATTCATCCCAAGCCGTTTCTCTTGCGCCGTTAACATGACAGGTCCGCAATCATTCGACGCCTTCGCTATATAACAATAAGACCGCTGCATGAAGTTGTTTCGATTCTTATGCTCTTCGATGTAGCCCAGCGTATGAACGATTTCGCAGACGTAGCCCGTCTCTTCCTTAATCTCGCGAACGAACGCCTGCTCATAATTTTCACCCTTCTCTACTCCGCCGCCAGGCAGCTTCGACAGCTTGAGGGTTGCCAAATCCATCATCGCTATTTGCTTCTTTTCGTTCAGCAGAACGCCTCTGGAAGCTACTCGGGATACAAAAGGCAGCAATACGATTCTGCCGCCGATAAAATCGCTGTCTGTAATCGTGCGAATTAGCTTCACAGTCTTCACCCGCATTCTTTATGGACTATGGATCCGTTAAACCGAAAATCATTTACATACGCATTATATATCCGCTATATTTCGACAACCCGTCATAAAACTCCTTCCGAGATATGAAAGATGTTCACCTGAATCGGAACCAAAAAGCCCCCTTCACCGCTAATCGGCAAGGAGGCTCATTGGACTAGACTTGCACAGCCAGCCTAATTCATATACATGGACATGTTGCCGTGCACAAGGTCGGACCCTTACAGTTATTCTCCAAAATACCGAACAAATTCATTAACAGGTTTACGATAACCCCGAGGCCGAAAACTTTCCGTTGCCGACTTGCCGATTGTAATCATCATTACGGGAACCAACTGTTCGGGCACATCTAACAAATTCGCTAGTACTTCTTCATCAATACTATGCATCGGACAAGTATCCCAACCTTTTTCCTTGGCAATCAGCATAAATTGCATAGCCGATAAGCCTGCATTACGTAATGCATCTTCTCGTTGAAAAGCTTCTCCACGACTCTCATAAAATTGAATCGTATTATTCACTGTCCGATCGTATTCTTCTTGACTCAAAATGCCTAATGCTTTCATGCCCTCATTGAGACTTGCCGCATGCAAATGCGCCTTAGTATCGCCAAAAACGAAAATAACGGCGGAAGCGGTTTTCACCTTATATTGCTTGTAAGCTGCTTCGTATATCTTCTCAATTAGATCACGATCCGTAACGACATAATAATGCGTATGCTGCAAGTTATAAGCAGATGGAGCATACTTGGTTAGATTTAATATTTCGTCCAGTTGATCTCGCGATATCTTTACACCTTCGACAAAACGGTTAGCCGATCTTCTTTCCTTAAGAATCGATACAAACTCACTCATACAATATCCTCCATACACTATAAATAATTTATTTACTTGATTTATGTAACTATCTGAAGTAATTATAATCTATAAATACAACATTCGAAAGCATATTCTCTTCATGTTATTAAGTTACTTGTAACAAACGCTATTCTGTAAATCGATTACGATTTGTCCAGTTCAGAAAATGCGTCTTCTAATCTAGTTGAGGCAACCTTCTTTATTTTCATTAATCAAGACAAAATAAAAAATCTCCTTTTCAAAATCTGATCGAAGTCAGATACTGAAAAGGAGATTCATCCATTTCTTTGCCATAATCCTGTGTACCAATTTTAGCTTTACAGGATTAACGCTTTGATAGGCGTTTTCGAATTCTCAAAAACCCTATAAAATCAAGTGGTGCCGAGGACGGGGGTCGAACCCGTACGGTGGTCACCCACCGCAGGATTTTAAGTCCTGTGCGTCTGCCAATTCCGCCACCCCGGCACGGGTGAAAAAAGTAATTCTATGGTGGGCCCTGAGGGACTCGAACCCCCGACCAATCGGTTATGAGCCGACCGCTCTAACCAACTGAGCTAAGGGCCCTCCTGACAGCCAACTCATCGTTTGGGATGAATTGCTGAATGGAGACAAAAATTAATATACTATATTCCATTACATCAAGTCAACCATTTTTTTATGGAAATACTCGCTAGCCGGCAACTAAAAAAACATAGAGTGCCGTCAAGGGACGAAACGGACGCCGTATCTGCCTTTACGCGAACGGAATACTTCTACCTCGGACGGGCTCTCGTAACCATAGATCCACCAATCATTCTCCATCCGCCGCACTAAGCAGCCCGCTTGAAATTTCGTTTCATACAACCTTCCCCAGTAGATCCATTTCATCATTCCCGCCTCCAGAGCTGGTGTCGCAATGTTGTTGTCTTTAATGTACCCAAATTCAGCGAAAACAAGCAACTTGTTTCCATATTGCTTCCCATACCTCTCCAGTCGCTCTACAGTCGCTCTTACCTGGCCTCAAATAACCGGACATAGCAAAACAGCCTCCCGCTCCGCCGTTCCTCAGAACGGGCGTGACAGAAGGCTGCTTGCTTATCAAATATACATGAGTTCGTTAGATCTTTACCTTTAGACCCTTACCCTCCGACGTTCACTTCAACCGCGTCCATCGCTTCAGCATCCGCTTCGCCGGATGCTTCTTTCAGCTTCTCTTCGTCCGACTTCACTTCAATCGTCGTGTCGTCTCCGTCTTTCTTCTTCGTCTCCAGCTTCGACAAAATCTCGTTGCCCTTCGTTTCCCACTCGGCAAGCGCTTCTTTGGCTGTCTTCGTTCCTTTGACAACTTCGGTGAACAGATCGTTACCCGGATTCTGCGCTTCCCAAATGCCCGGCTTCGTGCGGTACAGAGCATCTGCATCGGTAGAGGTAGGCGGGATCGGCTTCAACGAATAGAATGCTGCAATGTTGAAGTTAGTGCTGCCGTCTGCTGGCTTCAAGAACTCTTTGCGTGCCGTCAGCTCGTACTGGCTGCGCGACTTCAGCTTCGCCAATTCGCGGCTGTTGCTGAACTTAATAAATTCCCATGCATCATCCGCATTCTGGGCCTGTGCATTGATCCCCATCAGCTGGCTCAAATACATGTTGCCGCCGATGCCGGCTGCTTCTTGGAATTGAGGTACCGTTACGACATCCCATTCGATAGGCTTATAATCCTTAATTTTGTCCGCACTGGCATTCGCCATATTCAGCTCGTTCACGTAGTTGTATTCCGCGATAACCATCGCAGTACGGCCCGACATGAACCAGTCATTATCGAGCGGGTTATAGCCGCCGTTCGAATTGTTTTTGCTTTCGTTCACCTTGTTAATATCGTCTTGATCCGGGGTGATGTCGTCTTTATACAGCTTCGCGACGGTGTTCATCGCACCTTCCCAGCTGGAGTTGTTTACGAGCATTTTCTCGCCCTTGTCGTCCCACATTTTGAGTTGAAGCGCAGACGCATAGTTCTGAACGTCCCACACGCCGTTGCTTCCCGGCCAGCGGTTGAACATGAATCCATACTTCCGGTCTTTGCCTTCTCCCTTCGCAACACGGCTGGCAAGATCGATCACGTCCGGCCAGAACATGTTGTCCGTAGGTGGCGTTACGCCTGCTTCTTGGAACAATTTCTTATTGTAAAACAACGCCGAGCTGCCGAATGTCGGCGACAGCGCGAACAGACTATTGTCGCCCACCTGCTTGATGCCATCGATAACGGTCGGCACATAGTCGGTCAGATCGAACTTATCCTGCTTAATAAGCGGGTCGAGCTGCTGAAGCAAGTTGTCCTGAATCATGCGCTTCAACTGATTGTAATCGATGATGACAACGTCAACCGGATTTTGTCCTGTCAACAGCTTTTTGTACTCTAGATACGGATCCGGCTGTTCCTTCTGAGGTTCGTTCGGATCGTACGTTTGGTACCGTTGATCATCCTGATTGATCGCTGGAACGATCTCCAGTTCGATATTCGGGTGCGAGAACTCGAACATATCGGTATATTGCTGGCGGAAGTATGACTCTTGGTCTTTGCCGCCGTACAGCGTTCCAATCCGAAGCACATGCTTCTCATTCGAATTGCTCTTCTCTCCGCTGCTGCAAGCAGCAAGCGCTGGTACAACCATTGTTAGCGCAACCGATGTCACTGCTGCACGTTTCAGCCAAACTTTTCTGTTCATAATGATTACCCCTCCAATGATTTAGGCGGCAAGATGACGATTCGCTCTCCGTCGAACTCGATTGTCGCCTTATCTTTAATGCCAAGCGCCGACAAGTATTCCTTAGGCACCTGCAGCCTGCCTACGCGGTCGACGACCACATAAGCCTCATGGACCTGCTGCAGGCTGCCGGCGCCCGCTGCCATCTCTTCGTCAAGATTCGGATTTCGTTTAATAAACTCGGTACTCGTCAACCCGTCGCGGATCGCGACGACACGGTCTACCTTGCTCGCGAGTGAAAGGTCGTGCGTTACGATAACGACTGTAATGCCGAGCTCCCGGTTCATCCGCCGAAAAATATCCATAATCATATCCGACGTACGCGTATCGACCGAACCAGTCGGTTCGTCCGCCAGCAGCATCTTCGGCCGGTTCGACAGCGAGATCGCGATGGCAACCCGCTGCTGCTCGCCGCCGGACAACTGCTGCAGCTTGTTATGCATACGTTCCTTCAGACCGACCCATTCCAGCAGTTGCTTCGCGTAAGCACGGTCCAGCTTGCCCCGAAGCATCATCGGCATCTCGACATTCTCGAGTGCGGTCAAATACGGAAGCAAGTTTCTCGCATTGTTCTGCCAGATGAAGCCGACTGTATCCCGTTTGTACTCAACGAGTTGCTCCTCTGTTATCTTGAGCAGATCCCAGCCGCCGACCGATACCGAACCGGCCGATGGCCGATCCAGTCCGCCTAGAATGTTCAGCAAGGTCGACTTGCCGCTGCCGCTGTTGCCGATAATCGCCATCATCTCGCCGTCTTCGACGCGCAAGTTCAAGCCTTGCAGCGCTACAACTTCGAGATCGTCGGTTTTATAAATTTTGACTAAGCCTTCGCAATCGATCATCGGTTACCGCTCCTCTCCCATTTTGACCGCTTGATGCACGCGCAGCCTGCGAATATGTAGGAGCAGCAGCATTGCACCGATCATAATCATGACCGTTACGACGGCGTACAGCTGATTGGTGTCCTTCGAATCGAAGACAACCCTAAACGGCGGAACCGAATTGGCGACGTTCTCCGTCGTCTGCAAGAACGGCAGGAACAGCTTGCTGGCGATCTTGCCTATCGCAATACCTAGCCCGATGGACAAACCAGCCGTGAACAGCTGTTCTAACAGCAGCATGCCGGTCAGCTGAATACGCGACAAACCCATTGCCCGCAGTACGCCGAATTGGACGACCCGGCCCGACAGGTTGAAGAACCAGTACAGCACATAGCCGGTCAAAGATATCATAATCGAGACGAGGAAGCCTAGACTCAGAATACCGAATACGCCGCCGCGCGTCGGATGCTTCGACTGCGTGAGCAGCTCCGCACGCGAATCTTTGACATCGGCAAGCTCAATGCCTTTCTGCTGTAGCGTCGTCATAAGAGGACCAACCAGCGCTTTCGGCTTCATCTTCAGCCAAACTTCGTAAGGCATGATTGGAACTTGATCATAAATGTAATCCAGATTGGCGATAACGAACGGCGACTGATCCGGATATTGACTCGGCCAGTACGGCAGAATGCCCGCAATGGCGAACTCGATCATGCCGTCCGGCAAGCCGACTTGGATCGTATCGCCGAGCTTGAGCTGGTATTTGTCCGCCACGCTGGACGGAATGATAGCCGCTTGCTCGAACAATCCAAGATTGTTCAAATAGTAGTACGGATGAACCGGATACAGATCGCTGCCGAACCATGCCACTTTGGAGAAGTCGACGTTATCGATTCCCATCAGCGTTCCTTGGCCGACCGATTTGTTCGCGACGACGACATTGCCCTTGGTCTGCAATACGCGGGCTGCAGCCTCGACGCCATCCAGCTCCTTGAATACTTGGAATGGCGGTTCCGTATAGTTAATGCGAGACGGTACGGCACCTCCGCCCTGACCGCCGCCTCCTTGGCCACCTCCTTGGCCACCGCCTTGCCCGCCTCCTTGACCGCCGCCTCCGCCCGATTTGGACAGATCGATCTCCGGTGAACCGCTCCATACCGTCTGAATAATGACGTCGGTGCCGTACTTATACAACGTGCGCTCCGTCGAGTTCAGATCGATCGTACGCGCCGCCGAAGCGTTGTATACGCCAAGACCTAGCGTAAGAATAAGCAGAATCATAAGCGGATAATAACCTTTGGCCGAACGCGACAGCTGCGTAAGCGTCAGATAGAGCGGCACCGGGAGCAGCTTGCGTCCGAGCCAATTGAACAGTTTAAGCAGCCATGGGAATATACGCAGAAAGAATAGTCCTAATGCGAAGATTGCAATGGCCGGAACGAAGAACAGAAACGGCTGAACGTTCAATTGGTCGGTTGTCATGCCGGTCTGGAACGAAATCATTTGCCGTTCGTTGAACAAATACCAGCCGTAGCCGGCAACGCCGAGCAGAATGACATCGAGGAACCAACGCTGCCAGACCGGACGTTTGTCGGATCTCGCAAGCTGCTGCTTGTAGCTCACAATAGACGAACGGGCATAAATTACAGCCGGAATGACCGTTGCCAGAATGGCCAGCACAACGGCAGCGACGCCCGCAATAATCGCTTCGGTCGAGAAGCCGACCGGTATCGACTTGCGGTCGACGAACGTTAGGAAGCCATTAGCTGATCCGATGCTCTTCGCCATGAACCATCCCAGCATCGGACCGACGATGAGTGCCACAATCCCAAGCAATACTCCTTCGAGCAAATAGATCATAATAATTTGTCTTGTTCGGGCACCGCGGCTGCGAAGCACCGCAATATCGGACCGCTGCTTGTCGAGCGCTTGCCGGGCGTTCATCGCGATGAAGTAGAATACCATCGCTATCATCGGCGCTGCCAGCGTGAACAGCAGCGTCTGCAGCTGTAAGCTCTGCTTGCGGAACTCCGATAGCGTCGAAGCGAACGAAATTTCGATCTTCGTATCTTTCAGTTTCTGATACAGATCGATGTTAAGCCTCTCAAGCGTCCGCCCTAACGGAGACAATTGGCTCGTCTTGATTTCTCTAAGATCGAAGGCATAATACCAGTTCGCCATATGAAGCGGCACATGCTGCTGCTCGAGCAACCCCTTCACGAATGCATCCGATCCGATCTGCAGACCGCTCATCATGCTCTCTAAGCCTTGATACCAGTAAGGATCCGTATCCAGAATCGGTTTGTAAGCTCCGACGATCTTCACCTTCAACGTCAGATCAAGTCCGCCGTACACCGGATATTCAAATTCATCGTCGATATGGATATCGTTGCGGTACATGGCTTCTTCCAGCATGACCGCTTCGATCGTATCGCCCGTTGCCGTACTGTCATTGAACCAGCGGCCCTGCGTCACCTCGACCTTATCCTTCAACCCCGACATCGTCATGAGCGTCATCTGACGTACGCGGCTCGGATCGACCTTCGTGACATCGACCGGCACAATCTCCGTGCTGCGAACCGAATACGTCCGGACATCCGTCGTTACCGGAAACCCGATTCGCGACGGCACGTCATCTTTAATGTAAGAATCGACGTCGTTCAATGCTTTCAAATCCGTCTTCGAGCCGGCAGTCGCTTGATTGCGGATAAGCAAGGAGCCTGCTGGCAATCCATCGCTCTTCTCCTGCAGCGATTGCGCAACGACCCGTTTAAGCGCCCCATCCGTATACATCGGAATACTTGTCGCGAATGCGACCGCAATAACGAGGCCGACGAACGTACTGAGCGTCAGCCAACGCGTGTTCCACATTTTACGGAACAGAAATCGAAACAGCGGAATCCCCATCGATTATCGACCTACGACTTTCTGCCCCGGTGTCAATCCTTTCAGGATTTCCGCTTCCGTTGCGGTTTGCTGGCCAACCTCGACATCGACCTCGCGCTTCGTGCCGTCGCTCTCTACTACCTGTACATAGGAACGGGAACCAATGCTGCGAAGTGCCGACAGCGGAATGACGACGGCATTCTCCTTGCGGTTAACGATAATATTAACGGACAGCGGCGTTCCGCGTTTCGCTTCCTTCGGCAGCTTATCAAGCTGCACGAGCAGAAAATCTTCCGGACGCTCCGGCTTCTGCTGGCCGTTCTGGCTCGGGAATCCGCCGTTGCCGTTATTGTTCTCTTGATCATCCGATGGCAGCGGGAGCTGCTTGACGATGCCCTTCACTTCGCCCACGCCGTTGATGTCCGCGATGACCGGCATGCCAATCGCCACTTGCGCCAGCTCATCCTTGCCCAGCTTCGCGGCAGCTGTTAATTGGGATGTGTCCGCTATGACGCATACCGGGTCATAAGCTTTAAGCAAGTCACCCTTCTGCACGTTTAATGAAACAACCGTTCCCGAGAATGGAGCTGTAATAACCGATTTATCGATTTCTTCCTGGAAGTCGACCAGTTCTTGTCGGCCTTCCTCAAAGTCAATGACCGCCTTCTCGAATTCGATCGGGTCCATCGTGTCCTTGTCGCGGAGTGTCTGCTTCATCGCCACTTCTCTGCTGCGGAAATCAAGCTGTTTCTTCCGCAGCTGCTTGCGCAAATCATCGACATCAAGCTCCGCGATCGTATCGCCTGCTTTCACATTCTGGCCGTTCTTCACGTACAGTTCCTTGATCCGTTTTTCGTTGAGCGTAAAGTACATCGTTTCTTCCTGCATCGAAATCATTTTGCCGACGGACGATACTTTCTTCTCCAGCGTAGCCGTTGTCACATCGTACTCTGGCTTCTTCGATATCGTCGGCGGCGTAATCGCCGGAAGAACTTCCTCTTCTTGTTCCTTCGGCAGCAAGCCGCAGCCGCCCGCCGTAAGCAGCGAGACGGACAGCATCACTGCTGCGCCTCTCTTAAATAAACTTTCCGTCCACCATCTCGTAAACATGGTCGGCAACCTCCAAAATCGTAGGATCGTGTGTTGTCATGCATATTGTCACTTGTTCTGTTGCGATGATATTTTGAAATACCGCCATAATCTGAGCTGACATCTGGGAATCAAGCTCCGCAGTCGGCTCATCCGCCAAGAGCAGCTTTGGCCGGTGCGCAATCGCCTTGGCGATCGCAACGCGCTGCTGCTCGCCGCCGGACAGTTCGAACGGACGGTGGTGCATTCGTTTCTCAAGCCCGACCAACCGGAGACAGTGCGTTACGCGCTCCTTCCATTCTTTCTTCGGAACGCCGGCCATACGAAGCGACAGCTCAACGTTCTCCCATGCTGACAACAGCGGCATTAGCGCAAAAGCCTGGAATATAAAACCGATATCCCGGCGTCTGATCAACGTTCTGTCGCCGTCGCCAAGCTTATGGAACGGCTGACCGTCGAACCATATCTCCCCTTTGCTCGGCTGATCCAGCCCTCCAAGCATGTTAAGCAGCGTCGTCTTACCCGAGCCGGACCGGCCTCTAAGCATGACAAGCTGATTCGGCATAATTTGCATCGTAATACCTTTCAACACATGCAGCGGCTGACCGCCGACTTGAAAGCTGCGTTCGACCGTGCTTACCGTCATTAACGGCTCGCCGGACGATGTGATCCTTGGCTTTCTTACCGGCAGCGATGCTTGCGCTTCCGTCACCCCGGATTGCGGCGACTGGTCGGCCACCGCCTCCGAAGATTCACCGGCCGCGACTTCCATCTCAGCCGTTATACTGCCGGGTTGCTTCGATTTTGATTTCGATCTCCATGCAGTCCACAAACCCATAGGCAGGCGGACACCTCCCCTATCACTCTTTCATTTTTCTCATTTATCCTTTAGACGGCTATCTTGGAAAAAAAGTTACGGCATTAAAGGAATATTTTTATAAAGAAAAATTAAGATGTTATGTATGGTGAAACATATTACCAAAAGAAGGGCCTCTTACACGGAACTTGGTTCGATCCTGTAAGAAGCCCATTATTTTGAGTCCGACTATGAGACTTTGAAATACGCAGCGGCACGCTTCAAATCCGATACGATCTGCTGCAACTGGGATGCTGCCTCCGACATGCTGCCCATTAAGGCAAGCTGCTGCTCGGCTGCAGCCGCAACCGATTGGATCCGGCCGAGATTAACAGCGGACACGGACGATGATTGCTCCGTGGAGGCACTCACCTGCTCTGCGCTCGCCGACAGCTGTTCCGTAATGGCCGAATTTTCTTGAAGCTGATCCGTCATTTGCTGCACGGATGCCGATATATGCACGAATTGCTCATCCAAAGCGGCGATACGCAAGCTGCTATGCTCAACTTCCCGCAGCGTCTGGCTCATATAACCTGATGCACCCGCTATATCTTCCTGCGTACGGCCGACGAGTTCCCGAATATTATCAGCGGATACGAGCGATTGCGCAGACAGCTTCCGAATCTCGCCGGCGACGACCGCAAACCCTCTGCCATATTCGCCCGCGCGGGCCGCTTCGATCGATGCATTTAATGAAAGAATGCTCGTCTGCGAGGCGAAAGCCGTAATCTCTTCCGCAATCTGGCCGATCTGGCCAGAACGGTGCTCTAATGTGTGCACAGTCTCAGACAACTGAGCCAGCGTCTGACCGACTTCGTTCATCTGCTCAATCAAACGGTCGAGCGCTTCCCGTCCGTCCTTTGCATTAGCCGATGTATGGATGGATTGATCCGCCATCGCCGTCGTATTGTCCGCAATCCGAACGATTCCTACGGTCATTTCTTCCATCGCCCGGTACGTTTCATCCGCGCTCTTTGCTTGAACTTCGGAGCCAGCCGTCACTTCTTGAATGTTGGCTGCAACATGAGTGGCGGATTCCGCCGTTTCCTTTGCTGCCGCGTACATTTGCTCGGCGGAACCCGCCACTTTGCCGGTATTGTCGACGATGCTGCCGATCATGGATTTCAAATTGCCGATCATCGAATCAGTACTTTTCAATATCGTGCCGAGCTCATCGCTCGAATAATTGCTTTCGGGCTGAACCGTCAGATCTCCGCTCATAATACGGGACGTCTTCGACGCCGCAGTACGGACGGAATTGCCGATCCGACGTAAAGTAAGAAGCAAACTGACCGCAAGCACGACGATCAGCACAATTGAGATGATTAGCGTCGATTGTGTCATCTTTTTATTGTCATCTTCGATCGCTATTATCGACTGATGAGCATAAGAGTCCAATTCGTCGGTAATTGAATTCAGCCCGGCTCTCCCGGTTTCGAACGCTTCGTTCTGCTCTGCGGTTAGTACGCCGCCATTGTTAATCGCTGCGCTGACGTCGGTGCTCCACTGGCCGAATTGTTGTTCGAAATCGCCGAACAACGCCCGAACCGGCTTATTCGAGCCCTCAGCCGTGGCGTCCAGCAGTCCTGCCTGTTCAATCAAGGTTTTCGCCGACTTCACGCGGTCCTGCGCCTGCTTCGTGTTCTCCTCGAATGATTTCGCAGCCGCATCCTTCGCTTCTCCCGCCTTTAGAGGAATCCACTGCAAATAAGCGTTCTGCGCCTGGTAGACATCACGGTCGGCATTCAATATATCGCTGCTAGCCTTATAGGCCGTCTCATACACTTGGTTCATTGCATGGTCGGATTGAGTGTTGAAGTAGCGAGGATAGTAAATAGATGAGAATAAGTACAACATGAACGGAATGGAGGTTAGAATAAGCATCTTCATTCTAAAATTAAGCTTGATCATACGCTGGTTTCACCGCTTTCTGAACTGATGACATTCATATCGGCGGAAAGGCAGCAATATGCAATAGTTTCCATGTAGATATTAAAATTATTGTGTCGAATTGTGAAATATTGTGAACATGAACATAATTCAGCAAAATAAAAAACGGCCATCCAGGAAAGCATAGCTCCCTTAATGACCGTTTCATTTGCATCGATTATTTGCCGAACGATTGCGGATCCTCGCGCCACGATTTCAGTGCTGCAAGATCGGATTCCTGCACCTTGCCGATCTCTGCCGCCACTTCAACCAGTGCGGAATAATTCGACAACGTCTCGAGCGGAATACCTGCGCTTGCGAATGCTTCCGTCGCCTGAGCGAATTGGTAGGAGAAAATCGCAAGCACCGCGTTCACGTTCGCGCCAGCCTCTTGCACGGCAATAGCCGCTTTCAGCGAGCTGCCGCCTGTCGAGATCAGGTCTTCGATGACGACGACGTTTTGTCCAGCCGTAATACGGCCTTCGATTTGGTTCTGTTTGCCGTGGCCTTTCGCTTTATCGCGAATGTATGCCATTGGCAAGCCCAGCTTTTGTGCAACCCAAGCCGCGTGCGGGATGCCTGCTGTTGCCGTTCCTGCAATGACTTCAGCGTTCGGATAGCGCTCGCGGATAACCGCTGCGAAGCCTTCAGCGATCAGATCGCGAATAACCGGATACGTCATCGTCAGACGGTTGTCGCAGTAAATTGGCGATTTCATTCCGGATGTCCACGTGAATGGATCGTTCGGACGAAGTGCCACCGCTTCGATTTCCAGCAAACTTTTTGCAATTTCACGTGGCAGCTGCTCTACAGATACCGTCGTCATACACTCATCAGCTCCTTAATAATCGATTCAAGCGCAGCGCGCGGGCTTGGCGCCGCCGTAATCGGTCTGCCGATTACCATATAATCCGTACCTGCTTTAATCGCATCGCTAGGCGTCATAATGCGGGACTGGTCGCCGATATCAGCGCCTGCCGGCCTGATGCCTGGCGTAATCGTCTTGAAGCTGCTGCCGCAAGCTTCTTTGATCGCGACAACCTCTTGCGGAGACGCAACGACACCGCCCAAGCCTGCTTCACGGGCCAGCTTCGCGTAACGAATAACCGCTTCGTTAACCGGACCGGCAATACCGATCTCGTCGTTGAGCACCGCCTGGCTCGTGCTTGTCAGCTGGGTCACCGCGATAACCGTCGGTTTGTTCGCGCCGGATACGCCTGCAAGCGCAGCCTCTACGCCTTCCAGTGCCGCTTCCATCATTGCTTTGCCGCCTGCCGCATGGACATTGAATATATCGACTCCAAGCTTCGTAATGCTATTTGCGCCGCCTTTGACCGTGTTCGGAATATCATGCATCTTCAAATCAAGGAATACATTATAGCCGCGCTCTTTCAGCATCGCTACGAATGCCGGTCCAGCTGCGTAGTACAGCTGCATGCCAACCTTCATATAGCATGGAATGCCGTCCAGCTCGCGCAGCAGCTTCTCCGCTGCCGATGCTTCCGGATAATCAAGCGCAACCATTACTCGTCCAGCTGCTTGTTCCAACGTCAGACCCATCGCTGCTGTTCCCCTTTCGACTTGCTTTAATTAACCGACGATATGAAGCCGGACATGGAAGGCGGCCATCCGCCGCCCGCCTGTCCATCGCCTTG
>NZ_BILZ01000014.1 GCF_004000825.1 Paenibacillus kobensis NBRC 15729 | reverse complement strand
CGCCGATTTCGGTTCCGGCGGAGCGAAGTCGTTCAAAGCGAATGTCGCCTCTACGGTGGGAGGCAACATTGAGATCCGTCTGGACAGTCCGACCGGTACGCTTGTCGGGACATTGAATGTTACGGCTACGGGCGGAGCGCAAACGTGGAAAGAACTGCAGACCGCGGTGAGCGGCGCAACGGGCGTGCATCGCGTATTCTTCGTGTTTACAGGCGGGTCAGGCAATCTGTTTAACTTCGATTATTGGCAGTTCTCCACCGATGCGGCAGGATCTGGCTCAGGTTCTGGCTCCGGATCGGCAACGAGAGTGGAAACCGAGAATATGACACTTGGCGGGACCTATGCAGGTAAGATCACTTCACCTTTCGCCGGGGTAGTCTTATACGGCAATAATGACAGTGCCGGCTTTGATCAGTACTTTGCATACGGGACGCACACGTTCTCCCTCCGGGGGGCATCAACGAACTCAGGCACGGCTCAGGTTGATTTGCAAATCGGCGGAACGACCGTTGGCACCTTCACCTTCACAGGCACGACGCCGACGGTTCAGACCTTGTCCAATGTGACGCACGCAACGGGGGCCACGAACGTCAAGCTGATCGTTACAACGGATAACGGAATGTGGGACGTGCAGTTGGATTATTTGGAATACACCTTATAGTTCGGTCTTAAAACGATGCAACAATTGCGGCGAACGGCGGCTTCATCAGCCATGTTCGCCGTTTTTTTATATTGTAAGCTCAATCGAAGAATCCAATTGCGGATGTTCAATGAGGGTCAAATGTAATAATAAGGGGTTGTGAAAAGAATATCGAATGATTGAACAATTTGGTGCCTAATAATGGGGAAATAGGTAAATGGCAGGCACTTCAAGTATTTTAGAATGGACTCTCGTATCGGAATGTCCAATACCTACGAATAAAGATTGATTGTGAAAGACATACAAGGTCTGACAGGGAAGAAGGTTGGTATCGATAAGGTGGTGAAGAATATTGACAAGTATAAATCCAGTCGTAACGGTTTAAGGAATAGGAAAAAGCATTATCTTCGGTGCGGGAAATTGGGTTTAGCGCACCCGAGCACCGGATACATGGCTTTGCGCCTTAGTTTCGGCTTTGTTTACCGCATAGATGCCCGAGTCGGAATTGTGATTGTTTAGTATTCTTATCATGTTCAATTCTAATCATGGGGTGATAGCATGTCTGTTTCCAAGCTTACCATTGAAGATAAACGTTTTTACGAAGAGAACGGTTATTTAATTGTGCGTAAAGTGTTCTTGCAAAATGATGTGGACGAACTTAATGAAAGATTTCGTCAGATATGGTTGGACCTCGTTCGCGATCAGAAAATCAAACAAGATATCGATAGGCCCCTAGATAGTCTGTTTTCTCCTCTAAGGGACTTTCATAGAGAGGATGATCTTGTAAAATCATTCATACTGGATAAAAGGGTGATTGAATTACTTGAGAATTTATTAGGAGAAGCCCCTCTTGCAATCGTTAGCAATTATCACCTGAAGCCACCGGGAGCGGAAGGGATGGGAAATCATCAGGATAATTACAATATTGGCGTTAGTCCCGATACTACGCATGCTGTGTGGGTAAGTCTGGACAAGGCAGATCCGCAGAACGGGTCCATGTACTTCTATAAAGGGACAGGATCATGGGAAATAAAGACTCCGGATTCTGCAAGTGGTGCATGGGGTGAAGGGGAACATCTTATCGTTGAGGGTCAAGAGACGATTGAATTGGTGACAGAACCGGGAGACATAATCATTTTTAATGGACAGATTGTTCATGCTTCTCATCCAAATCAGTCATTGGACCGATATCGGAGAGCAATTATTACTCATTATGCACGTTCAAGCTCGGAAAAAACGTATCTAAACTTCAATCAACTGTTGGATAAAGAGGGGAATCGCGTGAGACGACGATTGAATAGTCTTCCTGGGAAGAGGTGAATCTGAGGAATGAACATATATACAAAGGAAAATCTTGAGACAAACGGATATATGATCGCAAAGGGATTGTTTTCAAAAGAGCAAGTGGATATTCTGAAGCTTGAATACGAACTGATTTGGTTGCGTTTAATTAAGGAAGGCAAGGTCTCGTTAGAGAAAGAGAATCCTATAGCGAGCCTCTATCCTCGCTTGAGAGATTATCATCAAGAGTCGGATACAATTAAAAAGCAAATATTAAGCCCACGGCTAGTAAGAACCGTTGAAGAATTAATCGAAGAAGAATCTTTAGTCGTTTCCACGAGTTATTATTTCAAAGGGCCAGGAGTACAGGGACTTCCAGACCATCAAGATAATTTCGCCATCGGGGCAGCACCTGGTACAACCTGCTCCGCCTGGATTAGCTTAGATTCCTCTTATCCAGCGAATGGAGGATTATATTTTTATAAGGGATCTCATAAACTCGGCTTACTTCCTCCCATCCGCAGATTAGACAATATTCAAGAATCATTCTCCGATTACGGACAGATGTCCTTGCTTCCTGATAATTATGAAAAAGTATACTTGAGTACAGAGCCCGGGGATGTCGTTATCTTTAGTGGCGATACAGTTCATGGATCGTTGAAAAATGAAACGGCACATACATTTCGTCGTGCTTTATTAGTGCATTTTGCAGGCGTGGGATTAGAACGACTCATTCTAAATTTTAATAATTTAATTGATAGAAACGGAAATAGAGTAAGAAGACGGTTAAATACAACGCCTAAAATTACTGAAAATCATGGATCTATCTTTGCGGTTACGGAAGGAAATTATTATGGTAATAACGGCTGGACGCGCAGTAAAACAAAGTCTAATGAATAATCCATATTCTGAATGGTCATTTCATATGGCTCATTGGGGAAATCAACCCGAGGAGGGTATGGAAATGATTGCAGAGAAGGGATTCCATTTTTGTGAACTGGGAAGCAAACAGTTACTATTACGTGATGAGGAATATTGGAAATATGAGTTAAAAAGATTGAACTTACAAATCTCTTCCGTGTTTGAGTTCGGTCATTTCGCCCATTGGGGCCATAGACGCCAAATATATATTAATCATGAAAAGCTGGCTAATAAACTAGCTTTTCTAGGAATTCCTATGGTCACGCTAGGTCCTGGAATTCAGCTTAGCAAGACGATGGAACAAGAAGATTATGCTAGGATGGCTTCTCAAATAAAAGAAACAATAAAACGGTATACTTACAAGGGTATAAAAGTCGCTATTCATCCGCATTTTGGTCATTGTATTTTTAAGCTAGAAGATATCGAATGGTTGACTCATTCCATGAACAGTGAGATCTACCTTGTCCCAGACCTTACGCATTTACATCTGGCAGGGATAAATATCCTTGCATTTATCGAGCATTATTTGCACGTAATTGCTGGATTCCATATTAACAATATCAAAGCTGTACAAACAGCTGTATACACGATGCGTCATACTCGTGGAACTTCGTTGGATGATGGCATAATTCCCTGTGCAGCAATATTGAATATTCTGCAAAGGATAGGTTTTACAGGGGGCATGACAATGGAATTCGAAAACGTATTTGAGGAATCTATCGAATGTTTAATTGATAACAGTATACGCTTCGTTGAGCAGCGTAAGTTACTGTCTAGGAGGGAGGATCTATGACAGAAGGGTACTACTTGTCTGTTTATATGCATATTGATCCCATATGTTATTTTACCCGAAGTGAAATCCGTCACGATCAAAGCATTGCGCTGTTTCGTGTTATAGATGGTCGGATTGAATTGGTTTGCTGTTGGGAGTTGGAAAGATTCACAGGGATCAAACAACATGGACAGTCTTTCTACAGCGTGAAACAAGCTAAGGATGTCATTGAAAGTTTGCTGCAGACGTTGAATCTTTCATTAGAAGATATGGTCGAGATCTGGGGAACTCCACAACTTCAGACGAACGATAGCAGTTTCCTGGCCTCTCAGACAGAATGTCCGTACATGTCCTATCACAGCCTCTCTCATCTGTATTCGGCAATCTTCCTCGATTCCTCTATATTCTATGGAGGCTCCATATTAGGATTAGCCGTAGATGGAGGTCCTGATTCCGTTATCGATCGTTCCGAACGCTTAGACAAAAATTATTACGCTGCTTGCTATGTGAGTAAGGGGAAGGTTCGATACGCACCGATCAGTTCACCCGGTTATATTTGGGCTGAAGCAAAAAACCTTCTGGGTCTAGAGGAAGGAACTTTAATGGCGCTTGCTTCGGGATGTACAAGCAAATTTTCTTGCGAGGTAAGTCCTATATTCATTTCTGACCTAAGTTCTATGATGCCTACGCGTAAATATATCAAAGATATATATCGACAGATTGAAGAAGTGTCTTCAGGGGACGCAAGAATTACTGATTGGGATTCCCGGTTCACGGAATTCGAGAATAAGGCAAGTATGACAATGAAGATTATTCAGCAATCCTCGATTTGTATTATGGAGAATAACGTTGAGAAACTAATTCAAGAGTTCGATATTACTCCCTCCCAGACGTATTTGGCCGTTGCCGGGGGTTACGCATTAAATTGTCCGACCAATAGTCATCTCATGAATAAATATGGCTTTAAGGGGTTTATCGCACCTCCTTGTGCCAATGATTCAGGGTTATCAATAGGAATGGGGCTCTACGCTTTTTACTTAAAGATGAAGTTGGAAAGCAAACAATTACAATTTAATTTGCCGAATGCATTTGCAGGAGTTGCCGATGATGGAGAGGAAGCAATTCAAATGTACGATGAATATATCGTTCAGAGCTCCCCGTTACAACTTGATCAAATTGTCGAGGATATTATGCATGAGCCAATCGTTTGGTTTCATGGACGAGCTGAACTAGGTCCACGCGCCCTCGGCAATCGCTCTATTCTGGCTAATCCTGCTTCAATAGAAGCAAAGAATCATATTAATAAAATTAAGAGAAGAGAATGGTGGCGCCCAGTCGCACCAATTATTCTTGAAGAAGAGATAGGAAACTGGTTTGAGCAAGCGGATTCCTCCCCTTATATGCTTCGTACGTTTCAAGTAAAGCCGAAAAAAAGGAAGTTAATTCCAGCCGCACTTCATTTGGATGATTCCGCAAGAGTTCAGACAATAAATGAGGTACAGAGTCCTCTTCTGTATTGTATTTTAAGTCATTTTAAAGAAAAAACAGGAATTCCGATTATTTGCAATACCTCACTCAACGATAAAGGCGAACCTATTGTGAATAAGGTAAGGGAGGCTCTTCATTTTGCCGTAACAAAGGGGATTCGAATTATTTACATTAATAGTATACGGTACGAGTTGCATAATCATGAAAACTATCATGTGTCCAAGCCTCGCGTTCGGCAGGTGAATATGAATAGTTTTAACTCGGAGGAAGAGGAAGCAGAAGCATTGCAAACCGTTAACCCTTATGGTATTCCGTTTGAAACGCTGGATTTCTATAAGGATGTTGTTGAACGAATAAATCCAAAGGAGTCTCTCGATGCGTCAAAGGAGCAGGACGCCCAGAAAATAATTAAAGAGGTCAAGTTCTATAGACGGTTAAACGATTACTCCAGTGGTGAATAGTAGAACAAGGGGGGGATGGGGTGGAACGAATATTTTTCGGATTAAGCGGAGGACTTGCTCCGCTTAATCGCTGCTTGCCAGCAGCTAGGATTTTAAAACAGAAAGGCTATGAGGTCGCATTCAGCGTCTACGGAGCAAAGGCGGCAGAAGTCGTTAAAGATAACGGTTTTATTCACTTAGAAGATGCCGATCCTATGCAACCGACACAGGATGCAGTAAAAATAAGCACGGTCTTCTACAACCTTGATCATTACTATGCTCAGCGTGGTTTTACTGATGAGCGCTTTGTTGAGCAATGGATAGCAGGGCGTATAGAGATGGTTAAGCAGTATAAACCAAGGGTAGTTATCTCTGACCAAAGTCCTCATACTGCTATTGCGGCTAAATATTTCAACCTTCCTTTAATGGCCATAGGACAATCCTGCTTCCATCCGTTTGGAGAAGCTTTGTTCTTCGAAGCACGGGCCGTCCCGCCTGGAATGAGGGTAACGCCTATTTTTAATCGTGTATTGCATTCGTTGGGACTCCCTCCTATTACCAAAGTGGAAGACTTGAATTTGGGGGACATTAATCTTGTATTGGGCGTTCCAGAAATGGATCCGATTACAATGGACTCTATTAAGTATGCTGGGCCGATTCTATCTTGGATACCGATGCTCAAGAAGAAGGAAAGTGAGTCTTCTTGTCCTCTTATTCTCGTCGAACCCGGGCACGAGGAGGACTCCATAGGAGTTAGCATTTACGAGTGGGTAAAGCGTATTATAGATGCCTTGTACGATCAACCATACCGGGTGAAAATTTTATTGTCAGAGAGATTGCCACGAAGTTGGAGGGAACGGATGAAGCCCGATATGGAGCTGGTACCCGAGTTCTCTCCCGATATTGTCTCTGAAGCAGCGCTAATGATTCACTCTGGTACCCACGGAAGCTGCATGAAGGCAATTGTTTCAGGAATACCCTCATTAATATTGCCCACACATACAGAAAGAGAGTTTTATGCACGAAAGCTTGCTTCACTCGGGGTTGGTGAGTTCATTCTACCCACCTCATATAATAGCACCGATTTAATAAAAACAATCACGTTCATGTTGAAACGAGGGTATAAAGACAAAGCATGCCGGATTGCAGAAAGTATAAGTCAAAGGCCTTATGGAGGCAAGGAGCTAATGGTCGAGTTGATATTATTACTTGCCGGAGATTAAAAAGGCAGCTCTCAAAGCGTGTAGTCGCTTGAGAGCTGCCTTTTCTAGTTGTAACTTTATCCTAATAGATCCCGAATAAGCGGATGATGCCGGTTTAGTGGAAGCCTGTTTATTTGACCGTTTTTGTCAACAAGTTGATTGTTGAAGACAAATACGCTCTCGCTGCTGCGCGGTATAAAATGAGTGGTAAATGCCTTTCGAAATTGATATCTGGAATTGTTGGGGAAAGAACCATGAACGACAAAACCATTAAAGGCAACGACATCACCGGCTTGAGTCGTCATATCCTCCATCCAATAACCATGAGGCAGGAGAACGGGGTCTTCTTCGACCTGGGGTACCCTCGAAGAAACAAGTCCGTAACGATGGCCAGCCGGAGTTTGGGAAGAATAAAGTCCTTGCTTGTGACTATAAGGAATAAAACAGAGTCCGCCATTCTCTCTTGAGGTGTCTTCCAGACTAACCCATAGTGCACAAGAAGGCTGCGGAGATGCGCCGACATCGTAATTATCTTGGTGAAGTAGGAAGGAGTTTTTGCCTGGAGGTTTGAAAAAAAAGGTCGTTCCGACGGCGAGAGCTTCCTCTCCTAGCAACTGCTCGACTAGACCGAAATACTTTGGAGAGGTTAAAAATTGAAAAACATAATCATTAGTACGGAACGTCTCGTGTAGTTCCGGATAGAGGCTGGATAACGGATAGTGGCTATCCTGCACAATGCTCTTGTCTTTTATAAAAGCTAATCTAATTGCTTCATGCTCCTGTATCATTCTCGAAGTTTCTTCCTTCGAAAATACTCCTTTAATAACTGTATATCCCCGATCCCAATAGGACTGTCGTTGAGCCGCACTGATTCGCAACGGACGATCCCTCCTTATTCCGGATAACTGCTAATGCCTATAAAATTGCCGTCCGGATCTGTGACCAGACAACGTTTTAATGCATTCTCATGATGTTCAATATTGCTGACGGGAACATGGGAAGCTCTTAGCTTTTCATGAACGAGCTCAATATCAGAAGTGAAAAAATTGAGAACCGGACAGGGTTCATGACCGGCCATTAAATTCAACGGCTCCATATTCGGAATATGAACAAGCGTTACATAGGGTGCTGAGTAATCATTAGCTGTCAAGCTGGCATATTTTTTGTAAACCCAGAGTAGTTTTAGGTTAAAATGTTTAATGTACCAATCCATGGATTTTACAATATTGCGAACGGGTAAAGCAATGCTGTCAACTCGAAAATCAGGGCTGTCGCTCATAGGTTCCCTCCAAATGTACAGTTTATATGATAAATGTAATTTTTTAATAATTATGATGCTCGGTATATATTGTGATGAGAATAGTACCAATAAAAAGCCGAGAAGTATTTCCCGGTTCAAGGTAAAATTTTTTCAGAAGGAAAGGAGGCAACGAATTTGATTATCAGCTTTGACATCAAAAAAGGGCACGAGCTTAGAGTAGCTGAACAATTAGACTTCATTTGCTTTGTATCGGAATCAATAAACCATGTTAAAGTGAACGCTTCAAAGCTTGAAATTGATATGGATAAATGGCCTGATCAGGAGATGCTACAAAAAATCGAGCAGGCACTTCGAGTTGCAGAAACTTTTAAATTAGTACCTAGCAGAATCATAAGGACAACTTCAAAGCGAAAACAATCAACAGGAAAGATGATACCTGTCTCAACTCACGGCGGATTGATGTTAAAGGACGATGAGACAAAGTATAAGCAAGCGTTGGATGGGTATTTGCAAAAAATGTTCTCAAGTAATGGAGCGTGTATACGGGAATATCCGACCTTTTTGCATGAAGATATTATGAATAAATGCCAGTACAATCATAATTTCCCTCAGCACACTATGAGAGTAGCAGCTATCCCTCACAACAATGAAATTATGGGTAATTATAGAGCTGATATAGTAGCTGATAAGGATACTGCAAGTTATTTTCGGATGCAGCCATTCTACCTTCGTCCATGTATTTGTTATCATGCTTACGAAGAGTTCTCAAACTATGATTCTCAATCTCTTATAAAGAAAATAACTGCCGGTGGCAAATGCTTCAGGAATGAATTGGTGGGTAAAAGAGGGGAAACTAGGCTACTAGAGTTTCATATGAGGGAATTTGTGTTTGTCGGTACGAAGACGGAAGTCCTTAATATTCGCACTGAAATGATGGATCTGATTTGGGACTTATTTTTGAAGTTGGGGTTAACGGGCAGCATAGTCAGCGCAAACGATCCATTTTTCACGCAAAATGAAAATAATAAGTCCGTTTATCAGAGGGCTGCAGAGTTAAAGTATGAGTTGATAGTATCGGGTAAAGGTGACGAAGATGGTTATAGTATTGCTTCATTTAACTATTGCGGAAGTGCGGTTTGTGATGCATTTGGTTTGAATGCTAATGATGTGCAACATCATTCAGGTTGTGTGGCGATAGGCATAGACCGATGGATCCAAGCGCTCCGAAGCACTCATGGCCCGGACGTTTACAATTGGCCTGTGGAATTTAGGGATATTCTCGAGGAGGAGAGACGATGAGGCAATTACCTCTCTACGAGAATCCAGGATTTGAGACAGAATGCTATCATAATTTGAGGCTGAGCATTTTATTCTCCTCACAGACAACTCCACCGTGGTTTCTAAGCCGCTTCACCAATTTAACCCTTCTGAGCAATGATAGCCAATTCCCAGTTATACGGTTCGAGGATCACTTGAGCTGCTATACAGAGGTACTCGATGAACGAGGTCCGGACCATTCGGCAACTTCAAGATTATTGGAGTACATCGCAAGTGAGATTGATAAAGGTCAATATATACTTATATTTTTAAACTGGAAATATATCGAGGTTTCACAATATTTCGGTCTAAAAAACTTGATTCACGAGGCATTAGTCTATGGCTACGATAAATCAAAAGATGAGCTTTATTTGGCGGGTTTTGACGTAGACGGGAAAAAATACGGCACATTCGTCCTAAAATCGGAAGAATTGCTAGAGGCATATAATCAAGCGGCAGATGAACATGACAGAAATAGGTGGCTGATACCTTATGGTTATCCAATAGCAAGCATCGCTTTGCAGGAAGAAAAGCTTAGTTGCTGGGATTTTAGAAATCTTTACTTTGCTTTCGATAAGGGAAGGAACGAGTACGCATTTCATTCTCCCCGGACATTCGTGCTCGGCTCCAATGTCGCCGCGTTTTTAGCGTACTATTTTGAGGAGATTGCAACAACTGTTAGGGTTGACCCAGAGGAGTATGTGCTGTGGAATATAAATATTCATAAGCTGTTGATCCATAATCGTGTAATGATAAAGAGATGTGAGGCATTACATGAGAGGCTCAACCATCCCTTGCTGGATAAAGCCGCAGCATTATATAGGAAACGAAATATCGAAATATTGAATGTGAAGCTTCTTTCCTATCGCTATCAAAAGCATAATGACGGTTCTTTGCTGTCGGAAATCAGCAACAGGTTTCAACGGATCTATGAACAGGAAAAAAGAGGGATTCCGCTATTAATGGAGTATTTAACTATATTACCTGCCGGCTAGAAATGGAGGAGAAGAATCGATGAATGAAGCAACAATAACGACAATAGAGAAGTTTAGACTGGCGAGTCTGGGTTGTACGGGCCCAGTAACGGATATGGGGACACAAGTCAACGAACTTTGGGAAAGATTTGTTCACGTAGAACCGGAGCGTGAATGGCTGCAAGAGGGCTATTATTGCGCACACATTCCTATCGAGAACATTTTTTCTTTTCACATTGGCAGAGTTATAAAAGACAGAAACGATGTACCATCCCAAATGGAAACATTCATTATTCAAAAACATTCCTACGCTACCGTACGACACCAGGGGCCTGAGAGCAGTATTATTCGTACGTATCATCTGCTTTTTAAGTGGATAAAAAAACAAGGTCTCCAGAGAGATCCGTTTGCACTTCAATTGGAGTATCATCAAACCACAAGAAGAACCGGTATTGAGATATTGGAGTTTGATATATTTATTCCTTTGAAAGGCGAAAATTGGAAAGATCCTTATTCCCAATAACACTTATATAATGGAGGATGAACATATGAACATGGATAGATTGCAAATCGAGGAGTTGGTCATCGGGTGTTTGAAAGAGGTATTTAAGGATGGCCAGCACGTAGATAAATCCAGCAAACTGCTTGAAATGGGGATGGATTCGATTAACTTTATTCGGTTAGTCGTTGATTTAGAGGGAGTATTCAACATAGATGTCCCTGACGAGGAAGTGCTACTCGATAATTTTAAATCGGTCGACTCCGTTAGTGATATCGTTGAACGCAGCCTGCAGTCATAGGCGGGTATATTGGAGGTCTTCTCATTGAGATTGGCGATTCGAGGATACATGAAACTGTATGCCGTATATTTAGCTGCAGAATGGAAAAAAATGATTGCCTTGAGCATTCTTTTGTTGACAGGGACATTGATTCAACTAGCAAACCCGCAGCTGCTTAAATTATTTATAAATCATTCTATGCATGAGAGCGGTTACCAGTCCATATTGATTCCCCTAATGTTTATTCTCCTATCGATCGCGACCCATCTATTCAGCTTAGGGGCTTCCTATCTCGGTCTTTTCATTGGATTAAAAGCTACGAATGCCTTAAAGGTAGATCTGCTTAGGCATAGTTTGTCACTAAAAATGAGCTTCTATGATCGTAACCTGCCCGGTTCTATGATCGAGCGAATTGATGGTGATGTCAATCCACTCGTTCACTTTTTTTCACAAATCGTTGTGTCGATCACCACCAATTTTCTTGTGTGGACCGGAATAATTATTTTGTTATTTTTAGAAGGCTGGCAGATAGGGATTACAATGCTGCTCTTCTCAGCGGTAGCGTTTTATATCATTATTCGTACACGAAAATTGATTATTCCTTATTGGTCTAAGCTAAGGGAGCTTACAACTGAGTATTATGGTTTACTACAAGAACGAATAAGCGCATTAGACGAAATAAGAGTAAACGGAGCGGCCAACTATACGATTCGACTAATGAGCAAGCTTTTTGATAGATGGCTGATTCTACAAAGGAAAGCAATTACGTGGGGGAGTATTCCGTGGGTTGTATCGGTAATGCTGTATCAGATGGCCATGGCCTCAGCCTTTATCATTTGCTATTACTTATCCAGACACGGCGCCATTAGTTTGGGAAGCATATATGTTGTTTTTTATTATTCAGGCCTGTTAATTAAACCGCTTGAAGATATCCGAATTGAAATGGACAATCTGCAGCAAGCGGAAGCAAATATTAAGCGAGTTAATGAACTGTTTTCCATTGAACCGGAGGAACAAAAGAGTTCAATTTCATGGAAAAGCCTGCTCCATTATTCGATTAGGTATGAGGATGTTTCTTTCTCTTATAGCACATCCGGGAATCTTCTGCTGCAGAATATCAATATACATGTTAAGCATGGAGAGACCTTATGTATTTTAGGACGAACAGGGAGTGGCAAATCTACGTTGGCGCGACTACTAACGGGATTATATAAACCAAAGAGCGGTCGGATTGTCATAGGCGACGTTCAAGTTGAAGAGATTACGACTCACGAACTAAGGGATGGCATTGGTTATGTAACGCAGGAGGTACAACTGTTTCATGGTACGATACGCGATAACCTGACCTTATTTAACCCATCGATTGAAGACTTTCAGATCATTCAAGCGTTCGATGAATTGGGACTCACAGAGTGGTACAGGGAACGGGATAAGGGCCTGGACTCACTAATAGGACCAACTAACTCAAAGCTATCGTCAGGTGAAGCGCAACTGCTGACGGTCGTACGCGTTTTCCTAAAGGATCCTAAGATCATCATATTGGATGAGGCAACATCGCAGTTGGATATTTCAACGGAATTAAAGTTAAAACATGCCATACAACGATTATTGCAGGGGCGAACCGGCATAATTATAACCCATAGAATAGAATTAACGGATTTAGCGGATTGCATTATGATATTGGATCAGGGAAATGTGAGCGAATCCGGCTCAATGCAGGAATTATCGAATCAAACGAACTCGCAATATAGGCAATTATTAGCGCGGGGAATAGAAGGGGGACAACCATGAGTCCGCTGCTATTTTTTAAGAGAATGATTGCGCGAGAGTTACCGAGATATACGCTTAACGTTCTGGTATGGCTTATGTTCTATACTTCTCCAATCGCTTTAGGCTTACTGACCCGAATGTTTTTTGATTCGGTATCGAATCAATCGGAGGCAGGCGTAAATCTATGGGGAGTGGTTGTTGGGTTTATTACAATCGCTGCATTTCGCAGCGCTTCGATTGTAATGGGCTCATGGACAGATGCGGACTATCGTTTTCGGATTACATCAAGGCTCAGATTAAATCTCATGCGTGTATTAATTAGTTCACCGGGAGAAGCAGTATCGGGTTCGCCTTCGGAAACAGTTAATTATTTCAGGGATGATGTTAATCAAATTGATGATACGTTGACAGGATTATTGGATGCAATATGTATCTTTATATTTGGAATGCTTTCATTTTTTATTATGATGCGCATAAATCCTTTCATCACTCTGTGGGTAATGGTTCCGTTAATGCTAGTTCTGCTGCTTGTACACCTATTGTCTGGACGTCTCCAGTCGTTAATGAGTGATTCACGTGACTCTACTTCTGCTCTTAGTGGTTTTCTTGGGGATATCATGCAGATAGTACAAGCTATCAAAATTAGTTCTGCGGAGAAGGATATTGTCTCTCAATATGGTCTTCGTTTGAATAGTAACCGGCAAGTAATGCTGAAGCATCATTTATTCAATCAAGCCATGAGACATGCCTCTTCGAATATTGTTCAGATCGGAACGGGATTTATTCTACTAGCGGCCTCCATTGGAGGAGCAGATGGCAGAATGACGGTGGGCGACTTATCACTCTTTGTAATTTATTTGAGTTATGCAGCTGAATTCATTCAATTCTTCGGAAAAATCACAGGTGATTTCAAGCAGGCCAAGGTGTCTATAGACCGTTTGCAGCGGTTAATTGGAAGACCGAAAATGCATGGCGTAGTAGGAAGGGCCTCGTTGCTTAATAGTCCCGTTATGAAAAGACCAGAGCCGCTTGAATTGCTTGAGGTGCGAGGATTAACCTATAAGTACCCGGTAGGAAATAAAGGCATATGGGATATTGGATTTACGGTAGCTAAGGGCGAGATTGTGGTTATTGCAGGCAAAATAGGCTCCGGAAAATCCACTTTACTTAAGTGTATTTTAGGGCTTATTCCTATTCAGGAAGGTGAGGTGCGTTGGAACTCACAAGTAATGATTCAGAGTGAGGCGATGGTTTCCCCTGCGGTGGCATATGTTGCTCAATCACCGGCTATTCTTAGCGGCACATTAGAAGAGAACATTAGATTCGGGTTGGATGACATAACAGAAGCCGAAGTGCAAGAAGCTGTACAGTACGCTGCACTAAACCCGGATGTGAGTTTATTGAATCATGGACTTCAAAGCCAGGTAGGATCGGGAGGGATAATGGTTTCCGGAGGTCAGAAAAAGCGTATTGCCATTGCAAGAGCGATACTACGTTGTACTGATCTTCTAGTGCTCGATGACTTCTCAAGTGGCCTAGATAATGCAACAGAGGAACAAATACGACAACATCTTTACGCGGATGGAAAAAAAGGGTGTATTATAGCCACTCATAATACGAACCTTCTGCGCAACGCTCATCGGGTAGTTGTATTAAGCGACGGGAAGGTAGAAGCAATTGGAACGCCAGAGGATTTAATGGTTCGAAACGAAACTTTTCGTACGCTTGTTCAGCAGCCGGTATCTTCTATTGACAATGATTGCTAGACTGGACTATATTTAATACGATTTACAACAAATAAAAAATATAACAAAGGAGACTAACTATGGTCAGTATATTTCAAAGAGTAGATACTCTCTTTATTCCCGTAACGGATATTCAAAAATCGATTGATTGGTATTCGACGGTATTTGGATGTGAGTTGGTATGGATCGAGAATGAAGAGTATGCGGCATTGAATGTTTCCAATGTTCTTCCTAAAGGTCAATCTGCCAACATTGAATTGGGACATTGCATGATTACATTAGTTCGATCTGAAGCGTTTTCTCCGTTATCCTTTAAGAGACAAGGGGAGGAACATCCGTATTTTAATTTTTATACCAAAGCCATTGAAGAGGCGCATAGTAGTTTAAAGGAACAAGGCACGCCCGTAACGGATATTGTGGACGAAGGGCAATTAAAGTACTTTAATTTCTACGACCTTAATGGGCATTATATGGGAGTCTGCTGTTTTTAATCACGATCTAATAAAAGGAGGAATAGATTACAATGAAAGAAAAAGCTTTATTATCAAATATTTATTGCGTTTATATGCCGTCTGATGATCCCGTCGGAACGGCTAATTGGTATATCCAGAACTTTGGGTTGACACTGCCGGCAGGGGAACCTAATGAAAATCGCGCCGTACTTGAACTTCCCTCAGGACAGTGGCTCTTTTTATTCCGTACACCTGATAAAACGACTGCTAATTTCATCGCTGTTCACAATGTAGATTATGGAGATAATTTCAATATGTTCTCTTTAACATTTCAGGTAGAACATATTACTCCGGTATATGAATTGTTAAAATCGTCCGGATCTGTAATGACGGAATTAGATGATCGGGGATCCTGCGGTTACAGTTTTATAATCGAGGATCCAAGCGGCAATCGTCTGGCAATATGGAGCGATCTATTGTAAAACGAGAATGAGAAAAGAATTCCCGAAAATGGGGATTCTTTTTTTTTTTTTTTACTTGCTATGAAACATCAATAAACGGAGTGAATTCCGCAAGCTCTCATCGTTTCTGGGAAATTTGTCATATGTTCGTCTACGTTAATTGGTCAGTCATAGTTTTTTTGCTCCCGGCGGCAATTGAAGCCGAGATTAAGCATAAGGAGCGAATTATAATGCTAGTATAAATGAAATATTAGGAGGGTGTCATGAGCGAAAAAGAAGGTGTACTTTGTCGTTTGATGAGTGATAAGGGCTGTGGTGTTGTCCAAGAGGATGATATAAAGCCAGACAAACGGTTATACGAAATTGGGTTTGACTCTCTTCGATTTATGGAACTCGTTATTTTAATAGAAGAAGAGTTGAACATTACTCTACCAGATGAGATTTTGGATCTTTCGCCCGTTACAACGGTAAGTGATATCTTCGAGATCGTAGCCCGGATGAGTTAATGGAAGAATTGTTGAGTCGCTTACCCCAACAACCCCCATTCCGCTTTGTCGATCGCATTATTGAGTACGTCCCCCATAGGTATATGATATCTCGCTTCGATTCCCAGCCTTTACAAAAGCTATTCGGCGGATTATCCGAAATCCCATTCACGATTCTTATTGAAGCATTGGCCCAAACTTCTGTGTTGTTCATTGATATGGAAGTGGGAAGGTTGAGCGAAGGCGAGCTTCCTCTATTGGGGAAAATCGAATGCCAAATGCTCGCGATTTCCAATTGGACGAGCTTCCTATGCCATGTTAGCCCAATCAGAGTATTAGCTAAACGGGCTATGTTGCGAGGGGAAGTATTTGATGAATCAGGCAGGCTTATAGTCAGCGTAGAGCTTGCTGTGGCCGTTACGGAAGGAGATGGGGGCGTTTTTGCTAATTGAACAATATATGGGTTTATATAAGCCTTGGGTCTTAATAGACAAGGTTCTATCATATACAGACAATGAAATATACACACAAAAATTAATTACTTTCAGTGACTTTTTTTTAATAGGTCACTTTCCCACGAGCAGCATTTACCCCGGCGTATTGTTAGCAGAAGGGGTTATTCAATCATCCCAAATTTTTATGCGTATACGAGGACAGAACCAGGTTGTCCGGCCTACAAAAATGAGCTCCAAGTTTTTGCAGACAGTAGTTCCTGGGGATATCATAACCTATCATTTACAAATTAATAAAGTAATCGATTCGGCCTATAATTTCATCGGTGCCGCTTTTATAGGAGAAAGACAGGTACTGGATATAAAAGTATCGTTCGAATAAATACGGAGGTGGGTTATGGAAGAGGAACAGGAACGCTTCGTGGAGATAATGGATCAAGGCAGGTTGGCGGGTATACTGCATTTGCCTTCCAACATGGATCATCCTTGTCCTGTTGTTATCTATTGCCCTGGCAAGAATGGAGAACGTTATGAGGTGCACCGTCTTGCAGTCAAGCTGGGGAGAGTGTTGGCGCAATGCGGAATCGCGTTTTTGCGGTTCGACTATTATGGCATTGGACTTAGCGATGGCAGCTATCATCAAATGACGACTTCGACAAAGGTATCTAATGTAAAGAAGGCATTCGAGTATCTTCAGAACATTGACGAGGTAGATACAACGCGGACCACACTGCTCGGATTTAGTGATGGAGCCCGCATTGCTCTTATGGTTGCCAATGAAATGTCACTATCAAACCTTGTTCTTTGGAGTCCGTTGTTCTATGAATTCGGGGGTAATTATCCGGGGAATAGAAAACCCAGGTTCGAGAGACTGCCCAAACATCCCAATAATCTCGTGATGCCATGGGCCGGTTTGTGGGTCAGTATGGATTTCTATAGGGATCTCTTTAATATTGATATAGATAAGGAACTCCGGGCTTTTACTGGTGAATCACTATTAATTTTTGGGGAGGAGGACCCGCTTATCCAGGAGGAATTTGAGATAATAAACACATTTTCCCTACCGGTATATAGCAACAGTGAGGCCCATAAGGTTGTATCCGTTCCAGAAGCAGGTCATTTGTTCACCTCGGTTAAATTGGAGAGCAAGCTAATGATGGAGACGGTCGGGTGGCTATTAAGCTCAGAAGGAGACAAAAGACATGTGGCAACAAGTGCGACTAGGACGGGAGAAGAACATGATAGGAATTATTCAGGAGCCTAATAACCCATTAGCTCCGGTTAATTCGCTAATTGTGCTACTTCCTGGCTTGGGACAAGCAATGAGTGAGAAAAATTATATGTTCTCCTCACTAAGGAAGGAACTCGTTTCCTCGAATTGCCGCGTCGTACAATTTGATTACCGCGGGCATGGCGACAGTGCCGGGAATCTGGAAAATGCGACAATAACAACTATGATAGAGGATACGGTCGAGGTCATAAATGAGGTTAACGGGACTTACGGCGAGTGCCGGAAAATTATGTTGGTGGGACATGCGCTTGGAGCCGTCATTGCTATAAGGGCTGCAGCACAGATCACGCTGTATCAGCCCGATATTATATGCGACACAATACTTATCTCCCCTCCATTAGTCGGCATGCCGAGTATATATGATCTTTTCGATCACGATTTACTCCGCCAACTAGCGCTAGAAAAGTTCGTTGATACAAGCTTATTAGCGCCAGGCGTGGATTATTACACATTGAGTGACTTTGATGAGAGACATGTTGACTACTTCCTCCGACTTGGAGCTCATATGATTTATTTGCATGGACAATGTCTGTCCGAGACGATGCTGAAAGAGCTTGATTCAATGTTAGAGGTCACTCCCGAAACACTCTCTGGTGGAAAAACGTATGTTTTTATCGGGGAACGGGACGATACGTTACGGTCGACATGTCTAGAATGGACTAATGCCGAGGTGTTTCAGATCCCTGGTGTGACATATTATTTTCAGCATCCGAAGGCCATGGATTGGCTAGTGGAAGCCATATCGGGATTGATTCAAAGCAATTAAGGCCATTAAGGAGTGGCAGTGTGCCTCGAAAAAAAGGGAAGGGGGGATTTGAAAGACATGGATATCTCTCTTTTACGAGATGATAGCTTGGCAAAATCGCTATTTGCAAATGGACAGATTACCGACTGGAGGTATCCAGACAAACATGGTCTATGCAATCGCAATCTAGACTGTAAAGAATTGGCAGTTAAGGAAGTGCTGTCATGGAAGGGAGAGCCAGAGCCGACTAGAGTATTTCTACATCCTTGGGATTGTGAGCATCGCGGATTTTTGTTGCGTAGGACTGAATATCCGCTGGAACATGGCTGGCGAGTCAATTCTCATGCAATTAGCGATAGGCAACCACTGATTCAATTTATCACCCAAGCTGTCCAGGATGAAGGGTACTGTTTATTATACTATAAAGCATTCAATAAGCCGTTCTGCTCTTATTACCAAAGACATGACATCATACATTGGTCGTTGGTAATTCATTGTGAGGAGGATGGCATTTGGTTGTTTGATGATAAGGGGAATCATCCTTACTTTTCTGGATCGCTTGGATTCGTGCAGTGGGACCATCTAGTATCTGAATGGGGGGTGGGAGAAGGAGTTGCTTTGCTGGATTATGATCCTGATCGAAGAGAGTCCAGCATGAGTCAGCTGCGTCGTTTATCTGAATTCTCGGTTATCGGGATGGCAGAACAAGGAGGGTTACATCAGTTAAGAACGTTTATCAACGAGTTGTCCCGAAAAGCGCCTGAAGAATTAATTCCCGAATTAGAGCGTATGGAGTTTGATGTTCATTATTTTCGAAGATTGCGCGAGGTATGGAAGTCCTATGCGTTACAAAACAATTTGTTTAGCGACGAAGGGAAAAATCTGCTGCATTCTGTATGCAGAATGTGGTCGTTGGTCATAGGAGTCATCATGAAGTGGAGGCGGCAACCTCACCGAGAGTATCAATCCGTTATGATCGGGCATCTGTATAATGCACATGAACAAGAAGTCCGTTGGATTCGGTATTTAAGCGAGTGGGAGGGAAGCGAATAATGATGAATTATCAACTATTAGCTCGTACTGTAATTATTGACTCGCTTCAGGTGGAGTCTGGACAACACGTATTTATAGATATAGCCGGGGAAGCCCATGAACTCGTTGAGGCATTAATCCACGAAATTTATGAAGCAGGAGCTTTTCCTTATTATCGGAATTGTCCCGAAAGGGAGCACAAAGCGATAATTGAACAATGCTCTATGGTCCAACTGGATCGATGGGCGAGCACAGAACTTGCACGATTGCAAGAGGTGGATGCCTATATCGGTATTCGCAGTGAATCGAACTCATTTGAGCTTAATGATATTGCCCCCGAGAAAATGCAGCTATATTATGAACACTTTGTCGTCCCGTTTCAAGAGAGTGTTTCCAAGATTCCCAAGTGGATCGTGTTACGCGCTCCAACTCCCAGTATGGCACAACATGCAGAGATGAGCAGCGATGGATTGTACCAATTGTTTATGGAAGCCTGCTGTATGAATTATAAACAATGGGCACTCTCAGTAGAACCGCTCGTACAGCTGATGACCTATACGAAAGAAGTGCGAATTGTCGCTCCTGAGACGGATTTAACTTTCCGCTTAATAAGGACGGCCCCATATGTTTGCGATGGGCAGTTTAATCTACCCGATGGGGAGGTCTTTACGGCCCCGGTAATAGATAGCACGGAAGGGACGATATCATTCAATGTGCCGACATCTATAGCCGGCCTAAAGTTCCAAAAGGTCAAAATGACTTTCCAGAACGGAAAGGTCGTCGATATCCAGTGTTCTAATCGTGATGAATTAATTCAATTATTGGATGGGAATAGCGGGGGAAGATATATAGGCGAGTTTGGAATCGGCCTAAACCCTTATATTCAAAAGCCTATGGGAAACATATTGTTTGATGAGAAAATGTTCGGAAGTATCCATCTTGCTTTAGGGCAATCGTATCCAATGGCTTACAATGGAAACGAGTCTAATATCCATCTCGACTTCGTGCTTTGCTTATCGGAAAAATACGGTGGAGGCGAGCTTTACTTTGATGGCAAGCTTATCAATCGCAACGGGGTCTTTGTTTGTCCGGAATTGATATCGCTTAATGACTTAAGGAGTTTGAACGCCACATGACGAAGTTCGCAATTGTTAGTCAACGACTTTTAGGTCACCTTATTCCTGCATTGGGTTTGGGGAGGGAATTGAAACGTCGTGGACATGAAGTGCATTTACTTGGCCATCCCGATATCCGTCACCTAGCGGAAAAAGAAAAGATGACGTTTCACGAACTGCGGGAGGATGAGTTCCCGGACAAGAAGATCGGTCAAGTTGGTCGGGAAATACTCTTGATTCATTCCATTTACTTCTTTGAGTGTTTCGTATGCGACTCAGCGATGAGTGCACCTGCCTATGTTGCCGAGCACCTGAATTTGCCTTGGATTAGTTTTCAAACAACGGTACTGCTTTCTGACGAGCAAGTTCCGGGAAGTATTCGCGCTAATGACCGACTGCGCGTTATGTACCGGGATCAACTCAATGAATTCAGAAGGGAGCTTGGTCTTCGTTTATTGAATGGAGGGTATCGAACCAGAGGAGATTTAGCGGGTGCATCCCCATACCTTCATCTGGTTATGACATACCCTCAAATGAATGTTTTACCGGATAACTACTCGATACCTGGGATGAAATTTGTAGGTCCTTGCGGTGTCGAGCTGCCACTTGCACAGCAGGAAGACTCCGAATCGCTGATCCCGCGAATCCTCATTTGTACGACCTCCATTACCGACCGCCCGAAATTCGAGGAACATACTCGCCGATATTTGAATGCATGCTTGCAGGGCTTGAACTCCAAATCGCTTAAAGTTACAATCTCTGCGCAATTTCGTCCGTTGGATTCCAACGAAACGACCGGCAACATTGAGTATTCCACTGATTATCCTCTGCATGATGCCGCACTTTCTAATACTGATCTCGTTATTACACATGGAGGCTGCAGCACATTACAACGAGTAATGCTGCACGGCATCCCAATGATAGTCATCCCCCTAGGATCCGATCATCGCATTCTAGCAGACAAAGTACTGGAATTTGGTTCAGGCGTATTAATGGAGCCGCAGATCATAAACGAAATTAATCTTTGGTCTACAGTACAACAGGTATTGAACAATCCTGCGTACAAGCAGAATGCCCTCCGATTGGCGAGTCGCTTGAGGGAGAGTCCTCCGGCAAACCAGGTAGCGGCTGATGCTGTTGAACAATTTCTGGAAGGGAGCAGTTAAATTTATGATGCAAACCGAAGATTTTTTGAAAGTGATTGGCGAAATTGCCGGCCGAACGGATATTGTCATGGAGTCGTCAATAGCAGAATTGGGGCTTGACTCCACACACGTTGTCGAAATGCTTATCGAACTTGAAATCATGCATAATGTTGATTTATTGCATGCAGATATGAATTTGGATGAGCTGCATGTACTCTGGGATATTTTCGACTATGTGCAAAAAGCATTAGGCACTGAGCCTAATAGGAAGGATTAGCCTGTGAATGCGCTCATTACTGATGAGGAGAAGCGTTTCTTTAAAGATGAGGGATACCTTGTTCTAAGGGAGAGGCATGGATTGGCTTATCTTGAGTCTATTCGGCAAACGTACCATAAGGTCTGGTTAAACCTGTTAGAGCAAGGCAAAATCATTGTACAAAGTGATCGCCCGTTAGAAGTGCTTTTTCCCCCACTTCGCGGAGAGCATGAGACAAATGAGGATGTTAAACGGTGCTTGATTAATGAGATCAATTATAGGCTTGCACAACAGTTGCTAGAAGATGAACCGCTGGCCGTTGGCTGCACGTATTTTTTTAAGCCGCCTACGGCGAGGGGAATTCCGTTCCATCAGGATAATTATGATATCGGAGCATATCCCCCAAAAGTTGTTGGAGTATGGGTCAGTGTTGATGCCTCTGGCCCGGATAACGGAGGATTGCTTATGGTTCCGCGTACTCACAAATTGGGGCTGCTGCCACCACGGTTGCCTGGTGACCGCAGAGCCTATGGACAGTCCGTCAGAATCCCGGAAGGTTATAAGACTGTCTCATTGCAAACATTGCCTGGAGATGTCGTTCTATTTGATGGGTTTACATTACATGGATCTGGACCGAATCGGACGGACCATCATTTTCGGCAAGCGTTTGTAACCCATTTCGTGGGGGAGAAAACGGAAAGCGTATTTGTGCAGCATCAGTCGCTTGTAAACAGTGAGGGCAAGCTGGTTTCTAGAAAATTGAATAGAAGACACAGTATCGATCAAATGTTTCTGTCATAAACATCCACGTAAAGGAGAAGATCATATGGAAGCATGGAAACAATTTTTTGACATGGATTACTTGGCTTTTTCGGAGTCGATCTTGACGATGGAGCGTACCCAGCAGGAAGTGAAGGATTTGATTGCTATTCTTAACCTAAAGGCAGGGGATCGCATTTTGGATTTGGGCTGTGGGCAGGGGCGCATTGCCATACCGCTTGCAAAAATGGGATTTCGCGTGACCGGTTATGACGGGGCAGCGGCATTGATAAACCGCGCAAAGCAACGGGCAGTCGATGAAAAGGTTGACATTGAGTTTATTCAAGCAGACATGAGGCAACTGAAAATGCCTGACACGTTTGACGCGGTTATTAACTTGGGGACTGCCTTCGGTTATGTACCCAAGGAAGAAGAAGACGAGCAAATTATTAAGAGCATCTACGAATCGCTTAAGCCAAAAGGACAATTTGTTCAGGATGTCGAGAACCGGGAGTTTAAAATCAATAATTTAACGGAAAAAATATGGCAGAATATGGGTGATACTTATGTGTGGACTAATCGTCGCTTCAATGACCGGACAGGCAGATGGACGGAAATCGTTCAATGGCAGGATAAGGGGCAATTAAAGGAGACTGTGTTGGATTTCAGGATGTATTCCGTTAGAGAATTGATCCGAATGCAAGAAACGGCGGGGTTTCAAACCATAGAGATCTATGGGGGATTAAATCAAGCACCTTACAACCGGACAAGCTTGCGAACAGTCATGCATGCTTTTAAAAAGTAGCAGGTGGAAAATAAGCTTATTCGTAGAAAAGGGGGAGTGAGTAAGTGGGTAGTTCTTCACACTTGTTCACAAAGGAATATCATCTAGCATTTGAATACGTTGAACGCTATACGGCAAATGCGATCCTTCGCTCTTTGAGTAGAGAGGGAATTACCTTTGATCGACCGCTAGATGCGCAAGCGGTTATACGTAAAGTCGAAGGCCTAACCTGGGCCGAGCCGATTATACAATGGGCGCTAGAGTTTCTTGTACAAAAGGGAGCCTTGTCTTATTGGGGTGGAGAATACTCGTTGAAGCAAATAGAAGAGGTGTCTTTTACTCCAAATTCTATAAATATAGGTTCATCCTTGGCGGTTATTGATGTCGTCGAAGCAAGTTGGGGTGACATTTTGCGAGGGCGAACTAATATTCTTCGATTACTCATGCCCAACGAGGGGCGTTCGATGTGGGAAGCATATTTTAGTAATGAACATGGCCTGTATAGCGTGCATAACCAATGGTTAGCCGAGTTTTTGTCCTCTGTCATTGGTGTGAATGATAAGGTGCTAGAGTTAGGTGCAGGTTACGGTTCTGCTGCTATAGCTGCCATGGATAAAACAACAAAAAAGTGTGCATTTTCAGGGCAAGTGTATTTAACCGATCGAAGCCCCTCTTTGGCTCGTTTAGCTGCTAAAGAACTTCACAAAAGATTCCCAACCATCAATATCGAGTCAGGGAAGCTTGATATTGACGCACAGTGGCAAGATGATGGTCAACGCTATGACGTTATTTATGCTGTAAATGTATTGCATTGTGCAAAGGATGTGCGGCAGGCATTAAGTGATATCCGACAAAGGCTGACTCATTCAGGAGTACTGATTCTTTCGGAGTGCGTAAGATCAGAAATAGGGAGGTACATGCATCAAGAATTTATTTTCTCCTTAATTCCGGGGTTTAATATCCTACAAAACACAGCTGGACAGCCAACTGGCTTCGGTTTTCTTACTCCACAAGACTGGGATGCGGCTATGAGGGCTGCGGGCTTTAATGATGTCCAAGTGGTAATCAACGACGGCAATGCGATGAGGGGCGCCTTGATCTCCGGGGTTAATCAATGAGAAGTGAAAACTTGGTGGTATCGGGTAAAGCGTTAATAGGTGCCTATGGAATTGGAATTGAGACCTCGTGGAAATCAATGCTTGCTAAGGAACCTAAGCCGATTATTCGAGAATATGTCTGTGGAGATGGGACAACATACCGCTATCCCGTATATCCCCATCCAGAGATTAATTTGAGAGATTGGGTAGACCGTGACACGTATGAATGGCTAAGCATGCAATCGTTAGATCAGGATGCAGACTTTAGTTTGGCTTTAGTAGCCATTCAACAAGCACTCGAGGACGCTGGACTCCTGGAGTGCCGGTCCTCCCGCATTTCACTCGTTCTAGGCCACGAGAATCTTGGGGTGGCTAAACTTGCCGACCTTATGCTCAGGGGGCAGCAAGAAGGCAACGTAACCTTTAATAAGTATAGCGACTCTTTCTTTCAAATTCAGACATTCCCCTATTTGTTTTACTTATCCAAAATATTCAATTTAACTGCACCTAACTTTGTTATAAACAATGCTTGTGCTACCGGTTTGTATGGCTTGTTGATGGCTCAATATTTGCTTGATTCAGATTCTGCGGACGCTGTGGTTATCGCTTGTTCCGATTATGCTCATATAACAAAATACTTATGGCTTCAGGAGAAAGGATTCATTTCACGGTCAGGGATAGTCCGTCCATTCGACCGTGACCGTGACGGATCGGTACTAGGTGATGGGGCGGCGGCAATTGTATTAGAAAAGGCTGCTACTTTGAGTCGACGTCGGCATCTTACCAATGCTATTTCATATAAAGGCGGAATAGCTCGACAGGAAAGCTGGAGAATGACATTTCCTAACCCGGTCGATGCCGTACACACTAAGGTATTGTCGGATACATTGGCACAATGGGCGCTTGAAGGACTGGACTTACTGGTGCCTCATGGTGCTGGAAGTACGCTTTGGGATCGATATGAGGCAGAAAGTATTCGTAATGCTTTTTCCCTTAATTACTTGTCAATTCCAACTGTAATGGCACTGAAGGGCTATCTCGGGCACACCTTGGGAGCTAGTGGACTAATAGAAACGGTATTAATGCTAGAGTGTATGAACCGGGATCAAATACTTCCAACGTTGCAATATGATAATCCAGATAGGCAGACTGAGCTTCCGCTGTCACAAGAAATTCAGACTAAACCTATTCGGCGTGCTATCAAATCGTTACCCGCATATGGGGGGTTCCATGCAACTGCCATGTTTGAAAAGACGGATTGAAAAACAAATAAGGGAGGATCAGTATGGCTCTTAATCATCTAATTACAGTTGCGCAGAGTGCGAAGTGGGAAGCTGGTTTCTTTGAAAATACAGAACTGGCATTTTTGTGGGAAGAGAAGGAGACGGGGCGAATGGTATTCCTTCTTAAGCTGCTTCCGGGGAGTATCGTACCCATGCACGAACACCCTCGGCGGGAACTGGCGTATTTGTTGGAGGGAGAAGCTCTTCTCAATGGAGAGCCTCTTAGCGGGGGAGATTTCCTGACTGCTTATGGGAATGTATCTCATGAAGTCACAACCGAAACAGGCTGTATCTTTTTTATGTATATTGATTACGATTTCAAGACGCATGATTTTGTCTCATTATAACTTGAATGTTGTCTATTCTTGGAGATAAAGCAATAGCAAACGAGAGGAAATCAGCATGCGACATTTAATATAGGGGGCGAAAAAGTGATTAGATGCTTGAAGGATCGATCAATTAATATCATTTATTTGGAGTCTTCGATTGAGGATGTGTGGCGTGCGGTAGTTCTGCCGGAAGGTAGCAACAGCTACCTGACCAATCAAGTTATAACGACCGGCGATCCGCAGCAGCCAAAGGCTGGAGATCAGTACACTTTGTATTATGGTGACATCGTTAACCGGGCCGCTGTCGACTATTGTGAAGAGAATCATTTGTTTAGATTAAAGGATCGATATGAATCCATGACGCCAGAGGGCATTATGGAGCTATTTGAGGTGACGACCTCATACTATTTTGAATCAGAAGGGGAATTTACGAAGCTAACCTTAGAGGTCGTCGGATATAAGAACGATACCTATGGCCAATGGTTCAGGGAATGCTTGGAGATGGGCTGGCGACGTTCCTTGCACAATCTGAAGAGCGTGTTGGAACTCGGCTTAGATCTCCGGATAGAATTATTCAGCTTTCCTCGCATGGGGATAATCAATTGCACGGTAAACAGTGAGCAAAGTGTGGAGACAGGGATTGGTATTGCCGAAGGCAATTACTTACTCACTGTTTTTCCAGGGAGTCCTGCCGATGAAGCGGGATTGCTTCGAGGGGATGTTATTCTGGCATTGGATAATGAGAGAGTTCCAGATTATCGGGCTTTCGTCCGTAAAATCTCCACTTACTATTCCAAAAAAGATCCGGTTCAAATTGCATATGTTCGAGATGGCTGCGAGCATAATGCAATGATTGATCTCACGATCGACCGCATGTTTACCGGATTAATTGAAGGGAATGATCAAGCTCACGAGGAAGAGCGTGAGCGAAGGCAACGTATTGCGAGTGAACGTTCGGCATCGGGTCGTATGTGGAAGTCACAACAATCGGGAGAGAATGAACAATGAGAAAACAATCGGAACAAATAGTCGTACGCAAATCAGAGCAGGTGTGGGTTGAGGGAATCTACGAAAATACAGAGATGATTTATCTATGGGAAGAGGCTGACACAGGGAGAGTGGCATTTCTGGCAAAATGCTTGCCTGGAGGATCGATTCCTCTCCACGACCATCCAAGAAGGGAGATCGCTTTTATTGTGGATGGAGAAGTTAAGATGAATAACGACATTCTAAGGAAAGGTGATTTCCTTACGGCGAACGATGATGACCATCATGATGTATATTCGGAAACGGGCTGCACCTTTTTTATTTTCATTGATTACAACTCTAGAAAGCAAAAGTTAGTATCACTCGTATCACCTTAGAAAGCGGGTTGCTTCCGACATTCGTCCTCTTCGCGTACTCGCAATAGTTCATGGCCAAATTTTATGGAGGTGAGTCTGTTGAAAGATTCCGTAACACAGTCATATTCGACCTTGCATCCTTTTACGTATATGCCAGGATATTCTTCGTTAACTTCACAAGGCTTTCATGAGTCGAATACTTATTTGATTAGAGGCGAGGGTGTATGGGTTTATGACCAGCACAACAAAAGGTATATGTATGCGACAACGGCGGTTCCATCCGTAGGGCTGTGCAATCCATATGTGACGGATAAAATTGCCCTGCAGTATGCCACGCTTAATTTTGCATCAACTTGTGGTCAAACTCATCCTCTGGTGGAGCAGCTTTCTCAGCGACTAATCGGGTTGTGTGGGGAGCCTTTCGGACAAGTATTTTATAGCAATGACGGTTCTGGTGCGGTGGAGACGGCAATGCGACTTGCACGGCAATACTACCTCTCGTTAGGTGAGAATAAAAGAACGAAATTTATTAGCCTGGAAGGAAACTACCATGGCACAACTTTCGGAACCGGCTCGGTAACCCATATGGGAATTAATGAGTCGTTTGGCCCTGCCTTGGAGAATTGCTATTCAGTGCCCACCCCTAACAAATATCGTCCTCCAATCGACGGAACGTATGAGCAAGTTATTCAATATTGTCTGGATTTATTGGAGGAGACGATATTCGAGAATGGACCAGATGAAATAGCGGCGGTTCTTCTTGAACCTATTCAGGGCGTCAACGGTATCATAGAGATCCCCAGGTCGTATATTCAAAAAGTCCGTCGTTTGACTGAACGTTACGGTATTCTTCTTATCATGGATGAAGTGGGGACTGGTATCGGCAGAACAGGCGGATGGTTAATGACGCATGAATTGGACGTTAGCCCGGATCTATTGGCAGTATCGAAAGGGCTCACGGGAGGGTACTTCCCAATGGGAGCTACGTTAGTTTCTCGAGCGATTGCCTCTCAGTTGTTTGATAGGGGGGGGATTTTCCTGCACGGCTCCACACAAAGCGGACATCCGGTAGGCTGCGCCGCGGCCATGGCCGTACTTGACTGCCTAGAGCAGGATCAATTAATCGATCAGATAAAGCCCAAAGGGGAGCATATTATCAATTCGTTTAGGCGTGCACTGTCTACGCACCCTCATGTAGGTGATATACGTGGTAAAGGGTTAATGATTGCCATAGAGATGGTATCTGACAGAATAAACAAGGGCGCAGTCAGTTACGATTATGGTAAACGGCTTTCAGCGGCGCTTAGACATGAGGGCGTGTTGGGCAATTGGTTCAATAGTATATTAATCTTGTATCCTCCGCTTAGCTCGACGTGGAACGAGATCGAAGTTTTAATTGACGGGGTGGTTCGAGCAATCGAATCGAGCAATAGCTCGATACCTCTAGAATAGGAGAGTGGAGGCATTCAAAATGTTACAGCTTCAGTCCGGTGATCAAGCATCCCCCTTTCACTTAGAGGGGGTCGAGCTTGGCAAGCGTAAACTTGTGAATTTAGATGAATATATTGGACAGTACGTCATTCTATTGTTTTACCCTCGTAACTTCACTGTAATGTGCACAACTCAGCATTGTAAACTCCGGGATCACTATGAGTCGATTCAGTCAGCCGTTAAACCGTTGGGCAGGGTCGTCATAATAGGGATTAGCCCCGATTTAATTTCTTCGCACTTGATCTTTTCTCGGAAAAACCGGCTGCCACATATTTTGTTATCAGATCCGGATGGTGTTGTTGCCCGTCGGTATGGAATCAAATCTGTTTCTGACAGCGATAATGATTCAGTGGCCATGCTGCAGCGTATCACCTACTTAATAAATCCGTCAGGCATGATCATTCATCGGTATGAAGTGACAAACATTGAGGAGCACATTACTCAGTTAGAGCAAGATTTGCGAACAGAAATGTCAAGGAATTGATAATATGGGTAAAAGTAAATTTGTTATGGAGATCGAACATTTTAATAAAGCACTTCACCAAGCTTATCCCCCGATGATGGATGCTCTGTGGCAAGCCATGACTACAGGAGATTCTTATTGGGCTGATAGACATGCTGCTTTCGAATTGCAATATATCAATCTTCTTACATCCTTAAAGGCTGATATAAATCGAGGTTTGGATAGCTCTGGTTTATCCTTCAACCAGAAACGTCAATTGACAGTGTTACGATATGAAATGCTTGAGTATGGGGAAAATAAAGATTTGCAGCAGCAAATGCTCAGATTGTGGAATGAGCTGCACAATAGAATAGCGACATTTCGAGCTCGTCTGAACGATACTGACTTATCGAATGGCCAAATCTCTATGCTGCTGAGCACTCAGAAGGATTCTTTCTCACGTCAGCAAGTATGGACAGCGGGGATGCGACTCGGAGAAGAGATTGCACACGGTCTGATCAATTTGGTGAAAATGAGAAATCAGGTAGCGAGAGATCAAGGGTTTGACAACTACTTTCTTATGAAACTCCATTCTCAGGAAATTACGATGGAGGAGCTCGAGACGAGCATTGCCCATCTGCGAAATGGTTTAGATGCCAGCTACCGGAAAGTGAAGGAAGAGCTAGATTGTGATCGAGCCTCACTATTTGGAATTTCGGTAACATGCTTACAGCCATGGCATTACCATATGTTACTACTGCAAGGATACCCTGTTCGTTATTCTTCATATTACTTTGATATAAAGGCAAGCATACCCAAATTGGCGCAGTGGCTGCAAAAAACGGATCTCGGTTTCCTTTTGTCACAGATGGATTTGTCGGAAAGAAGTGGAAAGGATCAAGCGAACTGCTGCTTAAATATTAATCGATCGAAGGATATCCGGTTGATGTGCAATTTATCGGCAGATAATATTTCAGGGCTCGGTATATTGATGCATGAGCTGGGACATGCCTTTTATGAGAGTGGACTAGATGAGTCGCTACCTTTTATTTTGCGACAGCCGGCACATCCTTTCTTAAGTGAAGCTGTCGCCTTGCTCTTCGAGAGATTATCTATAAATCACAAATGGCTGAAAGAGCTGGGATTGGCCGGTTACCCCCTTATGGGTGAACCGATTTGGGAGGAAGAGCTGAGAAAGCATTTGTTAATCAGACTGTACTCTACAATAGCTTTAGTTAGATTCGAGAAGGAGTTATATAGCAATCCAACAGGTCATCTTAATGATATATGGTGGTCCATCGTGGAGGAGGTACAATGTATACAGCGTCCCAATAACTGGGATATGCCCTGTTGGGCGGCAAAGGCGCATCTGACGACGCTTCCGGTCTATTATTATAACTATTTATTTGGAGAAATGGCAGCGTCACAGATACGTCATACGCTACGTTCACAATTTCATGCCGAGTTCACAGACCAGTCGTTGCAATGGTTACGTAATCGCTTAATAAAGCCTGGCTCTTCTCAAAGCTGGTATACCTTATTAAAGGATAGTACAGGAATGCCGCTAAAAGCTTCTTATCTTATTGAAGATTTAAAAATGGAGTAGGAGGGATAGCTCGTTGGCTAGAATGCATGTGTTAAAACGTACGGTCGTACCGCAACGTGATAAGGATCGTACTTCTCCCAATGGAGAGGTTAAGACATATTATTTGACTACTGAGGAATTGGAGTATTATCGCTCACTTCCTAAGAAGGAGTATCCGAATAGTATTATGCCAAGGAAGTTTTTGGGATAATTAAAGTGTTACAAAAATCACCCGGCCAAGAAACGATGGCCGGGTGATTTTTTTATTCCTTTGAGATGGAACTTATGTTCTTGCGCAAATTACTCCTATTGTTGCACAACAGATACAGATCATAATAAGGCAGCGATTGGTACCATTAAACTAACCTGGAACAATAATACTGGGAGGTATAATGCCAATGGATGTGCTGCTGGTGATTAGCCATAAGCTTAAAGACGATGAGTACCATCGTGTTCAGCGGATGTTTACTAATATGGTTATTTTACCTCAAAATAATTTTGCCGCCGTTACGGAACACATTCAATCAATTAAATATAAATTCATTGTCTTTCTTAGCTTCGAGGACACACTTCCACCATCTTGGAAGGTAGACGAACTAAAGCTTGATAGTCCAGTAATGATATTGCTGAAGGTCAATAAACTGGATTTGTTTGTATTCTATTCCTTCCTTGATTCGGTTGGGCTTCTATCCAAGCCGGTGATAGAAGGCGCGGATAAGCCGGAGACGCCGCCTATGCTGTATAAATCAATTGAGTATATTGAAGAAAATTTGTGCGAGAGCGAGCTTTGCCTGGAGACAGTTTCGGCCAATGTATTTGTTAGCAGATGTCATTACAGCAGGATGTTCAAAGAATACTTTGGGATTGGATTTAAAGAATACATTATGAATAAGCGGGTTCAGAAGGCAAAGGTAATGCTACAGGAGGGCGTACCGGTTACCGATGTATGCTATGCGGTCGGATATGGTGACCTTACGCACTTTGGACGAGTCTTCAAGCGACTAGTCGGTGAGAAACCATCTGATTACCGTAAGAAGAATGCAAGGTTCGGAACAAATTCTGCATAAAGGAGGACAATCGTGAAGACGAGATATTTTAACAATTTGACTGTACATTCCGGCGGAATGCATGTAACGAAGACCAGCGAGCACGTGAGGAAGTTGATAGATGAAATTATCTGGTATTTGGACTGCCCGGACGAGTTGAAGAGTTACATGCCGACGGTTCAATCGTTTTCGTTGGATAGGAAGTTTCCTTCTCTGACAATAGACTTTATAGCGGGCAACACGCTAGGAGATGCGCTTGTAGCGGGTAATTGGACGAGAAGAGAGTGGGATGTTGCATTTCGGGGTCTGCGCAGAACGCTTAACGATTTCAAACGGTTTCCCGGTCATTTATCGAAAGCATGTCTCTATGATATGTATGTCAGTAAAACACACGAGCGGATGAATGCCTTCCTTCACCAATGCGATTGGGCAAAGCAGGTTCATTCGCAAGGATACCTTCGATTGAATGGAAGGACAGTATTGAGTCCAACTGTGATGCTGCAAAAGGAACTTGGAGAGCTGCTGAAACTTCTTGAGGAGCCAGTTATAAGTGCCATGCATGGGGACTTTTGTTTATCGAATCTATTTTACTCAATCGAAACGGATAGCATAAAGATGATTGATCCAAGGGGCTGCTTTGGAGTGAGAACCATCTACGGTGATCATCGATACGATTGGGCAAAGCTCCGGCATAGTCTGTCGGGTTACGAGCATATTATTCGTGGGAAATACAAAGTAAAGGTAGAAACCGGCGCAATAGAGCTTGAGCTAGGGCTTGACCGAGAGACCGATCGATTGCGTAACATGCTGGATAGTTGGATAGGGCCGGACCAGCTGAAAAAAGTCCGAATTATTGAAGCGCTTTTGTTTTTATCTATGCTGCCACTCCATAAGGAAGAATCTAACCGCCAGTTAGCTTTGTTCGCACTCGGAACGGAACGATTAGAACAGGCATTATCGGAATAGGAGACGAGGCTGATGCGAATTGTTGTGGATTTGGATGGTACGATCTGTAAATTGAAGGGGGAGGGGCAGTCATATGCCGACGTCGTACCACTGGATGGAGCCATCGAGGCACTTTATCAGCTCAAATCGGAAGGCCATACGATCATTATTCATACCGCTCGAAATATGCGTACGACAGCGGGCAATGTAGGCAAGGTTATCGCAAACGTAGGTATGCTAACGCATCAATGGCTGAATCATTATGCAGTGCCGTATGATGAACTCATATTTGGCAAGCCGTATGGGGATATCTACATTGACGATTTAGCTCATCGGCTAACCGAATGGGGAGAAGCGCTATCGGTGATTCGTGGGAAGGGAGAGTCCCTATGAATATCGTCATACCGCTAGCTGGTGCAGGCATGCGGTTTCGGTCCGCTGGATATAGCATGCCGAAGCCGTTGATTGATGTCGCGGGTCGTCCGATGCTTTATTGGGCCTTGGACAGCCTGCTGCCATTGTTCGAGAATCATAGTTTCATTTTCGTTGCTTTGAGGGAAGTTTTTGAACAGACTGAATTAAAGGATGTAATTAAATCTCGATGTCCACGTGCTATACTGGTCCCTTTGGATGCACCTACAAGAGGACAAGCAGAGACAGTATGGATGGCACGATCCTTTCTGGCGCCATCTGAGCCGCTCCTCATATTCAATGGCGATACCTATGTGGGAACGCGGATTAAAGAGACCATTGCAAAATGTGCAGAGACAATAGATGGACTAATTAATATTTTTCCATCTTCTGATCCCGCATTCAGCTATGTAGAGATTGATTCTGATGAATTGGTCCGGTCGGTCCGGGAAAAGAGAGTAATCTCCACCTGGGCAACGTCCGGACTTTATTATTTTCGGTCGACAAGGGGGTATCTTGATATGATGTCTCAGGCTTTGATAGACCCGGTACCACAGGAAGGGGAATGGTATGTAGCCCTTCTGTATGAGCGAATGATTTCACAAGGTAGTTTAATAGGTGTTGATCATGCATCGTTTTGTTATCCACTTGGAACTCCGGAACAGCTCATGGCTTTTATGAAACTTTCGATACAAAAGGAGTGTCTCTATGAGTAAACGCATTTTTTTTGGACTGAGCGGAGGGATGGGCCCTGTACTGCGTACCTTACCAATTGCCGAACAACATAACAAAGTGGGTGATACAGTAGCATTCAGCATTTATGACGAGCATGCAGCAAAGTATTTAATGAGTCATGGATATACCTATTTGGCTGATGACGATCCGCTCATGCCGGATCCTTCCCTAACCGTGCCTATAGGCCCGACTTTCTATCATCTTGATCAATACTTTGCAGGGCATGGACTTGGCGATCCTTTGTTCGTTAGGTCTTGGATACATCATCGAATAGCTATGCTCAAGGAGTTCGCACCCGATCTAGTTTATGCAGATATGAGCCCGCATACCGTAATCGCCGCTCGTTATTTAGGTATCCCCGTTGCAGGAATCGTACAAGCTTGCTTCCATCCGAATGGGAGACCACTTCATTACTGGGTACATCCGCCAAGAAATATCACGAGGGTATCATCTGTCATCAGCAACGTACTTCAGGAGTTGAGTCTGCCTGCAATCGACAGGATGGAGCAATTAGTTATCGGTGATATCGCGATCGTCCCGAGCATTCCGGAACTAGATGTAATACGTGGTGAAGATGTACATTATGTTGGTCCGATCGGACAATACATGCACGATAATGCCCCGGAACCTGCTGAAGAATATCCTGACGTTATTGTATATGCGGGCAGGTTGTTCGATTCGTCGGGTGATTGCGGGCTGCAGCTTGTCAGACTCGTACAAGCCGCATTTCGAAATAGACCGGAAAAGGTTGCAATCGTATATACAGGCAAGCTGCCGACTGCCGAGGCAAAGGCAATGCCTCCCTCGATCGTCCGCATCGAGCGCTTCGAGCAGTCTTGGTTGTCCCGGGTGAAGCTGTACATACATCACGGAGGGCATGGCAGTTGTCTGTCATCCATTATGCAGGCGATTCCCTCCCTAGTTATCCCTACTCACTCCGAGAGGGAGTACAATGCTCGCTGCTTATGGGAGCTCGGCGGATGCGAGTATATCATGCCGGACACGTGTACACCTGGTCATTTTTATGCGCTTGCCCGTCATGTCATGGAGGATCATTACCGTTCACAAATCGCGCAGTTAAGGGATACCGTTATCGATCGCCGTTATGGGGGGGCGGCGCAAGCCTATCGTCTAGGATGCGCGCTAATGAATCAACGGATAGGAGGGAATAAATGATTCATGGGATTGGAGTCGATCTTCAGTTTATACCGCAAATCCAGGAAATGATTTTTCGCCAACCGCCACGAGCACTGGCTAAAATTTTTACGGAGAACGAAATGGATTACTGTGCCCGTTTTCGTAATTCCGAGCAGCATTACGCAGCGCGTTGGGCAGTGAAGGAAGCATTCCTCAAGGCGACGGGTAAAGGCTTAACAGATGGTTATAGGCTAACGGACATTGAGACGATCAATATGGATACGGGGCAGCCGCATATTGTTTTGCATGGTAAGGCTATGGAGGATTGTCGGCTTCATCATTGGATTGTACATGTCAGTATTTCGCATTCAGGAGACTATGCAATCGCCCAGATCATACTGGAATCTGGTGAGGAAGTGGAGGATGGATGATCGATGATGAGTGAAAAAGACGAATGATCGATCAAGTAAACGCAGAGTGTTCTGTCCGGGAGGATGAGATAATTAAGTTGTCCCCGGGAGACAACCCATTATAAGGAGGTTTTAAAATGAAATTGCTTTCCTTGAAAAAAATCCAAATGACTCTGCCAAACTCCAACAGCAAAACGTATCTGGAGTTAGTCGATGGTCGCTCGGAGGAGCTGCACTTCACGCAAGCAGCTGCCACGAAGTTTACGGTCAATGATTCGGAGTTCAGCCTGAAAACGGGCGCAACCGTTGACATTGAAATCGAGAATGTGGATCTTGTTGCCACCTCCCAAGTGCTGTGGCCAGGTCAGATAGTTCGTGTACGTGGCGGTGTTCACGGCCAAGGCGAGTCAATCAAGGCTTCGGCAACGATTCCGCTTGGTAAAAAAATGGCCGACGGTGTGCAAGCCGAGTCGTTCCTTTACTGGGTTATTGAGACGCCGGAAGGCACGTACCACAATAATCAACCGATTCATATGAAGGGTCGTATTACCGGTCTTCCTCCGAAAGACGCTACGTTCCACTCCGAAGGTACGATCGCGATTTACGACGATAAGGAAGATCAAGTCGGCACGCTTTACGGCTGCCTGCAATCGAACTAATCCCCACTGCTCCTCGCTTAAACCAAAGAGACCATCCCCTGGTCTCTTTGGTTTATTTCAAGCCTAGTTGGAGGTGTAAGCATGTATGATGTCGCGATTGTGGGGGCACGCTGCGGCGGTGCTGCGTTGGCCGCATTCCTCGGAAGGCTAGGGTACAGAGTATTGTTGGTCGACCGTTACGCACGTCCCGGTGCAACGCTCTCTACTCATCTTATCGGAGAAACAGACGTCTACGAGCGTCTCGGTATTAGGAAGAGGATGGAAAACGCCGGAGCGCCATCCATCACTAGAATGAGAGTAGATCTGAATGGAACAACCTTCGAGTCGGATATTGTCGTTACCTCCCGGGTCATCGGTCTAAGAAGAGAGTTGTTTGATCCCATGTTGCTCGACTCGGCTGCAATTTGGCCGACGGTAGATATTCGGCTAAAGACTACCGTTCAGTCGGTTGCTAGAAGAGGGGAGGCAACGTATATTAAGCTCAGCGATCGCAATGGCTGCGATGAAACCGTTAAAGCACGGGTTATTATAGGTGCAGATGGACGCCATTCCATTGTGGCTGAGCAGGTATGTTCAAGGAAGTTGCAAAGTGTGGAATACTCGCACGGTGTTCTATATGTATATGTTGAAGGCCTAACGGAACAGGTTACTCCGGCTGTCGAATGGTACTGGCACAAAGAATCGATAGTAATCGTCAATCCGATAGATAAAGGCATGCATTGCATCGCAGTTATGCTTCCCCAAGCAATCATAGAATTATGGGGATCCAAGCCGATTCACAATATGCTGGAATGGCTACAGCAAATTCGAATGCTTGCTCCACGTATTTCCCATATGAGAATAATCAGCCCCCCGCGTGGACTTGCTCGTATACAGGGTTATTTGAGAGAATGCTATGGTCCCGGATGGGCACTTGTTGGAGATGCAGGAGCACATTTACATCCTGTGTCTGGCGTTGGAATTGACAATGCGGTATGTTGTGCGGAATATTTGGCATCGGCACTGCACAACTATCTATCTGGGCAGGAACTGTGGGAAGATGCAATGCAGCAATATACTTACCAGCGAGATGAGCGGATATGTCCACAGTATAATGCAGCGCTTCTGACGCTTGCTCGAACGGCAGAAACGATTTTGTCTGAGAGCGAGGAGCGGTTGAAAATGATCTGTACGTTTCCAAGTTTCGTGCACGGTATGGCTGAGCAAGCACAGCAGGTATATACAACAATATTGGAAGGCATGGCACCAAGAGGGACAGGGGCCCGTAATGCATAAAGAACTGCATATGAAAAAATATGAAGAAAGCAAGCGAATCGAATGGATCGCTTGCTTTTTTTTGTTATATTCTCCTGAAATGTTTGGTGTTTGTATGCATTGTATCGTAATGAGACAAGTTCACATTCAGAAACAATAGCCGAATTTGTGAAATATAAGCTGAGAAATTAAATATGTGATCAAGCAAAATAGGAAGTGTTCAGTAACAATAAATAATGAATTTTCGTATGGGAGGAAATTATTCATGATCAAACCTATTGGAGATCGAATCGTTATCGAGCCGATCCTGCAAGAGGACATAACGTCCGGGGGTATTATCCTGCCGGAGTCGGCTAAGGAAATGCTGGAAGAGGGTAAAGTCTTAGCAACAGGAGCCGGTGTTTTTCGGGATGGACAAAGGGTTGCGCCGGAGGTAAAGGCCGGAGATAAGGTGTTATACAGCAAGCATGTTGGCACGCCAGTGAAAGTAAGTGGCAAGGAAGTGCTTGTGATGCATGAGAGTGACATTCTGGTCATTATTTCTTAATAGGACATAATGCATTTTATCAATGGGAGGATATAAAGTATGGGAAAAACATTGCTGTTCGGAGAAGAAGCGCGCCGTGCGCTGTTAAACGGAGTAGATAAACTAGCCGATGCGGTGAAGGTCACGCTCGGACCTAAAGGTCGTAATGTTGTGCTTGAGAAGAAATTCGGCAGTCCGCTTATTACGAACGATGGGGTGACAATCGCCAAGGAAATTATTTTAGAGGACTCGAATGCAAATATAGGTGCTCAATTGTTGAAGGAGGTTGCTACGAGGACGAACGATGTGGCAGGCGACGGCACGACAACGGCAACTGTTTTGGCACAGGCAATGGTACGCGAGGGGTTGAAAAATGTGGCGGCCGGCGCGAATCCGATGGTCATTCGTAAAGGGATGGATAAGGCGGTAAAGGCAGCCGTTGATCGGTTGACGCAAATTGCAAAGCCGATTCAAGGGAAGCAGTCGATCACGCAGGTTGCAGCCATTTCCGCAGCGGATGATAGTGTTGGAGTACTCATCGCCGAGGCAATGGAGCGGGTCGGCAAAGACGGGGTTATTACGGTCGAGGAGTCCAAGGGGTTTTTGACCGAGATGGAACTGACGGAGGGCATGCAGTTCGATAGAGGATATAGCTCGCCGTATTTGGTTACCGATCAAGAGAAGATGGAAGCAGTGATCGAAGATCCGTATATTCTGATTACAGACAAAAAAATAATGTCCATTCAAGATCTTATTCCCGTACTGGAGCAAGTTATGCAGCAGGGGAAGCCACTGCTTCTCATTGCTGAGGACGTTGAGGGTGAGGCGTTGGCAACGCTTGTCGTAAATAAGCTGCGTGGAACTTTCACCTGCGTTGCGGTCAAAGCACCGGGATTCGGAGATCGCCGCAAAGAGATGTTACAGGATATTGCGGTGTTGACAGGAGCACAGGTTATTAGCGAGGAAATCGGACTTGATTTGAAGTCGGCCCGACTGAACCAGTTAGGGCGAGCACGTTCGGTTCGAGTGACTAAGGAGAGTACGGTTATTGTTGACGGTGGCGGTGACCGTCATGAGATTGCAGCCAGAACGCAGCAGATTCGAACACAAGCGGCCGAATCGACGTCTGAGTTCGATAAGGAGAAGTTGCATGAACGCCTGGCCAAGTTATCGGGCGGTGTAGCGGTCATAAAAGTAGGCGCAGCGACGGAGACGGAGATGAAAGAGCGGAAAATGCGGATCGAGGATGCTCTTCATTCGACACGCGCAGCCGTAGAGGAAGGCATCGTACCAGGTGGCGGTACGGCACTAATGAATGTAATTGATGCCGTTGCGGCACTGGAGGCGGAGGGTGATGAAATCACTGGTGTGAATATTGTACTTCGCGCACTGGAGGAGCCAGTTCGTATTATCGCATCGAATGCCGGCAAAGAAGGTTCTGTGATTGCAGAGCATCTAAAGGGCCAGCCGCCGGGTATTGGCTACAATGCGGCCACCGATGAATGGGTCGATATGGTGGAGGCAGGAATTGTCGATCCTGCCAAGGTGACACGTTCCGCACTGCAGCATGCCGTATCGGTCGCCGCAATGATTCTGACGACGGAAACGCTCATAGTTGATCAGCCTGAGAAGGAAATGGCAAGTGTACCTGGAATGAGCGGAATGGGCGGAATGGGCGGAATGATGTAACCAAGCTGTGAAAAAAGGAGGCTTCCTACTTTTCGGGGCCTCCTTTTTGTCGTTTACCAGCATATGTGTTATCTATACGAGATGCATTGGAGCATAGAGCAGCTAACTACCGACTATAGAGCTGTTTGGTGACAACGATGGCCGAGTGTCAAAATACTTTACCGCGATAAACTAGAATTGAACCACCAATTAAGAAAGGAGAGGTGAGAATGTGTCAGCGTAGTTGTAGCGGGGCCTGCCATTTAGACAAGCCCGGTTGTGTCGGTGGTAGTCTAAATAATTCCGAGTATGACGAAACGATTTTACGTGAGAAAACGTTCCTGCAAAATCAGCGATTGGTCATACAGAAAAAAAGAGACCATCTAGACAATCGGATCTATATGGTACGAGGCTCATTCTTTAAACAATCATGGCTTTGACCTTAAACGTTGTCATTCCAGTATTCAATCAATCCTATGCACTGGCGCAGACGCTGTTCGGCTTCACGCAGCAGATACCTCCCTTTAATCAATGTCGCATCACGGTCGTAGATGACGGATCCTGGGAGCCTATTAACGCGATTGTCGCCGCGTATTCCAATGAATTGAATATAAAGTATATTCGGTTGTCAAGAAGCGGGAGAGCGGCAGCACGCAATGCCGGAGTACGAGCCTCAGACAGTGACATTATCGTATTTTGCGATGCGGATCGAATACCACGCCCAGGTTTCTTAGCAGCTCATTATCAATCACAGAGGCATTCTTACGGGGTTGTAGTCGGCCATGTCATGGAAATGTACGTTTCTCAGCCTGAAGCGAACCGTAAAATCGTGTTGGAGCGGTATATGAATGACCGGATGCTACGAATACCACAGTATTGTAAGCTCATCTATAAGCTGTTCGACGATCACGGTGATACGCGTTCTCCAATTGCCTGGGCGGCAATGTTAAGCGGTAATCTATCGATGCCGGCAGATTATATCCGTGAGTTGGGAGGATTCGATGACCGGTTTAAATCGTGGGGATTCGAGCATATGGAATTCGGCTATCGCGCTTACCGGAAGGGAATACCGTTTCATTATGAGGCTGATGCTATTAATGTCCATATTGCTCATTCACGTAAAGAGCAATCATATGAGTTGCTTATCACGAATAGTCATTCCTTGTTCGCCAACAAGCATCCTGATGAAGCCGTAATGCGATATTTGGATTTTATGCTGGGCAAAATCAGTTTGCGTCAATTTGAGTCGATGGCTGCTGATGATGATATGTTGGATGAGGCTAATCATAGCGGCTCGAAGCTCGATGATGATGAATATGTCAGAATAACAAGCTGAGGTATGGTTAAAGGCGAAGCCGTAACGGCTTCGCCTTTATGATACATCAATCTGAATAGGAGATAAGGAAAGCTCTTCGGTCTCATCCGCCAGAATGGCCAGCATGATTCGTTTAACGTCGTTAAAGTGTAAATACATCAGTTCGGAATGTACTTGCCCATTGTCCATTTCTTCTGTCAATTGAAGCAATTGAATGTGGTGAATGCCGTCCAATCGATAGGCCTTTGTCCAGTGAAGAAAGCCTACGGTATGTTCATATAAGACAATGTACTGAGCATCGTTAAATATCAACATTCTATTCGACATAGCGTTTCTCCGCTCCTGCATGCTTCGCTAAGCAAACGGTACTGCATAGCCATTCCCCATAATAGTCCCAATTAGGCTCCCCACGGTAAATTAGGCTACGGCACCGGTCATAAGCACATTCTCCAACCGGCTGCGGTTCTCCCGGCTGCGAGTCGTGTAATCCAAATTCTAATCGAACAAAGGCCGTCATGATTGGTCTCCTCCAACACTTTTTTGAATTCAGCTTACAATATACGGCGTGGTGCTCACTCCTTTTTTGTTGCGGACTCGTCGGTTAATATTGCAGGAGCTTCAGAAGAACGCATAATGCAGTAACTGGTGTCAATTTATTTCAATTATTTACAATCATAAAAATTCCTGGTGGTACGGAAATAAACTCGGCAATTTGATCCCTTGTCACTGGTGATTATGCCGTAGTTCCCATATTTTAAAACTAATGTTTAATATCCAAATTAAACCTTGTCAAAAAAAACAGATTTATGAACAATATTATCAGATTTATTTATTTTTATAATTGCTACTATGAAATGGTTAGTAAAGGATAGGTGTTAAACAGAACGAATAATGGTGGTGCACAGATGGACGACATCCTGATTTGTATCTTTAATGATCAGAACCGGCTTTTGTCCGACACTCAATTAAATGAATTGTCTACAATTTCACACATTGCACATCTAGAAGACGAAAAATCGTTAAATCGGGTGCTTCGACAGAAACCATATCGGCTCGTTGCAATTGTTACCATGAATAATACCCTCCCTCCTGCATGGCAACACGTTAAACCGCTGCTTACGTGTCCGCTTTTTATGATGGGCGGGGTGAAAAGCAACGACCTCCCGGCACTGATTAAGATGCTCGAAAGCTTGAAGGACAGTATGCGGATAACCAAGTCAACTGACCATTTTACTGAATCCCTAGCTTTTATCGAGGAGAATTTATTTGATCATGAGCTATCACTGGAGAAGGTTGCTGCTCAAATGTTTGTTAGCAAGTATCACTATTCTCGTATTTTTCAACGGTATATTGGTACAGGGTATAAAGAGTATGTAATTAATAAGCGAATGCAAAAAGCGATGAGTCTACTTAAGAAAGGATATCAAGTAACTGAAGTATGCTTTGCAGTTGGCTATAACGATCTTACACACTTTGCTAGGGTGTTTAAAAAAACGTTTGGCGGTAACCCGTCTACATTCAGAGCCAAATACGAATATGTCAAAATGGAGGTAGGTGCACTCGCATGAAGTCGATAATGAAAAAAAAACAGAAATCATTTTATTTTATGACGGCAACAGCAATCGCAGGCATTGCAGCTGTCGCGTTCTACCAATGGTGGACGGCACCCTATAATCTGCCTGAAGTTGCAGAAGGTATCACTGCTGAGGAATACGGATTTATTTTGGAGCCTGAGAATCAAGCACAGCAGAAAATTAATGCAATCTCGGAACATGACAAGATAATGCTACTTAAGCAAGCAGTTGAGAAAGAGCCTAATAGGATGGCCTATGCTAATGCGCTTCGCATACAGATGCGGGAGCAGGGAGAGATAAAAACATATTTGGAATACTTGGAACAAATAAAGCCATCAACACCTGCATTAAAGCTTCAAAAAGCGCTCAGTTATGTCGATCTACTGCAAGACCCTGATCTAGGTACGGCATCGCTTGGTCAATTATCAGCTCGCTCGATTTCGGTTCTCAACGATTTGATTGAAGATAGACCCTATGATTGGTTTGCCCATTATGCCAGAGGGCTCAATAATCTGTATTGGCCTTCTGGACTGCAAAGGACTGATAAAGCAATTCAGGACCTGGGTTACTGTTTGGCGGTAGCCAAACAGTTGGAGGGAGGAATGAAATTGTCGGTATGGCCACTTATTTATACCGCATATGGAGATGCCTTGGTAAAGGAGGGTCAGATCAAGAAGGGGATAGAGGTGTGGAAGGACGGTTTTCAGAAGTATAAGGAGGACGAAGAATTGAAGCGGCGTGCATCTGTGGGAGAAGTTGAAGCAGTGGATATCGTACGAGAGGCACGAGGAATCGATGATTTTCGGCGACCGTCCCCTTCATTATCAGACCTGAGCTTGGTCTGGACCTTTACAGAATAGGAGAGGACCCAACTTGAGTAACCAAGAGAATATTGTCATTACAGGAATGGGTGTTGTAACGCCAATAGGCAGCACGGTAGAGTCAACGTGGCGGGCACTGCTTAATGGAGATTGCGGGGCTAAGGAAATACGAGCATTCAATTCATCGGAGCATGCATGTAAGATGGGATGCGAAGTAGATGAGGTTGAACATTTGTCGATATACCCGGAACCGGCAGGTCGAGCAACGAGACTTCTGCTTCCAGCCGTAGAGAATGCATTGTATATTGCGGGGTTGCGTATCGAGCCAGGGAAAGATGATTTGAACCGATATGGTATATGCGTTGGCACTACGATGGGGGAAATCACGCCTTTTGAGGACCTGATGGCTGGACGTAGGTCAGAATATGTAGGCGGGCCGGGCATTATTGCTATACAAGCGGCAGACTATTTTGGTCTGAATGGCCCGCGTTGGACGATTACGAATGCATGCGCTGCTGGAAACATGGCCATTTCTAGAGCCGTAGATGAACTGCGAGCCGGACGAGCCGACGTTATGGTAGCTGCGGGTGTAGATGCAATGTCTTGGGTTGCGTTTACTGGATTTGTAAGTTTAAGAGCGATGACGCCAGATTTGTGCCGCCCATTCGATGCAGAGCGTAAGGGACTAATGCTGGGAGAAGGAGCAGGCGCACTTGTGCTTGAACGAGAGTCGGACGCGAGACGAAGAGGCGCGGAACCACTTGCTCGTTTACTAGGGTATGGATTGAGTAGCGACGCTCATCACATCACTCAGCCTGATCCTAGTGCTGCAGGATCTATTCGGGCAATGGAAGCAGCCATCAAGATGGCCGGTATTGATAAGGAGCAAATAGGATATGTTAGCGCTCACGGTACAGGCACACCTGCTAATGATCGCATGGAGTCGGTAGCGCTTAGGCACGTATTTGGGGACAACGTCATCACGAGCTCGATAAAAGGCCACATCGGTCATACGCTGGGGGCGGCAAGTGCTATAGAGGCAATCATTTGTATCAAAGCATTGGAGACAGGTTGGTTGCCACAGACCATTAACATGCGTAGACAAGATGCTGACTGTAGAATTCGTGTTATTGCGAATGAACCGCTTGCAAAGCGTACGGACTACATCATGTCAAATGCCTATGCATTCGGGGGAATCAATTCATCAATTGTTATCGGGAGATATGAGAGGGACAACCCCATTGAATGATCTGCACAAAGCGAAAAGGGGGAGGGGCATGTATTCATTAACTTTAGCGGGGGTAGGTGTCGTTAGTCCAGCAGGAGTAGGGACGGAGTTTCTACCTCGGCCAGCGGACATCGCGACTTGGGGGCAAGCAAGGCTTCCTGATATTGATCCGGCCAGTTATGGCTGGGACGGTCTAAAGCGTTTATCAAGAGTCGCAAGGTACGGCAGTGTAGTTGTAGGGGAGGCATTCCGTTCGGCCGGAATCCAGGTTCCGCTGCAACCGGACATTGGACGACGAACAGGTTTAATCGTGTGCACCAACCATTCCAACTTGGAACCAATTATCTCTATTTACCAGGATGCACTTCAATATGGCGTAAACCATGTCAATCCGAGTTTGTTTCCTGAAACGGTAATGAATGCATTTGCCGGACATCTGTCTATTCTATTTCAAATACAGGGAACGAACGTCACACTGTCTGATACGATTCCCTCTGCAGCATCTGCTTTTTTATATGCCCGTGATTTACTTGCAGCCGGTATGACGGATACCGTTATCTGTTGTATGGTAACCGTTCAACCTCCTTCTATTTTTGAGCATGTAACGCACAAGGAACAATCGTCAGAAGTTGAGTCTATTGTGGCGCTGCTATTCAGGAAGGGAGTGGAAGCAGAAACAAGCACGCTTCTAAAATGGAAAGAAATAACGAATCTCTCCGAAATGAACGAAGTACCTATCATTAGGCCGAGTGATGCATTCTTAGCGGTCGCATCTGCTCATCAGGGGCTTATTCATCGTAAAACTTGTGAGGAGCAGTGGGGTGTCAGTGGACGTTCGAATGGCTATCATTTATTCAGTATGACATCCGCCCAAGAGTAGACACCTGCTTCTGGAATCCCGATGATAATCGTAATATGACGGGGCATAGGAGGTTATTCATGCATGCAAAATGGGATTTTAAGAAAAAAAAGGCGATTGTAACAGGCGGCTCACGTGGGATCGGCCGAGAAATCGTACACATGCTTGCAAGATCAGGGGCTGATGTTTTCTTTACGTATAAAAACGATGCGAAAGCAGCCTATGAGTTGACGAAGTTATGTAGCCAATATGATGTTCAGATTCAGTCCTTTCAATGCGACCATTCCAATGAATTGGACATCATTCGTTGTAGGGAAGCAATTCTTGAAGAGACTGATGCGCGAATGGATTATTTGGTTAACAATGTGGGAATTACGGCGGATGCATCGATGTTTCGAATGACGCCCTCACAGTGGCATAGTGTGATAAATACAAATTTGAACTCCGCATTTATATTGATTCAAGGCTTAATCAGGACATTATCGGTATCAAAGGGCAGCATCGTAAATATAACGTCCGTGGCCGGGCTGGTCGGTGCGATCGGTCAGGTTAATTATTCGGCGGCTAAAGCGGGTATTATTGGTATGACAAAAGCATTGGCGAAGGAAACGGCCGGTCTCGGCGTTCGTGTCAATGCAGTTGCGCCCGGCTATATCGCGACAGATATGCTCGAGACCTTGCCTCATGCCAAACGATTATCTGCCGAGCAAGCGGCTCCGCTAAGGCGGGTTGGAAAACCATGCGAAATTGCTAGTGCCGTTGCCTTCCTGCTATCCAATGAGGCATCGTATATTACCGGTCAGGTGCTTGTGGTAGACGGGGGCCTAACTTTAAATTGACGAGAGGGGAATGTAAATGATTCAGGATGTAAACAAATTTAATGCAAAACTTATTAAATTGGCAAGCCAGTTGACGGGTGATGAACTAACCGAGGAATGTCTGGAGCGACCGTTAAATGAACTAAATATTGATTCGCTTATGGTTCTGGAACTAGCCGTTCATCTTGAACGTGAATATGGCATTAGGCTTGAGGAAGAAGAGTTATCGTCATTGAATACTTTGTCGGATGTCACGGCAAAGGTAATAGGCAAACGCCAATCATGATTAATGGAATGCAGTTATGGCTAGGAGTAGCTGTCATCATCATGCTAGGCATACCTCTCCTTTATTTGAGGATGTTTCACGTAAGCGTTCCTCGCATACTTAAACGATTCCAAGTCTCGAAAAGTACCTTGTTCAACATGCGGTTTCCTATTATTCTTAGCGCATTTCTAAACGGCAATAACTACGTTATTCTACCTATTATTAAATTCGATCGCATCCGATCCTTCTTGGGAGAGTTTGATCCCTATTATAGGGGCTTTGCGTATGAGGGAGCCGGCATGGGTTTTGCTGCTAGGGCCTCACTATGGTTAAACAAAGGTAAGCGCTTCGAATATTATATACAAAACCTCGATGCAAATTATCTCTATCAATATTATGTTGGACTCGGCTGGTGGCTTCATACGCGTTATCGTTATCGTTATGACGGCTACGTCAAATGGTTGAAGACATTGGACCCCCGTTATGCCTCAATCGTGTTCGACGGTGTTGGTTTTAAATCCGCATTGTTCGAATATCCCGTCAATCCGCTTTCCTATCAAAAATTCGATCACTTCCCGCTTGCGTATCGCAGAGTATGTTTACAGGGGTTTGGACGAGGATTATGGTTCGCCAAGCAATTTCAAATCAATGAAACAGTTTCGGCAATCGAGCAGATGCCGGCAGCATGCCAACAAGATGTTTATAGCGGGTTGGGGCTGGCGATCGCTTATAGCTTCTTTGATCAACTTCCGGTTGCCGAGAAAGCGCTGCAACACATTCCCCGTTCCGGTCTGGCGGCCTTTCACCAAGGTTTGGCATTTGGACTAGAAGCGAGAAAGCTGCAGAACGAAAGGTATTGGATGGAGCAACTGGCCTCTTTTCAACATGATATTTCTGATGGGGCGAGATGGTACGTTGAACGTGTACATGAGGCAAAGAAAATGATAGAAAATATTTCAAATGATAAAATTCCTTACTATATTAAATGGATGGACGAGGCGCGTGTATTGTTGGATAACAAAGGATATTGGAAGAAGGGGGGAGTATAAACGGTGAATCATTTGTACAGTGTGAAATGGATTGTAGTCATCGCCGTTCTTATGGTTGTACTAGGGGGCTGCGGCGCTAAAGAAAAAGTTTCGTATGGTTTTACATTCGAAGAGGTAACGAAGAAGGCTGGTATATCGTTCGTGCACGCCAAGGATACGTTCGATCCGAAGGTCTCCAATATCTTTCCATGGCTCGCTTCTACAGGTGCCGGAGTAGCTGTAGCTGATTATAACGGCGACGGATGGATGGATATCTATTTCATCAATAGCAAGCGGGGATCAGCAAATGTCCTTTATAAGAACAATGGGGACGGTACATTTCAAGACGTTAGCAAAGCAGCGGGTGTGACGGAAGTTAACACTGATGGAATTTCCGAAGCCGCTGTATGGCTTGATTACGATAACAGCGGTTATCCTAGTTTGTTTATCGGAAGCTGGGGTAAGAGCAGGTTGTATAAAAACAATGGAAACGGTACATTTACGGAGGTTACCGATTCAGCCGGCGTCGGCTACAGGGGATATGTGAACAAGGTAATCACACTTGATTATGATCGCGACGGGTTGCTCGATTTGTATCTGGGTTGTTATTTCCGCGAGACGATCAATATGTGGAACCTTACGTCGACGAAAATTATGCTCAGCGACTTCGAGCGTGCTCGTAACGGCGGTCACAATGTACTCTATCATAATAATGGTGATGGTACGTTTACGGACGTGGCAGCGGAGATGGGCGTAGACGACACGGGTTGGACACTAGCGACAGGATCAGCCGATCTAAATGGAGATAACTGGCCGGATATTTATAATGCCAATGACTTCGGCCCGGATTCCTTGTACCTTAACCAAGCAGGAAAAGGGTTTAAAAAGATTGTCCAGAGCCGAGGTATCGGCGACGATACGTTTAAGGGAATGAATGTTGATTTTGCGGATGTGTTCCATGACGGAAAATTAGTGAATTATGTGAGCAATATTAGCAAAGAGAAATATTTGCTTGAAGGCAACCAATTATGGCATGAGGATGCGAAAGGAGTTTATCGCGATGTTGCGGCGGAGATGGGAGTCAAGCAAGCAGGCTTCTCATGGGGGGCTCGTTTTCTAGATGTCGACAACAGCGGTCAGATGAGCTTGATGGTCACGAACGGCTTCATTTCCGCCAGTAAGAAGAAAAACTACTGGTTTGATATGGGAACGTTGGCAACAACCCCTGGTTATATTGTGGAGGATGCTAAAAATTGGCCTGCTTTCAAGGAAAAGTCGATGTCAGGATATGAGCATAAGAAGCTATTTCTGAACGATGGCTATTCGTTTACGGACATTGCGCAAGAAATTGGACTTAACTTCACGGAGGATTCACGAGGCGTTGCGGCGGTGGATCTGTGGAACAGGGGAACGCTGGATCTTGTCTTCGCCAACCAAGGGGGCCCTGCACGTGTGTATAAAAATATTAATAACATAGGAAACCACTGGATTACATTGAAGCTTGTAGGAACCCCGCCAAGTAATCGGGATGGCGTTGGGGCAAAAGTGACATTCACGGTTAATGGTGTGTCTACTGTGATTGAGCGAGACGGCGGCAACAGCCATGGGGGACAGAGTGATCCTCGCATTCATTTTGGCTTAAAACAGGCTACTAGTATCGATAGTATTCGTATTCAGTGGCCCAGCGGTCGTGTTGAGGAGAAAAGTAACATACCAATTGATCGGATTGTAACGATTGTTGAGGGGGCGGGCGGGGTATCATGATGGGTATCAAAGTAGATCCCCGTTATTTTGTACTCCTGTTCCTGCTCAGTTTTGTAATAGCTGGCCAGTTATTTCTTGGATTTTTTCAGAAATGGGATAGTATGGCTGTATCCGTGAGTGTGGCGGTAATGGCCGAGCTCCTGTTGACACGTCTGATTCGAAGACAATGGATCATGCCAACAAGCGCTCTCATTACAGGTCTAGGTATAAGCCTACTTCTGAGCTCTCATTTGCTGTGGCCATATGCCTGCGCCTCGCTGTTATCTATAATAATCAAGCACGCGGTCCGGATGCGGGGTAAGCATATATTTAATCCGAACAATGTTGCAATGTGTTTCATGCTCTGGTTTCTGCCGCAATATGCCGTAAGTACACCTAAGCAGTGGACTAACGGTTACGAGGTAATGGTATTTATTCTATTGTTGGGTGCGATCGCAGCGTATTCGGCCGGCCGATTAGATACCGTTATTTCCTTTATTCTTGGGTTTGCATTCTTTGCTTGTATACGGTACTATTTCTTCGACGAACCCCTCTTCTATGCATTTGGACCAATGCTTGGTGCCTCTTTTCAGTTATTCAGCTTCTTTATGATTACTGATCCCCAAACGACACCACCAACGAGAGTGGCTCGTATTATGCTGGCTGTCTGCATATCTGGAGTTGATACAGTACTTCGCTTACAGGAAGTGACCAATTCTACCTTCTATTCGGCATTTCTAGTAACATTATTTATTGGATTGCCTTACCGAATCTATTATTATCGTAAATCGCAAGAGAGAGTCGTCGGATAGTTAAATGTAATAGAATTATTGACGGAATTTAGGCTGCCGTTCATCTGCTATCGGGCAATTCCCTTATGACGTCGTTGAAGAAACCAGTACTCGTATCTAGAAGAAGTTAAAGTAAAAGTAAAAGAGTTGATACCACGAATGGTATCAACTCTTTTTGTAATCAACCGAGGAATGAAGCCGACATAGGGCCCGAGGCTAATGAATCTCTTTAGTGCGTTGTCTTCTTCTTGCGCTGACTTCAGCCAGTGAAATACTCTCTGGATCAATCATTCCCGTAAACTGATCTTCATAGGTCAAATAGATTAAAGTGTTCAGGCAACGACCGTTCTCATAATAGACAACTTCGATTGGAGCTGCGGATTTGCCGGATAACGATCCAAGTACACGAACGAAATCCCGATAGGTCGATACCGGCTGATACGCAAGCCGGGTGATTATTGCACCGTCGCGAATTCCGGCCTGCCAGGCAGGGCCTCCGGGGTAGGATGTTCCGATATAATTACCGCCTTGTTTTTCGGAATCGAGACCTTGTTCGATAAGTTGCTTCTTTGTCGCCGTGTAGTTCATAACACCGAGCCTAGGGTAATTGAATATTTCATTGCGTAAATCCAGACCAAGTTCCGCCACTAGTTTCAAATGAAACAATGATTGGCGCCACCCCATCTCGCCGCACTCCATTATCCAATGCAAAGCTTCGTTCGGATCGGGGCTATTTACGGTTACTGTTAACTTCGTGCTCCCATCATGCTCAACAAACTCAAACGTTGTACATAGCTTGTATGACCATATATTCCCGTCGGGTAATATGACTGAATATCTCTCATCAAAGACAATATGCTCATACTCTTGCCGCCCCGAGCAAGTCGCATGATTCGTTAGTTCTCCAATGACCAACATTACCGTGTCACCAACTTGTATATCATCGCAAGATGATGAGAGCGAGGATATGTCGGCTAAAAACCTCTTCCATCCGGAAGCTGTTGACACGAATTTCCAAAGTGCTAGGACAGGAGCATCGATCCAGATTGAATTGCTGGAGGCTGTCCCGTTATTTAGTAACATTACGATCACCTCGGCATTAGCATAATACTTGTTGTTGAATAAAACCTCAGCTTTAATTTAGGAAGTCGTCGGCTAATGTGTATTCAGTCATCGTTTTTCCGAAGGAGGATTAAATAGGCGGGGTTGCTCGAAACCGTTTTCCAGTGGAAGTCTTGGGGAGTTCATCCCGAACATGTATAACGTCCGGCCAGAGACGCGGATTAGCGTCAATGTTGAGAAGATATTGCTGGATATCTAGTGTAGTAACACCATCCGCACAGGTTAACCAGACGTGAATTTCCGCTCCACGACGAGAATGGGGTATTCCGAAAGCATATGCTTCGTAAACACCAGGGCACCCGGCGATAAGTGACTCAATCTCCTCGGGATATATATTGCAGCCTGCCCGAATTATCATATGATCTGCTCTTCCATGGATAATGATCATACCGTTTTGAATAGATGCCGTATCACCGGTAAACAGCCAACCATCGCGGATTTTCTGTTGAGTGAGCTCCGGATTGTTATAGTAGCCTCTCATGACGTTGGGACCGGAGACAATCAGGAAGCCGCTAGACCCTTCCGGCACAGGACCGCCATTGGAGTTCACAATGGCAACATTGACGTGACGAAGAGGAGGGCCAACACACGCAGCCTTATGTTTATCGCTATCGATTTGTAAGCAGCTGATTCTTGGGGCAGTCTCCGTCATACCGTAAGCATTCCATAAGGAAACATTGTTGGGGTATGCGGTGAGTATCGTAGCGAGCTGTGTCTCTGTTAAGCGTTCGCCACTGAGAATAATACGTTGCAAGCTCGACATATCGTATTTACTGGTGTGGGGGGCAAGCAGGGTGAGTAGTGTAGGGGATGAACCGATTGTTGTAATTGCATGCTTTTGAATAAGCGAGAGCGTCAACAATGGAGAGTAGGCTGCCGGTTTAATATAAATTGCGCTACCGGCAGCGAGTCCGGCCAACAACTCCCCCGTCAAGGCGGATGAATAGGACAGAGGTCGTTGGATAAGAATGCGTTCATGTGATTCCAATCTCAGTGCCTCCACAATATCGGCAGCATTGGATGCAAGATTCTCATAAGTCAGCATGACGAGTTTTGGGTGACCAGATGTGCCCGAGGTTTGGACCATAAGAGCAACATGAGCGAGCTGGGGATCAATATTTGGAATGAGCGTGGGCGGATGGGATAACTTAATGAGTCCTGTATCGTCCACGTTAGACTCATCTAAGTGCAGCGCATGCGGGAATTCAGCGTTCATTTTATGAGCGAGCGTTTTATCATGGACAGAGTCAATAGGGATTACTGTCCAGCGAAGCTTAAAGGCTGCAAGCATAAGTGGGATAAAGCGCCAGGATAAAGATACATCTATCGTAACGATGCACGATTGGCCACTAGGGCCACTGGGCTGAAGAAGCCGTACATTAGTATCGATAGATGATAATAATTGATGGTATGTAATAGCAGGACTGTCGTCTAACAGAATAGCGGGCTCATCATTTCGTTGTAAGAGCTGAAAGAACGATTCTATTGACCATTGAGTGTTCATCCTATATATCCCCCATTCATGTTTTCAGTAGGACTAGTGTAACCCCTTTCTCCAAGGGGCAACTCGGCATTATTAACGAATGTGATGCAATAAGCCGAGTAATGAGCATTTCTCTTTGATAGGCTGAATGTATATCGGACACGTATAGCGTCCATACATTTCCGTAAGAAAGGATGAATCGTAATGGCATCATCAGTCCGAGGAGAATCAGGACTTCAGTCAGATGTGAATATCGATTCTATTACGGCGTTAATGGATATTAAAGGGTACGTCATCCTCGACAACGTATTCAAAGTTAAGCAGCTGGCCGAAATTAAGCGATTGGTAAACGGAATAAAAGGATCGGAACTTGACACAAACGGTCATATTCAATTCCCGATATCTGCTTCGTTTATTGATTCGCATGTTGCCGAGAACCCAGACATATTACGGGTTATTGAGTCTCTGCTTGGCAATAGCTGCACACTCCGAGTTGTGGCGGTAAACCCCGGTGATACGCGAAATCTGAATGATCGGAATATATGCATGGGATCGACACCAATATTGGCTGAAGTTGCCGAGATAAGGTCGCCTTGTAATCAACTGAATGTATTCATTCCAATATCAGTATTACTATCGCAGAGGAATTGGGTAGAGATATGGCCGGGAAGTCATGCGCATCCCCTGCATTATCAACACAAGTATGGTAGAGATCGAATACAGTACATTGCTGAAAAAATGCCAAGTGTAGCTGTGCATGTACCGGTTGGCAGCGTGCTGATTCGAGACAGCAATCTGTGGTACAGAGAGAGAAATGCCCTGGAGCATATGAGTTTGGAACTATTTTACCAACGCTAGTGGGATGCTTCGAGTCCGAAACGTACTCTCTCAGAAGAGGTGTATCATATGGCATCGGCGCGGCAGCAGCGGCTGCACCACCGGGAAAACATACAAGGGAGCGGAACTTATGTGCATTAAGCGTACCGAAGCTGATTCAGAGACTAAGGGCTGCTTGGATCACAAGTGATTCAAGTAGCCCTTAACAAGGGAGCCGATTAATTGTTGTTGTGGGGTCTAGGTTGCCGGTTCGATTTTTTGATGAACGATAGGAATAGTACTGTGAAACAGAGTAGAACAATCACGGCAAACATAATCATGAACGGCCATGAACTGGGCTCCGAATGGTGCATCATGGTAGCATGCGCGTCGTGGTGATGCGGGGGGGGCTCAGAAACGGCAGCGGCCATTACATTAAAAGAGGGGCATGCAATGAGCAGTAATGCTAGTGGAAGTGCGGATAATAGGCTATAATAACCAATTTTCTTGTTCATATCGTTATTGCTTGGCGCAGCTGCATGACATCGCCGCTTTTTCTTCTTTTGATGGGAACATGTGATAAATCATGCTGATGATCATTGGAATAAATACAACCGTGTTGTAGAACAAATGCAGCTCGACTCGCGGGGCAATGAGCTGAATGATGCTGGTAGGAACGGAAGAGCCAAAGAAATTATGGTGTGCTAACTTTTGGCTTAATAATAGTGCGTGTTCGATATGGTGCCAGAATTGGATGATAAGGGCGGTCATCCACCAGAATCGGGACCTCCCTTCAAAACCGCGAAGAAGCAATACAAAAAAGACGAGCATGATGATGGCATAGCCGTAATGGAGCCACTCGGAATGGACGAGCCATGGATAATAGTAGCCGATAACGCCGAGCGCCTTAGGACGCGGCCAGTCCAGTATCCAGATTTGGTAGGCTTGTGTAAGATGCTCCGCCCAGTGCATGAGCACGATGACCAAAAATAACTGTAGTGACCGCTCATGCCACTTCGTATTGAGTCGGTGCAGTAGTGAGGACGAGTGCTCAGCATTCGGGCTAAATTGAACATGAATAGAACTCATTAATAATCAGATCCTCTCCGGCAAATTGGATAATTGATGCGCAGCAGCGGGCTTCATCGAGCGCATCCTCTGCTTAATCATAGAGTGAGTCTGGTAATCGGACTTGGCTTTTATTGTTTATGAAACATGGCGCGTTTTTAAATCCAGCATTTCAAGATTAGAGTACACAAAAATAAAGTAAGTATGGAGGGATTACATGCGAATAGTCATATCGGAAGTATATCAGAGACAGGATCAAGTTTATTTTAATTGTTTACACTCCCAAATATACAGCTATATGAAGTACAGAAATGTACCTATTGATTTAATGGCGTATTGTTGTTTAGAGGAGCCGAACAAGATTTACCAACATTTTATAGTTACCGGAAAAACAAGGTGGTCGTACCCGTTCGATATCTTCAGCGATTCCGACTTTGAGCAAACGGGGATTATTCATTCTTATCAGATGGGAGTTTATTATGAATTGAAACCGGATATTCTAAAAAGTCTTGACAAAGAGGAAGTCGTATTTATTGCAATGGATCCAATGTACCTTCCGCATCGGGAAGAATTTAACCTTCAGACTCAAAATGCAAGGCATTGGGTTGTGATTATCGGCTATAATCATTCGACATCCACATATACCTTGCTGGACGAGAAATTCACCTATTATACAACTTACGAATATGAGGAGGAGGTAATAGCTGAGGCTTTTTCACATGGGTCTAGGGGGATCATTCACTTCAGACGAACGGACCCTGCTTATGAAAACTTAAAAGCGAGATATCTTCATTTTTATAAGCAATTTGCTCCGAGTCAGGATGTGCTGTTTGACATAGATAAATTAATGGATAAGTTGGAGCAGGATGCAGGTACTATGGCAAGACGCTATTTTCTCGCCTACAGTTTTTTTGCAGGATCGACCGAGATTACAAAACAGTTCTTCCAATATATCGGGTTGAAGGGAGACGTTATCGAGAATTTGGATATTATTTCAAAAACCGCCGATAACGTTTCATCTGCAATTAAAAAGTTTGAGCTAACAGGAAAGCTTAATCTTGACTATATTGAAAAAAGACTGTGTGTCTTACGGCAATCCTTCTATCACATAATCGACTATATTCATTCAGAAACCTTCAGGAGATACTTAGATAATTTGTCATTAGTCAATATTGTATGTTTAAATAACGAGCTTACGGATTCAATTCAAGTTATAGACACTCCACTATTGGGAGCCGAAGTCAATCAGCATCAAATTGAGATAAGTTCACATTTCAATAACCAAGCTCTCGGAGAAATAGATTCTACTGCAGATCTTACAGGCGGAAAAGAATTTTTTCTACTCGAGAAAGATCTACCAAGCGTTATAACACACGAGAATATAGCTTTTAAAATACATGAACAACCGGGAAATGGAGACGATAATGTTGCCTGTAAGTCTCAGGTAATCGAAATTGATAGTCGCGTCTATAATGGTATTTGGTTGTTAGCGTGCGGAGAATGGGGAGATCCAAAAGGAGTACTCAGTGTTCGGTTTGAGGATGGAGATGTAGAGCAGATCACAACACAAATTACGGACTGGGCGTGGCCACCAAAATTCGGCGAATCTATTGCAATAAGTCTTCCGATTTCCCGGAGAGAAAAGCTTGCCTTTGTGCCTGAATGGGGAAACATTTTTGCTGTTAGATTCCCGATCCTGCGTGGAAAACAAGCATGTAAGCTGCAACTGCCGGACTGTCCTAATCTCCATATTTTTTCAATCATTATGACATCGCTCTAATCGTAAAGGGGTGGTGGAAATAGGATTATAAACGAGCACATCCGCATGTATAGGTCTGTCTTTTCCTATGATTGCCAGGTTGCCAAAGTATGGATACATGCGAGGTCTGGCATCCACTTTGGTGTGAGCGGCGCAACGGGGGCCACGAACGTCAAGCTGATCGTTACAACGGATAACGGAACGTGGGACGTGCAGTTGGATTATTTGGAATACACCTTATAGTTCGGTTTTAAAACGATGCAACAATTGCGGCGAACGGCGGCTTCATCAGCCATGTTCGCCGTTTTTTATATTGTAAGCTCAATCGAAGAATCTAATTGGGGATGTTAAATGGCGGGCCAAATGTAATAAGAAGGGATTTCAAAAAAAATGTCGAATGAAAAAAGTTGTCGAATGGTTGAGTAATCTGGGATCTAACAATAGGGGGAATGAGTAAATGGCAGGTACTTCAAGTATTCTAGAGTGGACTCTCGTATCGGAATGTCCTATACCTCAAGATGTTAACGCCTTACTTGTGGATGGGGAAGTAGCGGTTGCGGCTTATAAGACCTTCCGGGACACGGCGGTGTTTACGAATAAAAGATTGATTGTGAAAGATGTGCAAGGTCTCTCGGGCAAAAAGGTGGAGATCTATTCCTTGCCCTACTCCTCTATTAACATGTGGTCGACGGAGAATGCCGGCGGTTTTCTCGACTTTAATGCGGAGGTAGAACTGTGGACGCGTGCAGGCCATATTAAAGTAAAGCTGCAAAAAGGCGTAGATGTCCGCAAATTCGACATGCTGATCGCTAACGCGCTTTTGAGGGACTAGCCGGGGCAAGCAGAGGACAGACCTATTATGAAAATGTTGAGAGATAATTATTTAATGTCTATGCCTGTTTTCTTGTAGGCCACCACTTCACGTAGGTCCGCCATAAAAGCCCGACCTCAAGAGGCCGGGCTTCGTCTGTATTAAGAACAGTAAGTTACTTCGCGTTCACATCCGGCTGATGAATGCCGAAAATATTGCCTTCGGTGTCGAGGTAATACCCTTGCCAAGCCATTCCGGGCAACGCATGCTTCGGCAGCGCGATTTGGCCGCCAAGTCTCATAATTTTCTCGTGCGTGGAATCATAATCCTCGATCCCCATCGTACACGAATATCCGTTCATCGCTTGTCCCGGCTGCGGAGCGTCGCCATGACGCTTCATCAGAGCTCCGTTAATTCCCGCTTGGTCGGCACTGCCTGTCACGGCCCCGAAGTAAGGAACACCGGCATATTCGCTCCAATCCTCGAATGTCCAGCCGAATACTTCTCCGTAGAACGTTTTGGCGCGTTCCATGTCATCCACATGAATTTCGAAATGAATTAATCTGCCCATAATAACCTCCTAAGTTTTGAAGTCACTAAATATCTTTCTTCACTAGGGTTGCCGTTCCTACCAGAACTGTAATCACTTACATAAATTTAATTTGTAAGCAGCTTCCGTGGAGACTGCGGGTTCTATTATTCATGAATCGATTATAATGATAAGATCACGATTAATCTCTTAAGAAATGATGGCGAATATGAAAGTTGAACTTGAGCAGCGGACAATAGAAGTACATGTAGCATACGGGCGCGGGAGCAAGCTATCGCTGCAGGTCGATCCTACGGGTTTCGTGACGGTCAAAGCTCCCAATGGTACGAGCGACGAGATGATCAGGCAAGCAGTTAGACAGCACGGAGAACAGATTACGGCACGGCTTGATGCGATCGAGAAATCCCGTGAAGTACTGCAGGCAAGAGAATATAACGAGGATAACAAGTTTCTTCATCTCGGCCGATATTACTTTCTGAATGAGCTGATCGATACGTCGGCGTCGAGTGACGACGAGGTGCTTAGGCAGCGGTTGAAGAAGTTTTATTTTGCCAGCTGCAAGAAGATTGTGTTGGAACGAATGCCGTATTATCAGAAGCAATTGAAAGTAACACCCAAATCGGTCGAAATCGTCGAGTCCAGCACTAAATGGGGGAGCTGCAGCTCGAATAAGCAGCTGACCTTTAATTATCGTCTGGCGATGGCGCCGGTTGAAGTGATTGATTACGTCATTGTCCACGAGCTGTGCCATCTGACGCATATGAATCATGACCGGTCATTCTGGCGGCGTGTAGGGAGCATTATGCCGGATTATAAAGACAAAGAGGCTTTTCTTGCGAAGTATGGGCCTGCCCTGACGCTCTGAACAGCGGCGGTTCTTATTTTAGGCGTCGCTCGCGAATAATCATTTATGTTTATTACGTTAATTGTTATGATTAGGTAATGGATTTAAATTTAACAATGATAACTATATGGAGAGATCACAATAATGAGCACACAAACATCCCTAATAGGCTTCCCATTGGAAGGGTTCGCCGAATTCAGCAGACAAGTGGCGGCGGAAGGCGCCGTACTGCTGAAGAATGACAATCAAGCGCTTCCCATTCGGGACGTCGAAACCGTTTCCGTATTCGGCAGAACGCAAATTAACTATTACCGGAGCGGCACAGGCTCAGGCGGCAGCGTCAACGTTACCCATACGACGAATCTGCTCGGCGGCCTTCGCAGCAAGACGGGCATTCGCTTGGACGAAGAGCTGGCTGCGGTATACGAGAAGTGGGTCGAACAGAACCCGTTCGATAATGGCGGCGGCGGCTGGGCTGCCGAGCCGTGGCATCAGCAGGAAATGCCGCTCACGGCAGAGCTGGTGTCGGCTGCGAGAAGCCGGTCGGGCAAAGCGATCGTTGTCATTGGACGGACGGCAGGGGAAGACCAGGATAACGCGAATGAGCCGGGCAGCTACTTGCTGACAGCCGATGAGCTGGCGATGCTGAAGCAAGTGACGGCGTATTTTGAACAAACGATCGTCGTGCTGAACGTATCGAACATTATCGATATGAGCTGGCTGAACGCGGATTACGTGCACCCGATTGCCAGCGTGATTTACGCTTGGCAGGGCGGCATGGAGGGCGGCAACGCGATCGCTGACGTGCTGGTCGGAGATGTAGTGCCTAGCGGCAAATTGACGGATACGATTGCCTATTCCATTGATGATTACCCATCGACCAAGAACTACGGCAATGAATTTCATAACGTTTATGAAGAAGACATTTATGTCGGCTACCGTTATTTCGAGACGTTCGCCCCAGAGAAAGTACAATATGAATTCGGCTTCGGATTGTCGTACACTTCGTTCTCGATCCAACCGGAGGATGCGAAGCTAGCTGACGAAGCGGGTATTCCGTCGATCGAAATTGGCGTTACGGTAACGAATACCGGAACCGTCTATGCCGGTCAAGAGGTTGTGCAGGTTTATTATGAAGCGCCGCAAGGCAAGCTCGGCAAGCCGGTTAGAGCGTTGGCGGCATTCGCGAAGACGAAGCTGCTTCAGCCTGGTCAATCGCAGCATCTTGTTGTACGCTTCCCTATTGCTTCCATGGCTTCTTATGACGATGCCGGCGTAACCGGGCATGCTTCCGCTTATGTGCTGGAGGCGGGCGAATATCGTATCTATGCAGGCAATAGCGTTCGCAATGCCGTGGCAGTCGGCGTTGAAGACGAGCAAGCATATGTGGTTGAGTCGCTCCGCATTGTGGAGCAGCTGGCAGAGGCGATGGCGCCGGTGGAAAGCTATACCCGAATGCAGCCGGGTCCCCGTAAGGCAGACGGTTCGTATGAGCTGACAGCGGCACCGGTGCCAGTTCGCCAAGTATCGATGGCCGAGAGAATTGAGCGCAATATGCCTGTCACGCTGGAGCAGACGGGCGATCAAGGGCATAAGCTGCAGGATGTTGCGGACGGCAAAGTCAGCATGGAAGTTTTCATCGCGCAGCTGGATGATGAAGATTTGGCAGCGATTGTCCGCGGCGAGGGTATGAGTAGCCCGCTCGTGACGCCAGGTACAGCATCCGCGTTCGGAGGTGTAACGGAAAGTCTGCTCGATTATGGCATTCCGCTTGCTTGTACGGCGGACGGCCCGTCCGGCATTCGAATGGACAGCGGTCATAAGGCGACGCAGGTTGCGATCGGAACACTGCTTGCGGCTACTTGGAACACGGAGCTGGTCGAAGAACTGTACGTGATGGAAGGCCGGGAGCTGCTGCGCAACGAGATCGACGCCCTGCTCGGACCGGGCCTCAACATTCGCCGCAGCCCGCTTAACGGACGCAACTTTGAATATTTCTCGGAAGATCCGCTCGTGACGGGCTTGTTCGCAGCTGCGGTAACGCGCGGCATTATGAAGGGCGGCTCGAATGCGACGCTCAAACATTTTGCCGGCAACAATCAAGAGAAGCACCGCCATACCGTGAATGCGGTTGTATCGGAGCGTGCGCTGCGGGAGATCTACCTGAAAGGATTCGAGATCGCAGTCAAACAAGGCGGCGCGAATTCCGTCATGACGGCCTACAATCCGGTCAACGGGCATTGGACGGCTTCGAATTACGACTTGAATACGACTGTCCTGCGCGGCGAATGGGGCTTCAAAGGTATCGTCATGACCGACTGGTGGGCAGTGATGAACGACGTTGTTCATGGCGGCGCAGCGGACCGCGGCAATACGAACTGGATGGTTCGGTCGCAGAACGACCTCTACATGGTCGTCTCGAACTACGGGGCGGCATCGAATGTATGGGGCGACAACACGCTGGCATCGCTGGACAACGGCACGCTGACGCGTGGCGAATTGCAGCGCAGCGCGATGAACATTTGCGAGTTTCTGATGAAAGCGCCGGTGTTCTCGAGAGAGCTGGTGAAGGAAGAGCATGCGGAGCGTTTCCAACCGAATGCGGCACTGTCGCCTGAGGGAGCACAATTGTTAGCGGTGTCTGCGCAGGTCAAACTGACCGGCGACGGTCCGCATGTGATGCAGGTTGAGCAAGACGGCATCTACCGGATGACCGTCCACCTCATGTCGGCGGAGCGTGCTTGGGCGCAGTGCGCTACGAATGTGTACGTGAACGGCGAGCTGATGACGACAGTTCAGACGAACGGCACGGAAGGCAGCTGGATTCGGCAGAAGCTTGTGAAGGTAGAGCTGCCGGCGGGGCTGTACGAGCTGAAGCTGGAAGTAGCGAAACCTGGCATGGAGATCGACTCGATCGAATTTGTTCAAGAATAGATAGCGTTGTTGAAGCTCGACCTTACGAGGTCGGGCTTTTTTATGCACTCTAAGCACTGCCAATGGGCTGATCTGCAGCCGGGAGCAGATATTACCAGAGTATTGTTTTTGTATACGAACTCGATGGCATGCCTGCTGAAACAAACGGCAACGAATTGCGTCTGTATAGATACAAGCCGCATAAGGAAGGAGGAACCTTCGTGAAATACCGCATAATCGGGTTTATCTGCATGATCGCGGGGATAGGCGTACTGGCTGGCCAACTATATAACCAGAGTGAACATGGCGATCGGATGTATGTCTATCCGCCTGGCGCGATAGAAGAGGCTGCCCCTGGAACCATCCCATCCTCGGACGGTCAACTGATTGTCGATGGATGCGAGGTTCCCCATACGACCGTGCCGATTGAAGTGTCGGAAGCCGAGGCGAAGAGGATGCGTGAGGACACCGGCTTTTCATCCGAAGGGGTATCCGGAGGAGTCATCGTGAAGTTCAACCAGACCGGCCCCTGTCCAGCTGCACAAGAATGATGAATGGATTGCTGGACCTTGCGCCGAACTGCAACACCCCCCGACCGTATGCGGTTCGGGGGTGTTTGGTTATGATTTCGTCTCGCCGTGATCTCGGATCACGGCAACGAGTACTTCGAAGCGGTAGTGATGGTTCACTATGTCGACAGTGAGATCTTCCGCCTCTTTTTGATCGAATCAACCCGCTTGACCGTCGTGATATGATGGACGTTGGCAGCACGATTTTTCCGCATGGTCTTCTTCCCGCACGAATAAAATATAGGGTCACGCACACGGCCAGCAGCTCCCAACGTGCCGGTTGCGCAACCATTATCATCTATTTCCCGTATCAATAAGCATCGGCTCCCCTTCATGCTCAAGTTCCAACAACTATAGAAGTTGAGGTTATACACCTATGCATCCTATGAATGATATGAATGTAATGAACGCTGAGAATGAGGAACGCATCGTTCAGCCTGATGCCTGTTACCGGTTGGCTGAGCAGAAGGCTTCCCATTACTTTGATTCGCTGTTTGAGCAAGTCAGGAGCAAGACGTACGTTGCGGCGCTTACGGAAGATATTGGGCAATGGCAGCGAAAGCATATTTACCGCCGGCCGTGGCTGTCATGGCTTGGGCGAGGAAGCAAGCCATCGAATACGGGAGATTACAACCGCTATATCCGCTGGCTGCAGCTGACGAATAAACTGGACGATTATATCGACCGAAGCATTCGATATATTTATATGAGAGATCTTGGCGCGGCGATGGACTCCCCTCATACGCGCAGCCGAATGCAGCGCATTGCTGCTGATATTAAGCGACGGCTAGTCGACTCCGCCGACGCTGGAAGGGGAGGGGCGCCATCGTTTATTAGCGTGGCGGACTTTTACCAGTGGGCGCAGAAGGAAGGCGTGGAGAACGCCGCAATATGGGTGCTCGAGAAGCTGAAGGACGTGTCGGCTCATATTCCGGAGGGGATGAATGCCGAGCATGCTCAGCGAAAGCTAATCAAGATCATACTAGGCGTCGTGCTGCATGTCGTCGAGGAACTGGGCGATCATGAAGCCCCGGCTGAGCGTTCCCGAAGATTGGATGAGGCGATCCGGCTTGGCTACTCGTACGGTCTGACCTACCCGTTCATTGATGATTTGCTGGATGCCCAGGTGTTAACGGCAGAGGAGAAGGCGCGTTATTCCGGCGTGATTCGGACGGCGCTGCTAAACGGAACGGTGCCTGAGTTAGGCGAATGGAACGTGTCGGACAACGTCATGTTCCGGTATATCCAGCTGGAGCTGTCGGAAGCGTTCGAATATATTAAGCGCCATCAGCTTCCGGAAGAGCGGCAGCTTTTCTTCGAGCAGGCTTTCGTATTTTTTCATTCGCAGGAGCTGGACCGGGCTAAGGATTTGTCTCACGCCACTTACACGAATGAGGAACTGTTCATACCCGTCATTCTGAAGTCGGCCTCATCCCGCCTGATTGCCCGATCCGTCATTCGCGCTCCGCTAGAAGAGGGGTTCGAGAACCGGACCTTTTATTACGGCATCTATAATCAGCTGGCTGACGACTTCGCCGATCTGTTCGACGATATGGCGGACGGCGCGGTCACGCCGTTTACTTATTATTATCAATGCCGCGAGCAGCGCCCGGATCTGATTAATCCGTTCGAACTGTACTGGGCGGTCATTTACTATCTCATTCACCACGTTTACCGTTCGGATGCGGATACTCGCGAGGTGATACTAAACCGGGCTATCAACGGGCTCAAAAGGTGCAAGGCACGCATCGGAACAGCGGAATACAACCGCATGATGGACATATTCGCTGCGGGCAATCCCGAATTTAACCGGCTTGTTCAGAGGATGGTGGACCGGGCGGATGATGTCGATTTTCTCGATAAGCTGCTTCGGGATCAATTGGTTCAGGTTCTCCGCAATGACCGGACGCTGCAGGATCAGTTCAAGGAGACGGTTGGGACGGCCCGCGATCAAATCAACCGCACGCTTCGAGTTGCGATGCCAGCCGGGATTCCAGAGATGGATGAGAAGCTGATCGACGCGGCGAACTACAGTCTCGAAGGGGATGGGAAACGTCTGCGCCCCGTCTTGGCGTGGGTCATGGGTGTCGAAGTGTATGGACTTCAGGCCGAGACGATTGTACCTTTATTGCGCTCGCTAGAGTATATGCATACCGCTTCGCTAATTTTCGACGACCTGCCCTCGCAGGACAATGCTTCCACCCGCCGGGGACGTACCACACTGCATCAGCTTCATAACAGCGCTACAGCGGAGCTGACGGGGCTGCTCCTGATCCAGAGAGCGATTCAAGAGCAGGCATCTTTAACGGCCTTTGATGCAGTCAATGTGTTGTCTCTCATTCAATACTCGGCTCAGAAGGCGGAAGTGTTGTGCATGGGACAAGAGATGGATTTAAGCTCCAAAGGCCGAACGCTCACCTTGGAGCAGTTGAACACGATCTGTTATTGCAAAACGGGCATTGCGTTCGAAGCGGCTCTCGTCATGCCTGCCATTCTTGCGAAGATCGACGAGCAGGAGATTGCCGTATTGAAACGCTACGCTTATCATGCGGGTATTGCGTTTCAAATTAAGGACGACTTGCTGGACGCCGAGGGCGATGAGCAGTTGATGGGCAAACCGGTGGGCAAGGATGCCGAGAACAATACGTCGACGTTCGTAACGATTCTCGGGCAAAGCGGTGCGAAGAAAGAGATGTGGCAGCATTATTGTCTTGCGGTCGAAGCGCTGAAGGAGCTGCCGCGTCCGGTCGAATTTTTGAAGCACTTATTGAATTATATGGTGTACCGGGACCGTTGAATGGGACGATGAAGAGAACCATATCCGCCTTGGATCTGGTTCTCTTTTGGCTTGCTGAGGCTGTTGAAGCAGGATGGGACAGGCAGGTTGATAGTCGCATCGATAGAGTCTATCGGCTAGACAGTATCCCAGATTTTGCAACAAAATAGGATAGCGAAGCGTATACAGATAGGGTAGTGTCGGAGGAGGTCTTCTATTATTCGAAATTATAGGATGCTATACATAGCGTTCATCTTCATCATTGTTGCCGTACTAGCAGGATGCGCAGAGCAGCGCAGTCCGGACGAATATGTCGGCAGCACCTCAGGAACGGTACAGATCCCGGCTAAGCTCGAAAGTGCGGGGGAAGGCAAGCAGCAGGAACCGCCGGCTGTAGAGCAAGCGGATCAGGGGACGGATCCTGCGCAAGAACAAGCAGCCGAGCAAGAGTCGGATCAAGAGCCGCGGCAAGAGCAAGGAACGGAGAAGGAGACGGAGTCAGTGGTTGAGGCTGACTCGGACTCAGAGCCGGTTATCTATACGGCTACGCTTGGTGCGATTGGAGATGTTTTGATTCATCGCCCGATCTATAGGGAAGCGGAACAAAAAGACGGCACTTACGATTTCTCTTCGGTCTTCGCAGAGGTAAGCGGGATGATGCAGCAGCCTGATCTGTTGATCGCGAATGAAGAGACGATGATCGGGGGCGCGGGGATCGGGTTATCGACGTATCCGCGATTTAACAGCCCGCATGAGGTCGGCGATGCGCTGAAGGAAGCGGGAGTCGACTTCGTAACCCTTGCGAACAACCACACGCTCGACCGGGGAGAGAAGGCCATACAGAGTGCGTTGAAATATTGGGACAAGCTGCATATGCCGTACACTGGGGCTTATAAGAATGCGAAGGACCAGGAGCGCATTCGAACGATTGACCGTAATGGCATTACGTTCGCGGTGCTGGCGTACACGTACGGGACGAACGGCATACCGGTTCCGGAGGGCAAAGACTATTTGGTCAATTTGATCGATATCGGCTCCATAAGTGCAGACGTTAAACGTGCGAAGGAGATGGCGGATGTCGTCGTCGTATCGATGCACTGGGGCAAAGAGTATGAGAATTTGCCGAACAAGGAGCAGCAGACGCTGGCGAAGCAGCTGGCCAATATGGGTGTCGATATTGTGATCGGGAACCACCCGCACGTTCTTCAGCCTCCGGCGTGGGTGGAAGGGCAAGGCGGCCACAAGACATTCGTGTTCTACTCGCTGGGCAATTTCGTTTCATCTCAGGACGGCCTGAAGAAGCGAATTGGCGGCATCGGTCTCGTTGACGTCGTGAAGAAGATGGAAGGCGGCCGAACGACGATCAGAATCGAGAACCCTGCCTTCATGCCGACATATATGTATTATAACAATTGGAAAAATTATCGAATCGTTCCGATGGAGCTAGCGACTGCCGCTGAGCTGAGCCAATCGAAACAGAATTTCAAATCGACGATGAATCACATGCAAAGCTATATCCCGGACTTATCGCTTATTCATGCTGAATAAGGCATTCTGTTATATAATCAAGGAAGTTCCAGATTCGAGATCAAGAAGGGATTGGTGCTAATGTTTGGCAAAATGGCTGCGGATATGCTTGGTCTTAGCGACGTAGGTTCCGTTATTCATCCAGATCATTATGACAAAGTAGATTCTGACGATTACGTCCTTCATGAGGATAACGAGAAAATTTATTTCTTAATCAAATCGAAGGCTGACGAATATTGCTTCACGAACTTGGCACTTATTCATCTCGACGGCACAAGCGCAATGAGCAAGAAACGGACGCTCAGACGCTATGCTTACGCAACGCATCCGATTTCGAATGTGTCGCTGGAGACGGCGGGCACGGTCGATCTGGATGTCGAGATTAAATTCACGATCGGCGCCGTTACACTGTCGATTGACGTTCATAAGAAGCATATCGAGGAACTGAAGGATCTGTACAAAGCGCTGATGAAAATCGCCGAGATCACGCACGAGAACAGCATTGCGCTGGAGTTCGCAAGGAACAGCCTGAATATGGCTTCCTCGACGATTCAATCGGTGCACAAAGGCGATTTCAACGTCGTCGCCCAATTCGATGCCGTTAACAAAGCGGCGTTCAACTGGATGATCGATACGCACAAGCAGTACAAGGTCAAAGATTTCGGTTCCATCTTCGAGCGCTATATTAATCAATAATACGAATAACCCGGCCCATAGCGGCCGGGTTATTATTTTTATTCAGATATGCTATAATTTGTTAACTCTAGAAGAGAGATAGATGAGATGAGTCAGGAGAGATGAGCGAATGGCACAGGTTAAAGTTTTCGGTCTCAAGGAACGGTTGAACCCGGTGAAAGCGCAGTTGTCGGATGTGATTCATTCTTGCGTAGTAGACGCGCTGCAGTTTCCTCCGGATAAGAGATTTCAGCGGTTCTTCCCGATGGATAAGGAAGACTTTTATTATGCCCCCGGGCGTTCGGAAGCTTATACGATTATTGAGGTGAGCATGTTCGAAGGCCGTTCGACGGAATCGAAGAAACAATTAATCCGGCTGCTGTTCGAGCGAATCGAGCAGGAATTGTCGATCTCGCCGCAGGATGTGGAGATTACGGTCTTCGAGACGCCGCAATCGAATTGGGGAATAAGAGGAGCGCTGGGAGACGAGCTCGCGTTAGGCTACAAGGTGAATGTGTAGATAGTCGACAGTTTGTGCATGGAAAAGCCCTGAAGGGAACGCAGCATCAAGCTGGTTCTTCAGGGCTTTGTTCCGTTCTGGCTTAGCTGCTGTAGCTGCCGTGTTTCTTCTTATAGTGGCCGTGGCCGTGGTTGTATGGATTATGCGGCGGATGGTAGCCACCATGCTTGTAGTCGCTGCTGCTGTAATGTTTATTGCTATATTGGCCGTAATGACCGTGCTGACCGTGATGACTGTGATGTTTGTTGCCTGTCAGGGAGTAGAGGAGTCGTTTCACCAAGTGTCTTATCATGACATGACCTCCTAATATAACTGTCTTGGAATCGAAATGGCTCGAGTCTTACCCAATAATACGTTATTGTAAAAATCCGGTTTCGTTATCTTGCGCCTACTCCGCACTTAGTTGGAAACCGGACGGCAGAGGTACTCGTATGGGTAGGTAGGCAGGGAGGGATTTCGGATGTTCAGTGCATGGTGGCAGCAAATGAAGCGCAGCTGGGCGGATTATCCGCTTCGGCAAGGCTTGGTATGGGCGGGCAAATACCGGGTCGAGCAGCCGCTCGGCATGGGCAGCTACGGTCAGGTGTACCGCTGTACCGATCTGAAGACGGGCGATGCCGTCTTAATGAAGCGAGGCAAGCCGACCAAGCGGAACATCGGCCGGCAGATGCTGAAGCATGAGAGTGGACTCATGCGAAGCCTTCGCCATCCGCAAATTCCGGAGTGGAAGGACGAAGCCGTCCATCGGGGCGAGACGGCACTTGTGATGGAGTTCGTGGAAGGACATAATCTGGAGCATTCCATAATGGAGCTTGGGTGCACCTATACGGAGCGGGAGGCGCTGCTGATCGTATCGCAAGTGCTGCGTCCGTTGAAATATATGCATGAAGCGGGTTATGTTCACCGGGATGTGCGGACGCCGAACATTATTCAGCGCGGCGAGTCGTTGTGGCTTATCGACTTCGGATTGGCGTGCCGAATCGGAGAGGAGCAGCCGGACGAATGGCGCAGAGAGGGGCTGGACGGAGAGCGGGCTGAGGGGCCGGCTGGGTTCGAGAACAGCTGGGGCACTGCGAAGCATCGGATGCGCAGACCGGAGCCGGCGAGCGATTTGTACGGACTGGGGCATGTGTTTCTGTTTCTCATGTATGCCGGCTACGTACCGAATGAAGGGCAGGAGGAACGCAGCTGGGAGGAGGAGCTGGACCTTCAGCCTGCGGTGAAGAGCTTCGTGTCGGGCTTGCTGGAGAGCAAGTGGGATTCGGCGGCGGAATGCCAGTCCGTTGTAACCAGTCTGTTGTGACACAAAAAATGATGCAACAGCGCGCGGGAGTGGGGTGACTAGCCATGAAAAACGGCTGCCATCGGTCATAACCGAGGCAGCCGTTTTTATTTATTGAGGATTCGTCGTCCAGATCCCCGCCGTGCGGATGAAGACGCGCTGCGGCAGCTTCAGCGCCGCAAGAATGAGCTCGGCTACGTCTTCCGGCTGCATCATGCGGTCCTCGTCGCCGATCTTCAGGCCGGCATTGGAGGCCAGCTCCGTATTGACCGTGCTTGGCGTGAGCGCCGTGACACGGATGTTCGATTTGCGAACTTCCTGCATAAGCGATTCGGTCAGGCCCATGACGGCGAACTTGGAAGCGACATAGGCGGAACCCGTTGCAAATCCGCGTTCACCGGCAGTCGAAGCGATGTTGATGATGCTGCCGCTGTTCTGGCTAAGCATAGTCGGAAGCGCGGCGCGTGTCACATAGTAAGTGCCCATCAGGTTTGTTTGAATGATACGCTCCCACTGCTCCGGATCCATATCGAGCAGCGTGCCGAATTGTGCGATGCCGGCATTGTTGATCAAAATATCGATCGAACCGAGGCTTTGCGCCAGTGAAGCGACTGCTTGATCGACTTGCGCCTTGTCGGCTACGTCCGCAGCCGCGATATATGCTTTAATGCCGTATTCGCTCGTCAATGACGCTTGAAGAGCTTCCAAATCGGTGGTCGTTCTTGCCAGCAAGCCAAGATGAACGCCTTCCTTGGCCAGCGCGACCGCTGCGGCTTTGCCGATTCCTTTGCCGGCTCCGGTAATAATGGCTGTGCGATTGTTTAGACTCATTACAGTTCACTCCTTATGGATCTCATATGTATAAGTTGTTCCATCCTTCATTATGGAAGACCTTCGCACACGAATCAAGTTTCGACCGGCACTGTTCCTGCATGTACGGAGAGGTTCAATTGTTCTTTTTGCATATTGTTAAGAAAATGAAGAAGGAAATGTAAGCATTTTGTCGAAAGAGTAGGAAAAATGTACTATTTTTAAAGGAGCAATCGACCCCATGAGCAGACTAAGAAGCAAGGTTGTATTAAAGCTATCCTTTATTATCCTCGCTATACTTCTACTCTTATCTTCATCTCTTATCTACACGCAAATTCGGAACACGAAGCAAGCAAGCGACGAAGCGATCGGCAGCTTCAACATGCATATGGCGGAAGCTTATGCGGGCCAATTCGATGTGGCGGCCTATGAGACTTACGTGCAGGATCCTCAGGAGAATGATCAATATTGGGCGATACGCGAGGAGATGAACCGTTACCGGGCTCAGATTGGCGCTATGTACGTCTACACTGTCCAATTTGATGAGAAGAAGCAACCGCTTCTTATTATAGACGGGCAGCCGAAGGATTCGGACTCCGCATCGCCAATCGGTGAAGTGACCGATGTGCCGGAGAAGGCGATAGAGGCGATCTTGAGCGGGCAGCCGGCCAAGTCGGATATTATCCATAACCCGGAATACGGCAACTATATTTCGTCTTATGCTCCGCTGCGGAACGCATCCGGAACGGTCATCGGTGCAATCGGCATCGATACGGATGTGACGGTATCGGATACGATCTACCACAATGTCATGGATACGAGCAAGCCATTGTTCATCATGATGGGGGCGGCGACGCTTCTTATATTTGCGCTCATTGCGTGGTTCATCTCCCGTGCGCTGCGGCCGCTTGGCGTCATTGTACGCAGTGCGGAAGCGATTGCCGAAGGCGATCTCGCCGGGGCGAAGGTTCATCTCGGCACCCTGCACGTTCGATCCTCGGATGAGATCGGGCAAGCTTATGCGGCGATGCTGCGGATGAGCGAACGGCTTGGCAGCACGCTGGGAAGCGTCATGCAGGACGTGGCCGCAACGGCTCATAGCCTTGTAGAAGCGACGGAGCAATTCGGCTCGGAAGCGGGCCGGATGGTCGCGCTCAACGTAGAGCTGGAGCAGTCGATCGTGAAGCTGGCGGACGGCGCGCAGCATCAGCGGCTCGGAGCGGAGGAAAGCGCGAAGTCGATGGAAGACATTACGCATGCGATCGGCCGGGTATCGGAAGCTTCGGCTGACGTATCGAGAGCGTCAGTCGAAGCGCTGGAGACGGCGGAGCATGGGCGCGAGTCGATTCAGTGGCTGCGGGAGCAGGTCGGCTCGATATCCAATGTGGCGGTTCAGACGACGGATACGGTTCAACTGCTCAATACGTACATGGAAGAAATCGAACCGGTGCTTCAGTCGATTACGACCATTGCCGATCAGACCAAGCTGCTCGCGCTCAACGCCTCGATTGAGGCGGCAAGAGCCGGAGAGCATGGCGCAGGCTTCGCGATCGTAGCTGGCGAAGTGCGGAAGCTTGCGGAGGCGTCCACCGTGTCGGCTCGGCATATAACGTCGATGTTGGGACAGATACGGCAGGAAGCGGTCCGGATCGGGGAGCAGATGCATGCCGGCAGCCAAGAGATGATGAAAGGAACCGAGCTGTCAGGTCAAGTTGAGCAGCTGTTCAACGATACGATGGACCGGTTCGCGGTCGTGAACAGCCAGATTCAAGAAATATCGGCCGCGGCGCAAGAGGTGCTGGCCGGTTCCGAAGAGGTGGCGGCATCGGTTGGCCAAATCTCGCATATTTCGAAGGAGTCAGCGGATAACACGGCAGCGATCCGGCAGATGTCGGAGCGCCAGTTGGAGACGGCACAGCGCATTGCGGGTACGACGGAGCTGTTGAAGGAGCGCAGCGCAGGCCTTGAAGCTGCGGTAGAGAAGTTCAACCTATAATCATGCAGACCGGTTAGAGATGCGGGGACTGTTGGATAAGCGAATGGGAATCGGCTTATCCGGCGGTTCCTTTTTTTTGCGCATAACAGATCTAGTACACGAAGATCATCAATCATAGTTGACGCGGTCGTGCAATACGATAGGTAATAACAATCGACAATCGTTCGGACGGGGGCGGTCGCATGGAAATTGTCGTCGCAATTCTGCTTATATGCGCGTGCGGCGCGGGGTTCGTTTTGTTTCGCCGCCATACCCTTCCTGCCATTGCGCAGCATTCTCAGGAGCAAGTTATTCAAGGGAAGCGTTTATCCGTCATCATTCCCGCACGCAACGAAGAGCGTAATCTGCCCTATCTGCTCCAGTCGCTTCAAGCGCAAATGATTCCGTCATCGGTCCAGCTCGAGATTATCGTCGTCGATGACTGTTCGGAGGACCGGACGCGGGCGATAGCGGAGAGCTATGGGGTGAAGGTGATCGCGAATACATCGCTGCCGCCGGGATGGACGGGCAAGAACTGGGCGGTGTGGAACGGCTATTTGCACGCGACGGGCGACAGGTTTGCCTTTCTGGATGCCGACGTGCGGCTGGCCCCGGATGCGCTTCATGCGCTGATGGCGGCGGGAGACCGGACGGGAGGGGCGGTGTCGGTCGTGCCTTACCATCTGGCGGACAAGTTGTACGAGCGGCTGGCGCTTATTCCGAATTTGCTCGGCCTGTTCGCTTTTACGTCTCCTATGGAACGGAGCAACCCCAGTAAGGGGTTGTACGGCTCGTGCATTATCGTCTCGCGGGAGGATTACGAGAAAGCGGAAGGCCACGAAGGCGTCAAATCTGAGCTGCTGGACGATCTGAATCTCGGCGCAGCAATGCTCCGAGCCGGTGTGCCGGTCACGAATTACATCGGACACCGCTGCGTCGATTTCCGGATGTACCCGGGCGGCATACGCAGCGAGATCGAAGGCTTTAGCAAAGGGGCGGTGCTCAGCACCGGCAAGCTAAGCGGGTGGACGACGCTGCTTGTCGCCGTATGGCTGGTCGGCTTAATCGCCGCCGAGACGGCTCCCTTCTTATTGGGCACGGATTGGGCGCTCCCGCTGGCAGCCGGATACGTACTGTACACAGCTCAAATCTACTATTTTCTCCACTACACCGGGCGGTTCGGCTGGTGGCTTCCGGCTGTGCATCTGTTGAGCACCGTCTTCTTCCTCTATATCATGCTGTATTCGGTTTATCAGGTTGTCTTCTTCGGCCGGGTGGCTTGGAAAGGGCGTCAGGTCGAAGTAGGGGGCCGAAGAAAGCCATGATCATCCTATGGACGCTTCTTTCGTTCCTGTGCGGTTCGCTTATGTTCTCTTATTGGCTCGGGCTGCTTGCCCATCATAACTTGCAAGAGCATGACGACGGCAATCCCGGCGCTATGAATTTGTGGCGGACGGCTGGTTATGTGTACGGAATAGCCGGCGTAGCGCTCGATTTCGGCAAAGGGTATGCGGTCGTGCTCTGGCTCATTCACGCCGGACACGTATCGGGGTATGGCATGGTGCCGCCTGCAGCCGGAGCGCTGCTCGGGCATGCATTCTCGCCTTTCATGAGATGGAAGGGAGGCAAAGCCATTGCCGTGACGTTCGGCGTCTGGAGCGCGTTGACCGGCTTCGAGGCGTCGCTGGCCTACGCGGTCATTCTTGCGCTGCTGTTGGCCAGTGCTTGGATATACGGCAAGGGCAAGCCGCCATCATCGGACACGGACGGCTTCCAGGTCGTGCTGGGCATGCTGCTCTTGTCCGGGTATCTCGCATATGGCTCATACGACATGGGCATTTTGACCATTTGGCTCATTAATTTCGTGCTGCTCGTCTATACCCATCGGAAGGAGCTTGTCCGGTGGTACAAGGATTAGCTGCTTTTTAAGCGTGCGTTCAGCGAGGATTCAGCAACAGGCGGACGGCTTGCTCCGCATCGGATGAGGGGCAGGCATTCTGCCGTTTTTGATGCTGGAAATATTTTTGAGAAAAAGTGCACGGACTCGCTTGACATTAATCTCGAAATAAAGTATCTTAAAATCAAGATAAACAAACGAAGCAGACAAGAAGGTGAACACGATGACGAAACACAGCAGCGGAACGCAGGATGAAGCGCTCGATCTTTACATCGCCTTATCGCGGGCCAGCCAGTGGGTGAATGCGCATGCGGACCGAGACATTCGGCGGCATGGATTGAACCGGACGGAGTTCGGCGTTCTAGAATTGTTGTACCACAAAGGCGCTCAGCCTATTCAGCAGATTGGAAGCAAAGTACTGATGAGCAGCGGCAACATTACGTATGTGGTCGACAAGCTGGAGAAGAAACAGTTCGTTGCACGCAGAACATCGACAGAGGACCGGCGGCTTATCTATGCGGAGATTACGGATGCAGGCAAGCAATTTATCGAAGAAGTGTTTCCGCAGCATGCAGATGTCATCGGAAGCGCAGTAGCCGGACTGACGGCGGAAGAGATGAAGACGGCGAGCCAATTGCTGAAGAAGCTTGGCAAATTTGCGCAGGCGGGATTCAAGTAGAAGGCAGGCTTTACACGCGGGCCGTGGAAGAGCTTGAATCAGGTTCCCGCTGATCGGGAATCATACCGTACAGATAATCGCAAGGCGCGGCAGACCATGAAGATGGTCAGATCGTGCAGGAAAGACCGATTTTTTTACAGCCGATATCTTAAATTAAAGATTCTCAAATATGATGTAAAAACCTAACGTTCAATCATTAATCGGATGAATGAAACCAATCATAAACTAATGACCAATAAAGGAGAGGGTATTCCATGACCGTTCAATATCAAACAGCAGGTATCCACCATATTACGGCGTTCGTTCGCGACGCACAGGCTAATGTCGATTTCTATGCAGGTGTACTCGGATTACGGCTTGTGAAAAAAACAATCAACTTCGACGCACCGGAAGTGTATCATCTCTACTTCGGCGACCAGCAGGGCAGCCCGGGCACGATCATCACCTTCTTCCCTTGGCCGAATTCCCGCAAAGGCCGCGTTGGCGGCGGGCAAGTCGGCGTCACGACGTACGTCGTACCGGCTGGAAGCTTCTCGTTCTGGGCTGACCGGCTGCAGCAGTTCGGCATCGCTTATGAACAGACAACACGTTTCGGGGAAACGTTCCTGCAGTTCGAAGACCGGGACGGTCTGAAACTCGAGATCGTCGAGCGCGAAGCAGGCGCGCCAAGCCAGTGGGCTTTCGGCGGCGTTCCGGCAGACAAAGCGATCAAAGGGTTCGGCGGCGCTATTCTATACAGTACCGCTCCTGAGAGAACGGCTGATCTGCTCGAGCATGTGATGGGCCTGCGCAAAGTTGGCCAAGAGGGCTTGTACGCCCGCTATCAATCGACGGCCGATATCGGCAACATCATCGATCTGCCTGTTAATCCGGTTGCGGCTGGAGTAGGCGGAGCCGGAACGGTCCATCACATCGCATGGCGTGCAGTAGATGACGCTGAGCATGCACGCTGGAGAACGCATGTGGAACAGAGCGGATTCCATCCGACGCCGATTGTGGACCGTCAATATTTTAACGCGCTGTACTTCCGGGAAGCCGGCGGCATACTGTTCGAGATCGCGACGGATCCTCCAGGCTTCGCCCGTGACGAAGAGCCGGATGCGCTTGGTGAGAAACTGATGCTGCCAGAATGGTTTGAGCCTAAACGCGAAATTATCGAAAGCAATCTGACGCCGATTACGGTGCGCGAGCTGGAGGGGAACCAATAATGAAGCATATATTTAAACAAGGTACGGATTCCGAGGCACCGGTACTCGTTTTATTCCACGGAACAGGCGGCACGGAGCATGATTTGGTGCCGCTCGCCGAGATCATCTCGCCAGGCTCGTCTGTGCTCAGCGTAAGAGGGAACGTGCTGGAGAACGGCATGCCGCGGTTTTTCCGCCGGTTGGCGGAAGGCGTGTTCGACGAGGAAGACCTCATCTTCCGGACGCAGGAGACGAACGATTTTCTGGACCGGGCGGCTGCACAATACGGATTCGACCGTAGCAATCTGGTCGCTGTCGGCTACTCGAACGGAGCGAATATTGCAGGCAGTCTGTTGTTCCATCATCCTGGTGCGCTGAAGGGTGCGATTCTGCATCATCCGATGGTGCCGAGAAGAGGGATCAAGCTGCCTGATCTGACGGGGACCGGGGTATTCATAACGGCTGGCCATAATGATCCGATCTGCTCCCCGGAGGAGACGGAGGAGCTGCAGGCGCTGCTTCATCATGCGGGCGCTGCGGTAGCCGTTCATTGGGAGCGCGCCGGCCACCGGTTGACGCAATCGGAAGCGGAAGCGGCTGCGGCATGGTTTACTATTAATTACGGCAATCATTAACGACACCAATATTAAATCGTCTAATGGGGAGGAACGGCTATGATTTCGATCGACCCGGTAAGCCAGAGCGAGAGGGATAACTATAAGCTTCTCGTCGGAAGCATTATCCCTCGTCCGATCGCATTCGTCACGACGCTGTCCGAGCAGGGCGTGCTGAATGCGGCGCCTTACAGCTACTTCACGATCGTAACGGCGAATCCGCCTATGATCGCAGTATCGGTGCAGCGGAAGGCAGGCGAGCGCAAGGATACGTCGCGGAATGCGATCGCAAGCGGCGAGCTGGTCGTGCATATTTCGGATGAGTCGTACATTCGCCAGATTAACGATACCGCAGCAAATTTGCCGCCGGACGAGAGCGAGGTCGCACTGACCGGTCTCACTCCTGTCCCGAGCGTCAAAGTGTCGGTTCCAGGGATTGCAGAGGCACACATTCGCATGGAGTGCGTGCTGGAACAAGCGATTCCGGTTGGCGGTACCGACGGAACGCCGGCGGCCGATCTGTTGATCGGCCGGGTCGTCCAATATCATGTGGCAGATACGTTGTATGACAATGGGCGTATCGATCCGGTCGGGCTCCGCCCGGTAAGCCGGCTGGCGGGCAACGATTATGCGAAGCTTGGGGAACGGTTCACGATTGAGCGGCCTGTGTAACTAAACGGAAACCCCATTTGTGGACAGTGTTGTTAAAGTGACTACTATAGTCTTATGCAGGAAGGAGATGGCTTCTGTATTCAACAGGAGCCATCTTTTTTTTAATATCCAATTCCAACTATACAAAACCGATCCGGAAATATACAATAGATTCTATGATTGATATAAAATGGCTAATCAAAATATTGGTTACCAAGAGGAGGTATGATGTGGCCGCTAAATACGAGCATCATTAAGCAATATCAAGGAGGTGACTAATAATCTAGTAAGTTCAAGTGTTTGGCTTTTAACTACTATAAGGATCATAGGAGTGTGTTCAATGAACAATCTGCTATCTTTCAAATCTATTCGAATGGTTATGGCTTGCTTGCTGCTTTTGGTATTTGCCTTGCCAGCGACAGCTTCCGCCAGCTATCTTGGAGACCGGATCACTATAGGCGGCAGCTTTGCGAAGGACGACTATATCGCCTCCCAAGACGGCAGGTTTGTGGCCATTTGGCAGAATGACGGGAATTTTGTTATCTATCAGAATGGATCTTCTATATGGAGTAACAGCACCAATAAAAAAGGTGCCGTTTCGTTCAAGTTTGAACCGACTGGCAAAATGGTGATGTATAGCTATGGCGGATCTTATATATCAGTATATCAATATGCTTATCGCTGGGGATGGAACCCTGCCAATGGTAATTACGAATATTACTTAGGCTGGGGTTATGATCAGGTTTGGGTAACAGATACTTCAACACGGCTGCCCATTTGGTCAACCGATACCGCGTCATGGATTCAAGCTCATCACGGAAGCGGATTGCCGGCTACCACAACGGGTGACACTCTGGTCATGCAAAATGATGGGAACCTCGTTCTCTATAACACAACTTTAACCAATGCCTACTATCCGAATAGTTGGATTCCTGTCTGGGCTTCAAATACGGGAGGACGCTAAGAATAGGGAAAGAGCCGCATGAAATTGCGGCTTTTTTCTGTTCAGCCAGACTGCCGGAGGGTGGAGGCTCGGTTCAATCCGATCGACTTGGAGCAGGAGTCGTATTGCATCGCGGTTAGCCGTCGAAAAGCGTCATTGACGCTTTTCGACGGCTATTTATTTTGCGGTATAGAGGATAGACAATCGGCAGGAACATCGAGCGTATCCTTCCAAATGTTGACACTAAGTATTATTTGTATTACTATATATGATACAAAGTAAGTGTTCCGAGGTGAGTAACCCTATGATTATTTCGTTGCAGTTAGACAGCGAGACCCCCATCTACGAGCAGCTTCGCAATCAGATCGTGATTGGCATTGCGACGGGACAGCTTGAACCAGCCGAGAAGCTGCCGACCGTCCGCCAGCTTGCTGAAGATCTAGGCATTAATTCGATGACGGTCAACAAAACGTACTCACTGTTGAAGCAGGAAGGATACATCGTCATCGATCGGCGGCATGGCGCCAAGGTAAGTCCCCGAGCATCAGACGGCGAAGGAAGCCAGCCTTCTGCGCAATTGGAGGAACAGCTTCAGCTCATCATCGCACAGGCGGCCATCAAAGGGGTTGAACGGTCGCAGTTCGACTCTCTATGCGACCGGATATTCGCCCGAATGAAATATCAGCCGCAGTCTTAATTCGTTTTAGAATCCCTCTAATGAAAGGAGTCTGATTCAAGATGTTCGTTACGTTTATGCTCATTCACTTTATTCCGGCTATTATTCTGTATAGCGTGCTGTGGGCCACCTACAGACCTCTTGCAAATTACAAGAACGGGATGCTGTTCGCCGTTACGCTGCCCGCACATGCCATGGAGCATCCTGCTATCGGCGAGATAAGAGCCCGGTTCAAGAAGCAATTTACGCAGGTCAGCGTATGGTTGGGTGTTGCTTTGGTTCCGCTTGTCATCATGAATATGTGGGATCGCCTGCTGGCTTATTCCAATATATATTTTTTCTTATGGCTAGCGTTATTCATCGTCTATATGATAGTGCCGCCGCGCAGAGCGTTCCGCGCGACACTCGCTCTTAAGCGGGAGCACGAATGGTTCGTCGGCAAGAAGAATGTTGTGCATAGCGACACTCGGGTTGCCCGGCTGAAGAATGCGAGGAACGCTTCAACGGCACTGTTCATCATTCCGCTGGCGATATCGATTGGCACGCTGCTGTGGGTGCGAAGCGATAATTCATCATTTTCCGACATCGGCTACGCCGGGATTGGAATCACCATCCTCTTCATCATTTGTTCTTATTACATGCGCAGAATGAAAGCAAAAGTGTACAGCGAGAACAGCGACATTAACTTGAGCTTGAACCAGGCGCGCCGCAGATCGTTAACCTATATGTGGCTGTTGCTTGCGATTATCGAGAGCATTCATTTTCCGATCATCTACTTGTTGGTCTCGAATGACAATCCGGACTTGACCGGTCTATGGATTGCGGTTACCGTACTATTTTCTCTTATTCCGATCGCACTCACCCTGGTGACTTACCGCCGGATTCACGCCCAGGAGCAGGAAGTGGTGTCGCAGGACGGGCAATTGATTTATTCGGACGACGACGAGTATTGGGCGAACGGCTTCACCTATCATAATCCGAATGATAGTGCGGTGTTCGTGCCGAAGCGGGTAGGAATCGGTTCCACGATTAATACAGGCACCTTGGCAGGCAAAATAATGGCAGGAGCAATCGTCGTACTGCTCGCAGGAGCGATCTTCTTCGTATCGTTCATGCTCATTCTCTCCGAGCTGACGTCTCCGACCTTAACGGTAACGAAAGACCGCCAAGTTGAAATTGACTATCCGATGTATAGTTATGATTTCCCTCTCGTTAATATTGAGCAGCTTGATTTAGTCGACCAAGTACCGAAGGGCTACAAGGTAAACGGTGAAGGCACGACAAGAGTGAACAGAGGTAAATTCTCACTGAACGGTCTGGGCACAACAAGGTTGTATATATACAAAAACAATCCGCCGTACATTCGGATTAAGCTGCCGAACACGTACATTTTCTTTAATGACGAAGACCCTGAACGCACGAAGCAGCTATATGTACAATTGCAACTTTCCATGCAGCAATAAGCGAGTCGCCATACTTTTGCCCTGTTCGTCTTGCTGCCGGTCTGCGAGAATAGGCAACAGAAGATGAACATATGAGGGGGCGAACGGATAGAATGCACATTTCTATTACGCGCGGGCTTGCTGAGCTGAAAACGTTGGATGCACGGATTAAGAAGGCGATACAGGATACTTCTTTCATCGGAATGTCGACGGGGAAGAAACCGATTGTCGGCTATAAAGATAATCACGAGTACGAGAACAAAGTCAAATCGAATAACCAATCGATTGAGGATCTCATCCGGCGGCGGAACATCATTAAGACGTCGATCGTCCAATCGAACGCGGAGACCATGGTAACGATTGGCCGTCAGTCGATGACGGTTGCCGAGGCTATTGAGCGGAAGGCATCTATTGTCTACGAGCAGACGCTGCTTCAGAAGATGACGAGCGATTATGCCAATGCTCTGCGCAAGTACGAGGCGGAAGATGAGAAGGTGAAGGGGCGTCTCGATGAGCTGATCAAGACAACGTTCGGGACGGATAAGAAGCCTGCGGCGGATCAGTATGAGTCGACTTCGAAGCCGTTCTTGGAGCAAAATGAACCGAAACTGATCGATCCGCTTCATTTGAAAAATGCAATCGATAAGCTTCAAGACGAAATCGATGAGTTTCTGACGAACGTCGATTTTATCTTAAGCGAATCGAATTCGATTACGAGAATCGATATTCCGGACTCGGTCTAATTCGACAACGGTTTAGCTGTGCCAATACTCCGAAATCAGATGAACTAGAGACCGCCTGAGCCGTTCGGTTATACGGCTCAACCTAATGAGAAATTCGTCCAGCGAACCGTTATGGTCTATTCGGAGAGGATAGCCCCACCATAAAAGTTCAACGTTCAATACTCAAAGGTGAAAGCTTAAGATTCAAAGCTCTTTAGTCTTCAAAGATAAGGACTCAAGCGCCAAAGTTCGATCAAACCCACGGTACAACGCGTATACGTAGTTCTTTATGGGCGTATCTGATGCGGCGTGGCTGGTGTGTTGGCATCATGAATTGCCGTGAAACGAATGTAAAGAACAAGCCGCCTGCACAATTGTGCAGGCGGCTTGTTCTATATGTCAGGCCATCTCGCATAGCCGGTAAAAGTTCGTTACGCTTCCTTGCGCTTCACGGGGATGTAGATATCCATTTGGATTTCTTCCAGCTCGGGATTGCTGCGCTCGTCGTACAGCTCGAACTCTGCCAAGCCGGCATGCTCGTAGCCGGAATGAGGGAACCACTCCGAGAAGATTGTGCCCCAAGTGCTCTGAATAGAGTGACTGAACTGGTCATGCGGCACTTTCGGCGTCGTGAACACGGCATATTCGGCCGCTCCGAACTCATGGCAGGCGAGGTTCGGGTTGTCGATGCCGTCGAAGTGCTCTGCTTCCGCGCCGATCGTATAGATAAAGGTTCCGGTGGCCATGTCGAAGCCGTGGCAGATGCCGAGCTCGACGTTGCCCTCTTTGTGCAGCCGGTTCTGGATTTGGGAGCTCCATTCATTACGGATGTACTCCTGCCAGAACGCCGGTATTTCTTGATGGTTCTTCCCCTCTTGCGCTGTCGTGCGAAGATCGAAGCCGATGACTTTGAATGCCGGCTTAGTGATGATCTGATACTCCATTCGAATTCCTCCTAGATAGGGATTGTACTTCAACTGCAGGATGTTCAGCTTGCCGTAGGCGGGAGGCTTGATTCCTTGCTTACGGTACTCCGCCGGCGCCATTTCGAACATGCGCTTGAAAGCCCGGGTGAACGTTTCGTGATTGTTGAACCCGGTATTGAGCGCGATATCGAGAACGCGGGCATCCGAGTAAGCGACTTCGTAAGCGGACCGCGCGAGCCGGCGTTTACGCACATATTCCATTATGGTGTCTCCCGTCAAAGCAAGGAAGACGCGGTGAAAATGGAAGTCGGAAAATCCCGCCACCCGCGCAAGCTGGGACAAGGAGAGCTCCTCGGCGAGATGATCTTCTGCGTAATCGATCGTCGTCTGGATCTGTTCAATATAGTCGGCCTTCATTCGGATGAACTCCTTTGTTGATAGCGATGGATCTTATTATAAAGAGAATGTACGTTCTTATCTTGACTATTTTTGCTTTATTCCAGGAGGAGTTCGAGAAGGAAGGCCCAATATCCTTGTTCTATGAAAATATGTACTCCCGGTAGCTGCATCAGCCCGCGAATGCCCGCTGTCGGATCGTGTGCTAACTATGGGATAAGAATCATTTTGCCATGAATGGCGCCTTGCTCCATTAACGCATGCGCATATGCCGCTTCCTGAAGGGGGAGCCGCTTGGAGATGACGGGTTGGATCTGGCCTTGCTGCAGCAGATCGAACAATGTCCGCAGATCGTCTTGGAACCATTGTTTGCGCAGGCGAATCATAATGGGCAAGGTGTAAAATTTGACGCGTTTACGGTTCCATTTCATTCGGAGCCTGAGCATAGGAAGTACACTTCGGAACACCTCTTTCTTGGTCCCCGCATGCTGGAATCCGAAGACAACCAGCCGGCCGTCCTTAGCCAATAACCGATAAGACCGCTTCAGGTGGCTGCCGCCAATCGGATCGAATATGGCATCGAACCCGGAAGGGACTTGCTGCATTAGCTCTTCGACGAAGTCGGTATTCTTATAATCGACTGCCGTAGCGCCTAGCGATTCGACGAGTGCCAGCTTCGCCGGAGACGCCGTCCCGTATATCTCCAAGTTCATCAAGCGTCCGAGCTGCAGCAGTGCGGAGCCGACGCCGCCGGCGGCGCCATGGATGAGGATACGCGCATGAGGCTTAATTGCCGCGCTGCGGTGAAGCATTTGGTAAGCGGTCACGTAATTCATCATGATGCTGAGCGCATCGTGCGCATCCGCACCGTCCGGGAGCGGAATGACGCTGTAGGCATCAACGCATATATAGTCGGCATAACCGCCGCCGCGAGGAAGGGCGCCGACCCTTTGTCCCGTGTGCAAATGTTGAACTTGAGAGCCGATTGCGTCGACGATGCCGACCAGTTCGATGCCGGGGACGAAGGGGAATTTGGACGGAGGGGCTGGATAGGAGCCCTGGCGCATCATGATATCAGCATAGGAGATGCCAGCGGCCTGTATACGAATTCGGATCTGTTTAGGGCCGGGAGCCGGGATTGGGGATTCAATCAGCTTCATAACGTCTGGAGAACCTGCTTCGGTAATAAGAATTTGGCGGTTGAGGGTGTGAATCAAAATGGAATCGCTCCTTGTTTGGTTAATGAACATTAACTATATACTCAAAAAAGGAGGACTACTTGAGTCCAAGCAGTCCTCTTATTCGGGCATGGATTTCATCTCTAGAAGCGGTCATGTCTTCGGGAAAGATGCCATTGTCGGTAAACACGGCTAATCGAAGCATGCTTCCGATTAGCATGGAGGCGGACAGAAGGGCATCCTGCATCGGGATGGCACCGGTTTGAACACCGGATTGAACCAATTCGGCCGCTGCTTGCAGCGGCACCCGCCGTGTGCACGTAATCTCGTTGAACAGCTCATGCTGCTGGCCGAGCAGCAGCAGTCCGAACCGTTCGTTCTGCAGCCGGTCGACGATATCGTCGACTAAGCCATGCAGCTTCTCCGGGAACGGGCAATCCTTGGTGCGGTGGTAGTCAATCAAGTTCGTGTACTGAACAAGATAGTGAACGAATATTTCGGCTGCCAGCGCCATCTTGCTAGGGAAATGTTTATAGAGTGCAGCATCCGAGACGCCTACTTCTCTTGCTATGTCCTTGATGCTGGTACCGTCTAATCCGTTCTGGGAGAATAGCCGGATGGCGGCCTCTACGATCGCTTGTTTCTTGCTGTCTGAATGTGTAATTTTCATCATGGCCATTATGGTAAATGAACGCTAACCAAAAGTCAATGTGGAATGCTGGCGGATGAAAGAAGCGCGGCGGGAAACGTCAACGGCGTCGAATGCCGGGCCGGGGCAGGAGTTATTCTGATAACGTTGTTAGCATTTCGTTTCGGCATAAATCGAGCCTGTACAACGTTAATTCTATTATTTTCGCTATTTTCATATTCGACAGATGGACAAGGTTATGAAAATTTTGTGTCGGAAGCGGTTCCATAATTAGACAAAGATAATAAGATGGTATATAATTACAATCCTAAATTATGTAACTATAGCTTGTCATTGTGTACTAACGGCACAGATGGCAGAAGAGTTGGAGGCTGGCGAATCTATGGAGTATTTGGCATTGGGCGATTCAATCACGTTCGGGCACGACCTGAAGACGAAGCTTTCTCCTTTTCCGTCTCATGTTCAGATGCTGCTGGAGGAGGAGACCGACGAGGTATCGATGCAAGTGCATGCGAAGCCGGGGTGGACGTCGGATCGATTGATGCAATCGATCTCCAGAAGCAGGGACCGTTTGTGCGAAGAAACTCGGTTGGTGACGCTTGTTATTGGCGGGAACGACGTGATCAGGTACACATTGCCGCTGCTGACCGGCAATACGTCCGGCTTAAGCCGGGCGGCAGAACAGTTGTCGAGCAACATAAGGAGCATCGTCAGTCTCGTATCCCACCCGGGGACGACCATACTTATCGGCACTCTGTATAACCCATTTCCTAACTGGTGGGTAATGGAGAAGACGACGCAAATTATTAACCAGCACATTCGCCGATTGATCGAATGGGACAACGTCCATCTGCTGGACTTGGAACATCTGTTCAAGGGCAACGAGAAGGAGTGGATCGACGGCTACAAAAAAGGGCGCTTTCTCGATCTGCGGCCGATCGGCAATCCGATTCACCCGAATCTGAAAGGGCATGAAGCGATCGCGGAAGAAGTCGTGCGCGTGTATCAACAGATCATTCAAACAAGGAATGAATATCCCCAGAAAGAGGGTGCACTAGCGTACTAGAAAGTCGGATGTGAAGAGTAAGTAACGGATTGTCCTTATAAGAAGATAACTATACGCAAACAGCCCTCCTGCCATTGGCAAGAGGGCTGCTTCTATATTCAGCTCTTATGGCAGAATGTTGCCCGCAGCGCGGTAAATGTCGTACCATTCCTCGCGGGTGAGCACGATATCGCTTGCTTGGATGCAGTCTTTCAGACGGCCGATGTTCATCGAGCCGATAACAGGCTGCATTTTCGCCGGGTGGCGAAGCAGCCAAGCGATGGCGATCGTCGTGTTGCTGACATCGTACTTTTTCGCGATTTCATCAATTTTCTCGTTAAGCTTAGGGAACTTCTCGTTACCTAGGAACACGCCCTCAAAGAAGCCGTATTGGAACGGCGACCAAGGCTGGATCGTTATGTCGTGCAGGCGGCAATAGTCGAGAATGCTGCCGTCGCGGTTGATCGCGGAGTTGTTCTCCATGTTCACGTTCACGCCATTCGAGATCATGTTCGCATTCGTGATGCTAAGCTGCAGCTGGTTGGCAATCAGCGGCTGCTTGACGTATTTTTTGAGCAGCTCGATTTGCATCGGATTCTGGTTGGAGACGCCGAAATGGCGCACTTTGCCGGAGCTTTCGAGCAGATCGAACGCTTCAGCCACTTCCTCAGGCTCGACGAGCGCATCCGGACGGTGCAGCAGCAGAATGTCGAGATAGTCGGTATTCAGCCGTTGCAGGATATTGTCCACCGAGTACAAAATATGCTCCTTCGAAAAATCGAACGTTCCGATATTCGGACGGATGCCGCATTTCGACTGAAGAATGATGTTCTCGCGAACCGAATCGCTCATATGAATCGCTTCCGCGAAAATTTCCTCGCAAGTACCGCCGCCATAAATGTCGGCATGGTCGAAGAAGTTAGCTCCTTCCTCCATTGCCGTCTGCACAAACTTCTCCGCTTCTTGCTTGCTGAGCGAATTAATCCGCATGCAGCCAACGGCTACGACTGGAACTTCCAGATTGCTTGTCCCCAGCTTTATCGTTTTCATTGCTAGGTCCTCCTATACAGGTTTTATGTATGACGATGGGATGCATGGATATGGGCATATCCTTCATGATTGTGACATATAGGGACGGTTGTTTTCAACCTTAGGATCCGGCAATGCCAACGATTCTCGTTTGACTCCTTCGCTGGACGATGAGTACAATAGTTACATTGTTTTGTCGTACGGGCAAGGGAGGATCATGTCACAATGGAAGGCATCGGATTAGTATTGGAAGGGGGAGGCATGCGCGGCATCTACACAGCTGGCGTGCTTCAATATTTTGCGGAACAGCAAATTTATTTTCCGTATACGATCGGTATGTCGGCAGGCGCTTGCATGGGGATCAGCTATTTGTCGAGGCAGCTTGGCCGTAACCGGACGGTGAACGTGAACTGGATCAGTGATCCGCGTTATATTTCATGGAGAAATTATTTAACGCGCGGCGAGTTGTTCGGGATGGACTTTATATTCGACGAGATTCCGAATAAGCTCGTTCCGTTCGATTATGAGACGTTTCAGAACAGCCCGGAGGAATTCGTCATTGGCACAACGGACTGCGATACGGGCGAGACGGTCTATTACCGTAAGAGCGAGGATGGCTTCGATATGCCGACCGTGCTGCGGGCATCCAGTTCGCTGCCTTTCATCGCTTCGATCGTCGAATACGGCGGCAGACGACTGCTCGACGGAGGCATTTCGGACCCGATTCCGATTCGTCAATCGGAGAAGGACGGCAACAGGCGCAACGTCGTTGTGCTGACCCGGAACGAAGATTACCGCAAATCGCGTAATAAGTTCGGATGGTTCGTGAAGCGGGCCTACCGCAAGTTTCCGAAGTTCGTGCAGATTATGCTCACCCGTCACAATATCTATAACGGAACGCTGGATTATGTTGCCGAGCAAGAGGAGAAAGGTGCAGCCTTCGTCATTCGGCCGTCGCAGCCGATGAAAGTCGGACGGATGGAGCGCAACCCTGCGAGGCTCGACGAACTTTACATGCAGGGATATGAAGACGCGAAGCAGCTAATGCCAAAACTTCTGACATGGATGACAGGGCGTTAGTTTAGGATGCCAGGTGAGAGCGCCGATGGTCGGTCGAGGCGCGAGAGCTTATGCGGGCCGAGAGTGAACTTTATGATCGATAGATTTGATCCAAAGTCTGCGTTGATGCGCAGACTTTTTTGTTGTGTGCGCAAGCGGATAGAAATCACGCCCGCCCGTCACTTGTGCGAAAACTGTAAAACAACTGTGTCAAATCTGTTAAATATTAACTTGTTAGATTGATTAATAAGTGGAACAAATTTACTATAATGCCATACCGACCGTTCGGTATGTAACGGGGCTAACGATTATCACTCCCGAAAGGAGGAGCGAAGTGGAACGGAAGGAGACGGCGGCGGATGGTGCTGCTGCGGGAGCGACAAAGCAACGAATTGTCGATACGGCCATTCAGTTGTTCGCGCGAAAAGGTTATGCGGCGGCTTCGATCGCAGATATTTGCCGGGAGGTGCCTTGCAGCAAAGGCGCGGTGTATCACCATTTTACGAGCAAGGAAGACCTGTTTGTTTATATAACGGAGCAGACCTTCACCGCCTCATGGGAACGTTGGAGCGCTATTGCCGCCGGTTATACGACGATAGTCGATAAGCTGTATGCGTTCTCGGAGCATTTCGTCGATACGATGCAGAGGCCGTTGTCGAAGGCGGCGGAGGAGTTTCTGAAGAACGCCGCGGGCGACGAGGCGAGGGTCAAATTCGGTGCAATTGTGATGGGCTTTATGGCAAACTTCGAATCGTTCATTCGAGAAGGAGTCGAATCGGGGGAGTTGAAGCAGCAGGACCCCAGAGAGTTGGCTTTTCTTATCCTTAGCTTCTACTCGGGGCTCAGCGACAGCTATGCTTTCATGCCGAAGGAAGAATTGAAGCCGCTGTTCCGCAATGCGACGTCTTTGCTGTTGGACGGAATACGAAGAACTTAGAAATCGGCCACTAGGAGAGGAGAACGCGGAATGTTTATCGGAGCTAATGAGCAGCAACAGGTGGACTTGTCTATTATTATTCCGGCGCATAATGAGGAGTTATATATCGGAAGATGCTTGGATTCGATCCGGAAGGCGGCAGAGTCGTTCGATGGCAGAATCGAAGTGATCGTCGTGCTGAACCGCTGTACCGATCAGACGAAACGAATTGCCGAGTCCTATAACTGTGTGACCCTTACAGAAGATAGCAAAAACTTGTCTCGCATCCGCAACGAAGGCGTTCGAGCGGCGCGCGGGGAGATCATCGTCACGATCGACGCGGACAGCTGGATGGCGGATAACATGCTGGCTGAGGTGGGCCGGCTGCTGAAGACCGGCCAATATATTGGCGGCGGGGTCGGGAAAATTCAATTCGAGCGGGTATCGTTTGGAATTATTATGTCGGCGCTGGTCATCCTCTTGCCGCTCATGTTGAAGTACGGCAACATTGCGGTCGGGATGTTCTGGTGCCGCAAACGGGACTTCGAAGCGATTGGCGGCTTTAACGAGGAGATGCTGATGACGGAGGACGCGGAATTCGCGAAGCGGCTCAAGCAATGGGGCAAGAAGCAGCGTCTCCAGTTCGGCATCATCAAGCAAGCGACGTTGTTCACTTCGACGCGGAAGTTTGACAAGATGGGCGACTGGGCCATCTTCAAGCATCCGAGCATCATTAAAGGCTACTGGACTGGCGGGAAGAATCGTCACGCCGCCGACATCGCCTACTACGAGAATCAGCAACGATAAACGGGAGGCTCCGCAAGAGGCTGTTGCGAAGGTTGATGGCCTTCATTGTCCTACATTGAGGCTGCTCTTATGGCGAAGAGACTTAATTATATTTAAAGAAACAAAGCCCGTAACCCATGGGGGTTGCGGGCTTTGCGGCGGCTGTTATGCATCTTCGGTCTGGTACCTCGCCAGCGCCCAGGAAGCGGTCTGCCGCATTCGGTGCTTCAGATGGCCGCCTTCAAGCACGCGGACGCGAAGGCCGAGAAACCGGATGCGGGACAGCAGGAACTCGCTCTCGTCGGCGAGGTACGTGACGTGAATCCGGTACTGATCGGCCGTCTCGTCGTAGGAGACCGACTTCTCGAAGCACGAGAACGCGTACAGAATGCGGGACAGCTCGCTATTATAATTAGGTAAGATTCCGATAACCGCTTGCTTCTTCCGTGCCTCCATTAGCTTAGCCACACGTTCGGTTAGCTCTTGGAAGCGCTCGGGCGCGAGCTCCGACGGTTCAACCGCTGCGATATGATGGAGCCTGGTCGACATCAGCGACCGGTTGCGCGTATCGTACCAGAGCAAGTACCATTCCCGCTTGGCCATATTGTATTCCAGCTTGCATGGGAGTCCGCCCTGGTTCTCTTTGATGCCGCCATGCTTCAGCCGGACGGTGAGGCGGACGCCGCCGCTTGCCATCATGATCCGCCGAAGAGGGCGGAGGAGCGGATGGTATACTTGCCGCTGCCGGCTGCGCGCTTTCTCGATGATGATGTCCCGGACATCGCCGTCCATCCCGCTGCTAGCGGCGTCATCCATGTCTGGTGCCTCTTCCATTCCGAGCAGATGGCGCAATTTCACCAAAGTTTCAGGTGCGAAAGCAGCCTCGGCTTCAGGATGGCCGAGCATCGTGCGAAGCCACGTTCTCTCCTGCGAAGTGAGCGCGAACGAGCCCGTCTCGTCGAGGCGGGAGATGATCTGGTAATTAAAAATTTTGTCGAACAGGCTCATAATAGGACGCGATCTCCTTCCAATCCGAGATAAACTCCTTGCGCAGCCAAGCTGGCTCCAGCACCTCGCAGCTGGAACCGAAGCTTCTCAGCCACGGCTTAATCTCATAGATGCCGTTCACTTGAATCTCGAACACGAACGACTCCTCCGACTCTTCCGTAATCTTGCCCCATTGCCCTTGCGCCTGAACGCGCTCCCGGACGAAATTGACGCCGGAGCGGTGGTCCGGGTTGTAGAACCGGGCGACGACCTTAAGCGTGCGCAGCGTATCGGTTACCCAGCTGTTCTCGAGCTGCTCCAGCACGCGCCCAAGCTTATTCTCGAACTCGGCCTCCGGTACGGATTCGCCTTCCTCGAGCTGTGTCAGCCCCTCCATCCGGAACTTGGCGATGCCGGTCCGATCGTTATAGCCGATCAAATACCAGCGTCCGTACTGGTGATCGAAGACGACCCGCAGCGGCAGAATCGTGGTCACGTTCCGCGACTCTTTCTCGTAGAGCGGATTCGTATTTTTCGAAGCGTAGTTCAATCCCTTGCGGGGCGCCAAGTATACAAAATGCAGCTTCTTCCGCTGGCGGACCGCGTTGAAAATCGTATAGAGATGCGCTTCGTCCAGAATGCGCGAGTGATAGTGATACTTATAACGGTGCGTATCCGCTGCAAGGGCATGAATCCCGCGCCCGCGCAGCACCTTCTTCAGCGTGTCCCGCAGAAGATAGCCTTGAACGGAGGGCACCTGCGTGTTGGCGGTCACGTCAACGAAGTCGAACAGATCGAGCAGTTCATCATCCGTCAGTTGGTCAATCAGATCGTTCGCGGCGCGGTACCGGTAAGGACGGGATTCGCCGGACCTCGCAATGACGCCAATCTCTTCTAGGTATTTCAAATCTCCCCGAATCGTCTTCTCATCCGGCGCAGGCACGTCCGCCGGCATCTGCTCGCTGCAGATGTCCTGAAGATCTTTGGCCGTCAGTTCCCGTTCTTGCAGCGAGGAGACGAGCAGCGTCAGGCGGATGCTCTCCGATTCCTTGAGCGACTTGGCCCGGTACAGGAACAGCAGCAGCGGGTCTGCCGACTCGTAGTAGTTGTACCGCAGTCCCTCGGTTAGCTCAGTGCTCTGCTCTGCCGTTAAGTGCGGAGATGAGAGGCTGAGCGTCTGCTTCAGGCTCCGCACCGTTTTGTCCAGCGTATGGACGGATATGCCGAGCCGGGAGGCGAACTGCTGCCGGTTATAGGCTCCCCCTGCCAATGCAACCAGCCGCAGAAATTGGATTTCTTTATCAAAGCTTTCCCGAGCCACAATCGTTCCCCCTAGCATGTCGAATGAATGCCATGATTGTTTCATTGTATCAAGCACAGCATGTGGAGCAAATGGAAAAATGTTCGCTCGCCATACTTTCGCCATGTTCGATCGGCTCCATATGAGGGATTATAAGAGCAGTTAAAGGCATCGTAATTCAGACAGGGGGCGATAGGATGCGAGACATCCATACCGAAATTCAAGATCAGCTAAACAAGATCGAGCAGGAGGAGAACGTCCGCATCCTATATGCATGCGAGTCGGGCAGCAGAGCGTGGGGATTTCCTTCGCAGGACAGCGATTACGACGTGCGGTTTATTTATGTGCGGCCGGTCGATTGGTACTTGTCGATCCAAGACCGGAGGGACGTGATCGAGCGTCCGATCAGCGATCAACTCGACGTGAACGGCTGGGATTTGAAGAAGGCGCTCGGACTGTACCGGAAGTCGAACCCGCCGCTGCTCGAATGGCTGCAGTCGCCGATCCTATATGCCGAGCCCTATAGCGTGGCCGAACAGCTTCGCAGCTTGTCGCAGCAGGCGTTCTCTCCGAAGTCGTGCACCTATCATTACTTGCATATGGCGCGCGGCAACTACCGGATGTACCTGCAGGGCGAGCAGGTGAAGATCAAAAAGTATTTCTACGTGCTTCGGCCGATATTCGCTTGCGAATGGATCGGTCGGTACGGCGATATGCCGCCTATGGCGTTCGAGACGCTGCTGGACCGGATCGTTCCTGCGGACAGCGAATTGTATGAGGCGGTGCAGCAACTGCTGGTGCGGAAGAAATCGGGCGAGGAGCTCGATTACGAGCCTCGAATCGAAGCGATCAACGATTACGTGGAGCGAAGTCTGCCTCGTCTGGAAGCTCAGGCGGCTGCGGCAGCGGCTAACCAGGCGGCAGACTTGAAGCTTGATGACCGACTGGACGGCATGTTCCGTTCCGCGCTCCGGGAAGTGTGGGGCTGAACGATACACGAGTTGTGAGAAGGAGCAAGGGGAGAGGGGAAAACGATGGCAATCGTGCAATTAAGATCGGCGAATCAACAATTTTCTTTTTTGATTAAGAAGAATCCCCATACAGGCATGCTGCTCCGTTCGGTTCGCCAGGGCATGGCGTACGGCTGGTATTCGGACGGCGGCAGTGCCTTCAACGTTTATTTTAAAGATGCGGATAACGAGGTTTCGTATAAGAAGGACGAAGGTGACAGCTTCGAATATTTGAACGTTTCCCGCTATAATACGCCGCTGTTCCCGCTTAATGCGATCGGCGAGTTTTTCTCCGCGCCGTTCAAGGCGCAAGATGAGCGAGACGTGGAAGGGCACGAGCATTCTTTTTTGATCCATATGATTCATATCGAACGGGTGCGGTATATCGAATTCTTCGCTAAGCATATGAAAGATTACCGATTCGAATTGCAGCATCAGGCTCATAAGAGCTATACGTTGACGGTGACGACGGAGAGAAGTCTGTACCATCTGCTGCACGTGGTCAGCGTACTCTGCTTGTTCTTATCGATTGCCGGCGATGAATTTATCGATATCTCAGATGGCGTACTGGACAAATATATTCGCAGCTTGAACGTTATCGATGCGCCGTTCTATATCCGAAGCCTATTCGCGCACAACTTTCTGAAGAAGAGAGACGTGTTCAAAAAGTATAGAGCTGCAATTGAACAGACCGGGCGATACGCAATCAAACTTGAATATGGCGGAACCGCCATGCAGCGCCGCAACTATATCGGATCGGTGCTTTCATTCGATAAGCCGATCCTTGATATCGGATGCGGGGAGGGGTTCTACGCCCTCCCGTTCGCGGGCAAGATCGAGGGGGCTTACTACGCGGTCGATATTAACGAGGAACTGCTGAATGCCGTTGCCCGCAAGGCGGCGGCTAAGGAAATCGATAATATCGCGGTATACCCGTCGTTGGATCGTTTCCTCGAGTCGTACAATGGCGAGCGGGTCGATATTATTTTGACTGAAGTGATTGAACATATGGAGCAAGAAGAAGCGGCGGCATTCCTAAGGCAAATCTGCACGCAGGTCACATTCGACCGATTGGTTATTACGACACCCAATGCCGACTTTAACCGTTTCTATGAGCTGGACGGTTTCCGCCACGAAGATCATAAGTGGGAAATGGGACAGGCAATGTTCCGTGAGTGGCTGGCGGATACGCTTCAAGGGCTGCCGGACATCCAATACGAGTTCACATCGATCGGCGACAGTGTGGACGATATTCATACGACACAGGGCGCTGTCGTTCGCGGGAGAGGAGAGTAGACGATGGAAATCATAACGAAGATGCACACCATATTCATGCTGGTCGGCGCAACGGAGTGCGGCAAAACAACCTTCGCGAAGGAGGTGCTGCTCCCGCAGCTCCGGCTGGAGGATGTCTCCCGCAATTGGCGGGCGAACGTTCAATATTTATCCTCCGATGCGATCCGTCAGGACATTCTAGGCTATGATTACGATAAATACGATCAAGTGATGTTGGAAGCGAGTTCGCACACGTTCCAGCTGTTATTCGAACGGTTAAAGCTAGTGACATCGTTCCCGATCAATGCGGAGTTCGTCATCGTCGACACAACCGGTCTTGCGGATGATTTCCGCAGGAAAGTGCGCGAGACGGCAGAGGAGAACAACTACAACGTAGAAGTGATTCTGTTTGATTACCGCAATCGGGAAGACTACTACGCCTCGGATCGCTCGAAGAAGCTGATTACGAACCATTTGAACCGGCTGCGCAAAGAAGTGCTGCCTGTCTTATCCCGTGAAGACTATGAGAGGGTGCATAAGATCCGGGCAAAAGATTTCTGCGACCCGTCCGCTGGAACCGTGAATCCGGCATATCGGGTAATGGTAAAGGACCGGGATGATTATATCGCTTCGCTGCTGCCGAAGGAGCGGGACTACATTATCGTCGGCGATGTGCACGAATGCGTTCCGGAACTGCAAGGGTTGCTGATGAGTTACGGCTACAAGATCGATAACGGAAAGCTGCTGGCTTCGGATAAATTACGCGATACATCGGTCATTCTCGCCGGCGACTGGATCGACAAAGGAAAGCAGACGCGGGGTATCGTCGAATTTCTGTACAATAACCGGGAGCACTTCCTGTTCGTCATGGGCAATCACGAGAACTTCGTCCATAAGTATATGAAAGGTGAAATACAAGGTGTGGAGCCTGAGCTGCTGGAGTCGTACTTTGATTCGACGCAGGCTCTGCGTGAAGACGCGGAGCTGCTGGGCAAATTCGACGAGCTGGCTGGCCTGTCCAAGCCGTTCTACCGATATATCGGTACGCGCGGGCCGTCCTTCTATGTAACGCATGCGCCCTGCGGCAGCAAATATATCGGCAAGCTGGATAGTATTTCGCTCCGCCATCAGCGTAATTTCAGGCTCGACCGGGATAAGCCGTTCGAGAAGCAACTCGCTTTTCTTGCAGAGGAAGCTGTGAACAATCACCCGTATCATGTCTTCGGGCACGTCGCAGCGAAGCAGCCGTTCCGTATCCGTAATAAAATTCATATCGATACGGGCGGCGTTCAGGGCAATGTGCTGACGTCGGTTCGGATATCGGGCAAGCCGCTGTATAAAAGTTTTAAGTCGCAGACCGCAGCGCTGCAAGAGGAGCTGCCAGTACTGTTCCAAGAGAAACAAGCCGTCTCGCTGCAGGAGCTCGATGACGAGTCGGTACTCCGGCTGCGTTACTGCTCACGCAACCGGATCAACTTCATCTCCGGAACGATGTCTCCGGCAGATAAGGATGCGGCGCAGGGACAATTGGAATCGCTGGGCCGAGGACTCGATTACTTCAAAAGCCACGGCGTGACGGAAGTTGTGCTGCAGCCGAAATATATGGGGTCGCGCTGCAATGTGTATTTGCACCGGGATATTGGGCAATGCTATGCGGTCAGCCGCAACGGCTACAAGGTTAAAGCTGTCGATCTGGATCCGGTGTATGAAGCGCTGCTGCGGAAATTCGGCGCTTATATGAGAGAACACGGCATCGAGATTATGCTGCTCGACGGCGAACTGCTTCCTTGGAAAGCGCTCGGAGAAGGGTTGATTGACCGTCAATTCGGGCCGATCGGTAAAGCGTTGGAGACGGAAATCGAATTTTTGCGGCAGAACGGGTTTGAAGAATCGTTCGGCAAGCTGGTTCAAGATTATGAGGCGAGCGGTTTCGAGAAGGATCAGCATCATATGCCGAAGAATGAGCTTAGCGAGAAGCATGGAGCAAGCACGTACCAGAATTATAAAAATGTCCGCGAGATCCGCGATGCCTACGTACCGCTCGACACGCATGCGGAAGCCTATAGCGTCTACAAGCGGCAAATGGACTTGTATGCAGGGGATGCGGAGTTGGAGTACAAACCGTTCTCCATTCTGAAGGAAGTGATGGTAAGCGGTGAAGAGCGGATTCCAGAGGGCCGGACGTCGGACATGTACCGCATGCTGAACGATGACGAGTGTCTGGTTCTCGATCTGACGCAAGCAGATGCGTATGCGAAGGCGGAACAATTTTTCTCGAAGCTGACGGTGGAAGAGCACATGGAGGGCGTCGTCATTAAGCCGGAGCGGGAAGCGGCAGGCGTTGTGCCTTATATGAAAGTCCGCAATGAAGGCTACTTGTCGATCATTTATGGTTACGACTACAAATTCCCTTACAAATATAATAAGCTCATGAAACAGAAGAGTATTGGCTCCAAGCTGCGGACTTCCGGAGGCGAGCACCGGATCGGGCAGCAAATGCTGGCGGTCAAGCTGCATGATATTGCGCCGGATAACGAAGCCTATGCCCAGATTACGGCTAACCTGTTGTTCGAGGTTGCCAAGGAGAAGGGGATCGATCCAAGGCTGTAAATCTTAACAGAACGATTATTTCAAGGAGTGTCTACCGATGTCTTATCAAATAATCGACGGCGTGCGGGTATGGGGCAACCCGGACCCTGGCGCGCTGTCGCAGGCCAAGACATGTGCGGAGCATGGCAACGTCATGCGCGCGCTGCTGATGGCCGACCATCATAAAGGGTACAGCCAGCCGATCGGCGGCGTTGTCGCATACGAGGGGCAAATATCGCCGTCGGGTGTCGGCTACGATATCGGCTGCGGCAATAAGGCGGTACGGACGAATCTGTTGGCCGCCGATCTGAAGCCGATGCTGCCGCAGCTTATGAACCGCATTGCGAAGCAGGTGTCGTTCGGCATTGGACGCGTCAACAGCGAGAAAGTCGACCACGAGCTGTTCGACGATCCGGATTGGGCCGTTTATGCAGCCGTCGGGCGGCAAGAGCACGACAAGCTGAAAGCGCTGGCGAGGGATCAGCTCGGTACGGTCGGGAGCGGGAACCACTACGTGGATCTGTTCGAGGAGCCGAGCACCGGCAGGGTGTGGATCGGCAACCATTTCGGCAGCAGAGGGTTCGGGCATAAGACGGCCAGCGGGTTTATGAATCTGGCGGCAGGTCGAGGCTTCCTTGCGAAAGCGCCGGGAGAGTCGATGGACCAGCCGCCCGTGCTGCTCGATCTGGACAGCGAACTTGGCGACATGTACTTGCGGGCAATGAAGCTCGCCGGCCGATACGCATATGCGGGACGTGACTACGTTATCGAGCAGGTATTGTCCATTCTCGGCGCCGAAGCCGACTTTGCTGTGCATAATCATCACAACTACGCTTGGCAGGAGCGTCACGAGGGCCGGGATGTGACGGTTGTCCGCAAAGGCGCGACGCCTTCCGCTCCGGGGCAGCTTGGATTTATCGGAGGCAGCATGGGGGATGTTTCGGTCATCGTGCGGGGGAAGGATACGGATGAGAACCGGGAGTCGCTATACAGCACCGTTCATGGCGCAGGACGTACCATGAGCCGGACGCAAGCGGCGGGTAAAATGAACTGGAAGACGCGCCAGCGTACCGGCGGCCAAATTTCTTCCGAGCAAATGATGCAGGCTGTGCGCAGCTACGGTGTCGAGCTTCGGGGAGCCGGCACGGATGAGAGTCCGTTCGTCTACCGTAAGCTTCAAGAAGTACTGGATGCGCATGCAGAGACGATTGAGGTGCTTCACGAGTTGAAGCCGATCGGCGTATGTATGGCGGGGGCGGATGAACTCGATCCATATAAAGATTAAGATAAAAATTAAAAATGGGATTTGCTTTATTTGTCCCGGTATGGTATTGTAGAAGAACATAAATCGTGACCTAATTCACATAACGTAGAGGGTTATTATTTTTGATGCATAACCTAATGCGGGCTGTGAATTTTTTATTGTGAATTTACAAATTCGATGGTCATGGAATCTATATAAGGGTGGTAATACACATGGTACAAGGTACAGTTAAATGGTTCAACGCAGAAAAAGGTTTCGGTTTCATCGAAGTTGAAGGCGGCAACGATGTATTCGTTCACTTCAGCGCAATCACGGGCGAAGGCTTCAAAACGCTCGACGAAGGTCAACGCGTAGAATTCAACATCGTTCAAGGCAACCGTGGTCCACAAGCTGAGAACGTAGTAAAACTGTAAGGTAGAGCAGCCGTGCCCCGAACGATAAGTTTGGGGCATTTTTTATCGCGGAATCGAATCTGGATAGAGAGAGAGGGATGTTCTTGTATTATTCCCGCAAACGACCGCAAGAAGAGTTGCCAGAGCAACTGACGCCAATATGGTCTTGCTCGAATGAGAACTGCAAGGGATGGATGAGGGATAATTTTGCTTTCTCGACGACACCCATATGCTCCTTATGTCAATCCGAGATGGTGAGAAGCGAGAAAATGCTCGTCGCGCTCATGAACACGAGTGTTGCGAAAACAAAATCCGAAACGTGACGAGGCGTAAGCTCGAATAAGCGGCGCCTCGGCCGCAGTATATAAATAAATCAGGCCCGCCTTGTTCGTTCTAACGGAACGAACAAGGCGGGCCTGATTTATTTCCGATTCGCTATTGGCCGTTCTTTGTTTGTGCTGGCGCGTGCGGAAAGTACCAAACAGTTTGTTCGTTTGTTTGGTTGTTGTTGCAAACGTTTGAATAACAACGGTGGTGAGTCGTTAGTCCGATTCTTTTGGAAACGCTTTATTATATGATGTGGATGCGGACTGTATAGTCCGCTAAAACTAAATTTTAACGGGAGTGATGGGCGTTGTTGGCTAGAAGAATCAGATGGGTGGGACGATTATTATGTTTGTCGATGTTAGCTTATTTGTTAGTTCCGTTAGGAGGTGTCGTGCGAGCAGATACCGTCGCGCAGGACCGGGTATATGACTTCGAGGACGGTACGGACATGGGGTGGTGGCCTGGATGGGGCGACGCGCTTGGCGCTGTGCAAGTCAGTGATGATTTAAGCGTTACGGGCAATCAGTATGCACTGAGGATCGACACGAGTTACAACAATGACGCCGAATGGCAAAATGCAGCGATTCACGCCATGCATGGGCTTGATCTAGCGAAGTATGCGAATTATGAATACGATCTTTACGTACCGGCATCATTTCCTGGCACGTTGTCGGTCAGCACGGCGCTGAACAGCCCGTGGAACGAATTGAACTACTCGAATCATAACATTCCTTCTCTTGCTTCCTCCGCAGAAACGATCAACGGCAGATCCTATGTGACGATTCACAAAAAGGTCTCGCTTCCTTCCAGTGCACCACAATCCGAACTTGTTATCCAGCTGCAGAAGAATGGCGATCTAGTCTATAACGGTCCTATCTATCTGGACAACGTGAAGCTGACGCCGCGTACCGACATGCCGACGCAGCCGCCGGGCAACTCGAATATCATTGGCCCTATCCCAGCGAAGGAGGCGGTGCTCGCGGGCAGCGGTCCTGTGTTCCAGACGGGTCCTGTATGGGGTGATGAGCTGTATGCAGGCGATGGTTATGTCTCGTTCTTCTATGAGGCGGACGACGCCAATCCGGGCACGGCGACATGGAGTGTGAACACGCCTGACCAAGGGCTGTACACGCTGTACGTCGGCTATTATGCGCCATACGGCTACAAAGAGACGACACTGATCGTGAATGGACAGACAAGCGGCAACGCTGCGCTTCCGGTGCCGGCGGATGGCGCGGTCGTCAGCGAGCAGTCTTTGGGCAAAGTGCTGCTGAATGCAGGCGCCAATACGATCGGCTTCGGCCGCAATTGGGGCTATTACGGGATCGAGTATATTAAGCTCGTGTCGGACAAGCCGGTTCCAGACCGGGTCGAAGCCGAAACCGGCGTGCTCGAAGGCGGCGTAACGGCCGGATCGGACGGTACGGGCTATTCCGGCACCGGCTATGCCTTTATGCAGGGCAGCGGTTCGATTACGCTGACGTACAACGCGAAGTCGGCGGGGTTATACGATTTTGCCATCGGGTACCGAGCCCCGTTCGGTTACAAAGAAACGAATGTGCTGCTGAACGGGCAGCCGAGCTCGAGCGTCCAGCTGCCGGAGACGACTGATTTTACCGAGAAATCGGCGGGTAAGCTGCTGCTTGTCGAGGGGGAGAATACGATCCGGTTCGAGCCGTTCTGGGGCTGGTATCACCTCGATTACATCGCGCTGACGCCATCGGCTCCGCCGAAAGAGCATAAAGTGGCGAAGACGCTCGTCAACCCGAACGCGTCGCCGGAAGCGAAAGCGCTCCATAACTATTTGGTCGATCAATACGGCAAGCACATCATCGCCGGGCAGCAAAGCTTGTCCAATGCGGAATGGATCAACGAACAGACGGGCAAGTATCCGGCGCTCGTGTCGTTCGATATGATCGAATATTCGCCTTCGCGCGTCGAGCACGGTTCGACTTCCCATGAGGTAGAGGACATGATCGAGTGGGCGGAGCGCGGCGGCATCATCTCGCTCTGCTGGCACTGGAATTCGCCGATCGGCTATTACGACGAGCCGGGCAAGGAATGGTGGCGGGGCTTCTACACCGAATTTACGACGTTCGATCTGGAATATGCGCTGAGCCATCCGGAGTCGCAGGAGTATCAGCTGCTGCTGCGGGATATTGACGCAATCTCTGCGCAGCTTCAGCGATTGGAGGATCTCGGCATACCGGTAATTTGGCGGCCGCTGCATGAGGCGGAAGGGGGCTGGTTCTGGTGGGGCGCGAAAGGTCCTGAGGCGGCCAAGCAATTGTGGCGTCTCATGTACGACCGGATGACGAATGTGAATGGCTTGGACAACCTGATCTGGCTGTGGAACTCGGCATCGCCGGAATGGTATCCGGGTGATGACGTGGTCGACATCATCAGCGCGGATATTTATAATGCAGCGGGCGACTACAGCCCGAACAGCAACAAGTATGAACAACTGGTCAACCTTGTCGGAGATAGGAAACTAGTCACGCTGCCGGAGAACGGACCGATTCCGGATCCGGATCTGCTCCAAATCTATAAAGCGGACTGGAGCTGGTTCAGCACGTGGAACGACTATTTTATCCGCGATGGCGTTACGAACACGGCTGAGCATTTGGATAAAGTGTTCAACAGCGATTATGTTCTGACGCTCGATGAACTGCCGAACAATCTGCTCACGTATGGGATGCCGGTTACGTCTGCTTTACTGTCGGACACGGCCGTTGTGAACGGCTGGTATAAGGGCGATGTGACGGTAACGTTGAACGCGTCCGCACAGACCGAAGGAGATGTTGTAACGAAATACACGATTAACGGCGGAGAGCCTGTCGTGTATACAGAGCCGTTCACGGTCAGCGGCGAAGGGGTTACGGCGGTTTCTTATTACTCGACCGATGCTGCAGGCAATAGGGAAAGTGCGCATACGCTCAGCATAGCGATCGACCGTGTCGCTCCGGTTGTTAAGCTGCTGCAGAACGGTCATGAGACTGCAGGCGTGACGCCTGGAGATTCGCTCTCGTTCCAACTGGAGAGCACGGATGCGGGCTCTGGCCTTGCTTCCGAGCAGCTGTTGCTGGATGGACAGCCGATAGCGGAGAACGAGCAGGTTAACACGAGCCAGCTTAGCGCTGGTGTTCATACGATCGTCTATACCGTAACCGACCAAGCAGGCAATGCGGCATCCGGCAGCGCGGCCTTCGAAGTCGCTCCGATTCTCGCGACCGGCAAGCCGGGCAAGCCGGTGCTGTCGCATAACAATGGGTTCGATACGGGATTGCGGGACGGCAGTTATACAGTCACGATGAATATGTACTACGGCAGCAACGGCACAACGTACAAGTCGTATGAGAATGGCGTGTTGATCGGCGAGCGCCGTCTGGCTGACGCTTCACCGTCAGCGCAATCTTCTGTAATAGACGTGTCGGGCAAGCCGAATGGTACGTATACGTACACTTGCGAGCTGACGAATGTGTTCGGCACGACCGCTTGCGATCCGATGGACGTCGTCGTAGACGCCGCCAATCCGGGCAGCGCGGATCTGTCGCACGACAACTGGGACGGGGATGGCACGTATAACGTGAAGATGAATCTGTACTTTGGCACGAATGCGACGAAGTATGTGCTTTACGAGAACGGCCAGCCAATTGACACGCAGACGCTGACAGCGGCAACGCCGGGTGCGCAGCAGGCGGTGACTTCGATTAGCGGACGAGCAGCCGGCACGTACACGTATTACTGTGAGCTTGTGAACGACAGTGGTTCGACTGCGAGCCAGAGCATAGCGGTTGTGGTGAACAAATAAAGGGCTGGTGCGCCGCGCCGCTGCAGTAACTCCACTGCTGCAAGTCGTTAGCGTGCAACCTGCACGGAGAGTTACTCCAAGCCGTTAGCCGGACACTGGCTGACACGGATTGTCGCTCTAATGCGTTAGCGCGGCATCTTGTATGTATTCCGAAATCAACATATTGACAGCAAATGCTAAACGCCCTTATTATAGCCATATCTTAAACAGGAAGGAGGCCGATTGACATGACCGTTATTCAACGAATGAACCGCACCGACGCAATGCCGCTAATGTCGCAACAGAATATGACGTTCATTGTCCATCGGCCTCTACGGGCCCTAGCGAAGGAAAGACAAGGATAACAGGTGTGCGCGTCAGGTCTGCATAGCAGATCGGGCGAGCTTATACCAACGTATCTTTCGATTTGTTGCGCAGCAGACCGTAAGCTTTCGGGCTTACGGTCTTTTTGCGTTCATTTAACGGCGTTCATGTTCAGCGACAGCAACAATTAGCGATGATAAGCAGCCATTAACAACGATTATCAACCATTTGCAACGGTCAGCAACAATAGCAAGCATACAAGCTTTAGCACCATAAAACGAACAAACAAGTGAGGTTAGAGTCCATTTATGATAGTAGCGAATCCCTATTACCGGCGTATCGATCTTCCTGCGGGAGATCTCCATGTGTACGCCAAAGACGACTTATTCCATGCCATGGGAGCGAAGGTGCTCGAGATGGCGAACAACAATTTGCAAATCCCGAACATTCGGTATATGAGCTATACGCCGGACGCGCACGTCGGCGTCGGCACGTGCATCGGCACAACAGCGGTATGGGAGGCGGAATATGGCTACGTATCGCCATCGATCGTCGGCAGTGATATCGGCTGCGGCATGCGGGTGCAATTGACGAATTTGCATGAGAGTGATCTGAAAGATGTGAAGCTGAAGCGCCGTCTGGTCAAAGCGATCGAGAAGCTGATTCCGGTCGAGAATCATGCCAGAGGGCATTACTCCGACATCCGGCTCGAGCATGTGCTGATCAAAGGCTTGCATGGTCTTCCCGGTAAATATGTTCCCGATTCTTATACACCGAAGAAAGCAACGTCGCTGACACATGTCGAGAGCAGCCGCTACCGGTTCGAGGAGGAAGTGCTTGACCGGATTCCGGAGCCGCTCTGGCACCGGTCGCACCGGCAGCTCGGCACGCTCGGCGGCGGCAACCACTTCATTGAGCTGCAGTCGATCCGCATTCACGAGGAGAACCGCTCGATTGCCGAGCAATGGGGGCTACGCGACGGCCAGGTTGCCGTCATGATTCACTCCGGCTCCCGCTCGTGGGGCGGCGCGGTCAACCAGTACTGCGTGTCGGAGGTGGCCAAAACGATGCGCAAGCTCGGACTAGGCACGGCCGATCCGAAGCTGGCGTTCGCACCGCTGGACAGCGAAGCGGGCCATACGTACGCGAACTTGATGTATTCGGCGCTCAATTACGCGGTCGTGAACCGGCACCTGATGGGCTATGCCGTCCGTGAAGCGTTCCGCGATGTGCTCGGACCGCAAGCGGAATTCAGGACGCTGTATGATCTAATGCATAATTATGCGGCATGGGAGCAGCACGGCGAGAAGCAGCTGTTCGTACATCGCAAGGGAGCGACTCGCGCGCTGCCTGCCGGCCATCCGGACAATCCGGCGCCATACATGGAGACGGGGCATCCTGCGCTTATTCCGGGCTCGATGGGGTCGTCCTCCTACTTGATGGTCGGCGTACCGGAAGGGGAACGCAATCACCACTCCATCTGCCACGGCGCAGGCCGGGCTCGTTCGCGCAATGCATCGAAGCAACTTGTGAAACTTAGTGATTTCGAAAAGGCGCTTCGCATCGGGGAAGCAGATGAGATTGTCGTCAACCATCGGTCGCTCGAATCGATTATCGACGAGTCGCCGCAAGCCTATAAAGACGTAGACCAAATTATCGAAAGCGTAGTCGGCGCTCGGCTGGCAGCCGTCGTGGCGAAGTGCAGCCCGCTGGCGACAATCAAAGGAGTGTGATCGTGTAGATGACCCTAACGAAACAAATAGCGAAGCCTTCTTTCATTATCGAATCGGATCGCTTCGCAACAGGTGTGCTGGAAAAGAACGACTATTTTAATTACGCCGCGGCGATTCGAGGCGTGATCGGATTGCTTAACGAGCGGTACGGAGGGCAGTTTCAAATCTATTCCGAAGATAACAGCAACGATGTCTGGAGCAGCCTTGAAGACGATATCCGCAGCGGATACGCAGGCATAGAGCATGCAACGAGCGTATACGACCTCGTCGAGACGAGGGAATTCCGGTTCGTCGTCGACGCCGAGCCTGAGCAGTCGGGCTACGATATTCGGCTCGCCACCCGCAACAACGTCTTCGTTTATCCGGAATACCGGGTCGCCTTCGCGAGGATGCCGGTTATGCAGCGCTATGGGCTTGGGTACGAAGATATTATTTTCAGCGAAAATGATAATGGCCTGACGCGCTGTCTTAACGCCATGCGGCAGCGTCAACTCGCGAACCGGGAGATCGTCGTATTCACCGATACGAGCGACGGCTTGGACCGGAAGAGGGAGGCCTCGGCCAAAGCCGTCACGCGCGATGATGTCTTCTTGGACGAGTCGCTGAAGGCGCAAATTTACCGGTCGGTCGACGAGTTTTTCTCGAAGGACAGGGGATTTTTCCAAACGTACGGCATTCCTTACAAAAGAGGCGTGCTGCTGTACGGCAAGCCGGGCAACGGCAAGACGACGCTCGTAAAGTCGATTGCGTCCACCGTCGCCGCCCCGATCGCGTATTGGCAAATTACCGAGCATACGTCGAGCGGCTCCATTAGCGAAGTGTTCCAGGCTGCGGTCAATATGGCACCGATGGTGCTGGTCATTGAAGATATCGATTCGATGCCGGCGTCGTGCCGTTCGTTCTTCCTGAACACGCTAGACGGTGCGACGTCGAAGGACGGCGTCTTCCTGATCGGCACGACGAACTATCCGGAGCGGATCGATCCGGCGCTTATGAACCGGGCTGGGCGGTTCGACCGGGCGTACGAGGTGAAGCTGCCGGATGAGGCAACTCGCTGCGCCTATATGATCCGCCGGGGAATGGGGCGTCTCGTCGATGAGACGTACATTGCTCAGGCGGCGCGGCAGACGGAAGGATTCTCGCTTGCGCAGCTTAGCGAGCTGTACGTATCAGCTGCGCTGCAGCAGCATTATGAGCATGCGGTCGATCTTCAGCGGCTCATTGACGAGATGAAATCCGATTATTCCAAAAGCCGCAGCGGCGATTGGATGGCGGATCCGTCTGTCCGCCGGGTAGGATTCGCCTGATCGAAGAAACAGCCGCCGATTACAAGCGAGGATAGGTTGGAATATCAAGAGGATGACTGCGTTGCGCGGTCATCCTCAGCAATAGAGCAG
>NZ_BILZ01000013.1 GCF_004000825.1 Paenibacillus kobensis NBRC 15729 | reverse complement strand
TTAGAGCGCCGCCGTAGCCGCCTCACATAGCAAAAAGGCTGCATCATGAAGGTTATCACCTTCGGATGCAGCCTTTTCACTATCCTATATCGATTAGAAGTTGAAGTTATCCGGGTCCGGACCTACGCGCTCGTCGCGGTTCAGGCCGTCCAGCAGCGCCATGTCCTCGGCCGACAGCTCGAAGTCGAAGACGGAGCCGTTCTCGGCGATCCGGTGGTCTTTGACCGACTTCGGAATCGTCACGACTTCATTCTGCAGATCCCAGCGCAAAATAATTTGTGCAACCGATTTGCCGTATTTCTCCGCCAGCTTCACGATCGTCGGCTCGTCCAGCAGCTTGCCTTGCTTCAGCGGCGACCATGCCTCGAGAACGATGCCGTTCGCACGGCAGAATGCGCGAAGCTCCGGCTGTGCCAGATGCGGATGGTACTCGACTTGGTCGACCATCGGCTTAATTTCTGCATCGGCCATTACATCCTCCAGATGATGCACGTGGAAGTTGCTGACGCCGATTGCACGGACGCGGCCTTGCTTATACAGCGTCTCCAGGGCGCGCCAAGCTTCTTTGTACTTGCCTTTGACCGGCCAGTGGATCAGATACAGGTCCAAATAGTCCAGGCCGAGCTTCTCCATCGTCGCGTCGAATGCGGCGAGCGTTGGCTCATAGCCGAGATCCGCATTCCATACTTTCGACGTAATGAACAGGTCGGAGCGGTTCAGACCCGTCTCTGCAAGCGCCTCGCGGACGCCTTGGCCGACGCCGCGCTCGTTGCCGTAGATCGCTGCCGTATCGATACTGCGGTAGCCGAAGCGGATCGCCGATTTGACCGATTCAACGACCGATTCGCCTTCCGCTACTTGGAATACGCCGAGGCCGAGCCAAGGCATTGCGACGCCATTATGAAGAGTTGTAGTGGATTGTAAGTTCTGAGCCATATTCGAAATCCTCCTGATTGGTTAGGTTAGTTTCCTATGCTATACCGATGTTTCCTGATGCATCAAATTGCTAAAGATCATTGTACCTTTGCTGGATGCAGTTTTCCAGTTGAGCGGCTGTCCCGCATTTCCAGCGACCGCATCCAGGCGGTCAGAAGGACTGCGCCGAATACCATGACAGCACCTATCCATGGGGTATGGATGAGGCCCAGATGCTCTGCGACAAGGCCGCCCGTATAGGCGCCGACCGCGATGCCCGCATTGAATGCGGCGATGTTGACGGCTGACGCAAAATCTTTCGCCTGGGGCGCATACCGCTCCGCCAGGATGACGACATACACTTGCAAGCCTGGCACGTTCATGAATGCGAGCAGCCCCAACATGAACACCGTGACCAGCGCAAGCGCTTGGTACGGAGCGGTGAAGCTGAACATCAGCAGTACAATGGCCTGCAGGATGAACATAATGAGCAGCGCGTGCACAGGTTTGCGGTTGGCCGCCTTGCCGCCGATAATATTGCCGATCGCGATGGCGACGCCGTATAACAGAAGAATCAATGCCGTCGTTCCTTCCTTGAACCCGGATACGTCCTGCAGTAGTGGGGACAAATAAGTGAAGACGACGAATGTTCCGCCATAGCCGAGCGCGGTAATCGCGAATGCGAGCGGCAGCCGGCCGCGGGAGACGAGCTTCAACTGTTCTCCGAGACGGGCCGCCTGCCCGCGCCGCAAATTCGACGGGATGAGCGCCCAATGCGCCAGCAGCGAGATGACGCCGACGATGACAATCGCGATAAACGCGGTGCGCCAGCCCCATTGCTGTCCCATATAAGTGCCGATCGGCACGCCGGTAACCGTCGCAACGGTCAGCCCGGAGAACATGATCGAGATCGCGCTAGCTCTGCGGTTCTCAGGCACGAGATCGGCGGCAATGGTTGAGCCGATCGACATGAAGACGCCGTGTGCGAACGCCGAGATGACGCGTGCCGTCAGCAGAACGCCGATGCTGGAAGCGACGGCTGCCAACCCGTTGCCGATAATGAACGTCAGCATGACGGCAATTAGAAGCGTTTTGCGCGGAATGCGGGCGGTCAGTGACGTTAGAACGGGGGCTCCGACGGTTACGCCAAGCGCATAGAGCGTCACGGTTAGGCCGGATGTTGCGACAGATATATGCAGGTCTTCGGCGATCAAGGGCAGCAGCCCAACGCTGATAAACTCGGTCGTTCCGATGGCAAAGGCGCTAAGCGCAAGCATAAGAAGCGCCACGTTTGCTTGTCTTGGATTCATTAAGAACACCTTCTTATTCAGTTGAGATGGTGCCGACCGGTCGGTAAGTGCTATTATGAATGCATTGGAAGCAAATAAACAGTACGCACTTTCCCGTAATATAGATACTTGAAGGTTATATAGTAACCCAGAAGTAATATAGGTACTTAAAAGTACCTATAAACTTTTGAGCATGGAGAGGAGCAAGCAAGCCTATGGCAGTCAAAAAATATAACATTTCCGTTGAAGCGACGCTTGAGGTGATCGGCGGCAAGTGGAAGTGCGTTATTTTGTGCCATCTGACGCACGGGAAGAAACGGACGAGCGACTTGAAGCGGCTTATGCCGGGCATTACGCAGAAGATGCTGACGCAGCAGCTTCGGGAGCTGGAACAGGACGGCATTGTGAACCGGATCAGCTACAATCAGGTTCCGCCGAAGGTGGAGTACGAGCTGAGCGAATACGGTCTTAGTCTACGCTCGATTCTGGATGCGCTATGCAATTGGGGAGAGAAGCATATTATTAAGGAGTACGGAGACAAGTTCGCCGTATTGGAGGAGAATGTGCTGAATCCGAGATAGCAGGACGCTCTTAGGCGCGTTCTGCTATCAAGGTTGCTTGCTAAGCCGACGCTGCGAAGCTAGTCGGCCGCCGGGCGGTGGCCGACATTATGCGCGATGCAGATTTGCGCCGCATAGTAAGTCGTCATGATCAGAGCGCCGGAATACGACAACTCTTCGATAAACATATTCCACGAGAGAATCGAATCCGATGCCAGGAACAGCAGGCTGCCGATGATCGCCCAGCGCCGTCCGGTCATAATCGCAGACCAAGTCATCACTGCAATGACTGTAATATAGGCGATGACTGGTATGACGAGGTTCGATTTGTCCTGATCGTTCAACGCTTGCACGAGTTGGGTCCCCATATAAGCGGCATACAGCGCGATCGGGATAATGGCGGCGAACCGAACGGCAGAGAACCGCCATTGTTGGAAGAAGCCTGTCATATAGCAGAGATGGCCGATCAGAAAAGCCGACAAGCCGATGACGAACCATTCGAGCGTGGCGTCGCCGACCATACAGAAGAAGAGGCCGATGATCGTCGCCCAATGAAAGCGCTTGCCATCATGCGGAATGCGAGAGAATGCGTACACAATCATTAGCGCCATCGGGATTACTTTGAACAGCAGTTTGACCGCAAGCGGGTCATCGGGAATAACCGTAATGTAGAGGATGCCCATGATGACAATGAGCAGAGGAAGCCCGAACGTTCTCAACAAATAACCGCTCCTTCGAGATCTTGAATGATTTCCCATCCATTGTAGCATGAAATGCAGGACACAACATGATTTCCATAATGATGACTTTCCCAAGGAGGTCGGCGTTCCAGATGAGCAGTATAACAGCATTAATCGACCGGCAGCGGGCGTTTTTCACCGCGGAGCGGACGAAGCCGGTCGAGGAGCGGCGCAAACGGCTGCTTGCGTTACGCGATGCGGTCAAGCGGCATGAGTCTGCGCTGCTGGAAGCCGTGAAGCGCGATATGAACAAGTCGGAGTTCGAAGCGTTCACGACCGAGATCGGACTCGTATACAAAGAAATTACGCATACCTTGAAGCGGTTAAGCCGCTGGGTGAAGCCGAAGCGGGTGCGGACGCCGCTGACCCACTTCGGGAGCAGCAGCTATGTCATGCCGGAACCCTATGGCGTCACGCTCATTATTGCGCCGTGGAACTATCCGCTGCAGCTCGCACTGCTGCCGCTGGTAGGCGCAGTAGCGGCGGGCAACACAGTCGTGCTGAAGCCGTCGGAGCTGGCGCCGCATGTAGCGGATGCGATAGCAGACGTTGTGGCGGAGTCGTTCGAGCCGGAATGGGCTACGGCCGTTCTCGGCGGCGTCGAGACGAGCACCGAGCTGCTTGCGCAGAAGACGGACTATATCTTTTTTACCGGGAGTACGGCTGTCGGGAGAATCGTCATGACTGCGGCGGCAAAGCATCTGACGCCGGTTACGCTGGAGCTGGGCGGCAAGAGTCCTTGCATCGTTCACAGCGATGCCGATCTGAAGCTTGCCGCGCGGCGGATCGCCTTCGGGAAGTTCACGAACGCCGGGCAGACGTGCGTCGCCCCGGATTACGTCTATGTTCAGCGCGAGGTGAAGGAAGCGTTGATCGCGCATTTGGGCGAAGCGATTAAGGAGTTGTACGGGGCAGAGCCGCTCCGCAATCCGAGCTACACGCACATCATTAGCGACAGACATGTTGAGCGGCTTTCCGCTTTCATTAGCGGAAGCGGAACGGTACGAATCGGCGGACAGACGGACGCAGCGCAGCGTGCAGTCGCACCGACGGTGCTCGACGGGGTTGATTGGAGCTCGCCCGTGATGCAGGAGGAGATATTCGGACCGGTGCTGCCGGTACTCCCATACGTCAAGATTGAAGAAGTATTCGAAGCCGTGCTGGCACGGCCGAAGCCGCTGGCGCTTTACTTGTTCAGCGGCAGCCGGGAGCTGCAGCAGCACGTCGTCGATAGGCTGTCGTTCGGCGGCGGTTGCATCAATGATACGCTGATGCATTTTGCCTCGCCGTTTCTGCCTATTGGCGGCGTCGGCGAGAGCGGGATCGGAAGATACCACGGCGAGAGCACGTTCGATACGTTCTCGCACCGCAAGAGCGTGCTCCGGCAGACGACGTTATTCGATATTCCGCTGCGGTATCCTTCGGCTTCGTCGTTCGGGCTGAAGGTGATTCGGAAGCTGATGCGGTGAGGACGGGCGGCAGTTCCTTTTTAGGTTAGAAATTTTTTTCGCTAGACGGCTCGGATATCTTAACAAAATTAGTTGATAATGCCGAAATATGTACTAGTATAAATTTCTAATTAAAAGGGAGCGTTACGAAAATGAAGAAGAAGTTTTCAAAGTTGCTGCTCATTCCATTGGGTCTGAGCTTGCTTCTGCCCAGCGTAGTTGCCAATGCAGCGACAAAGACGTCGGCAGATTTTACAGATTTGGCGGGTATCGATGCGGCACTCAAGGCTAAGATCGATGCGTTGTTGGCGAAAGGCGTATTCGATGGCGTCAGCAATGGCCAATTCGATATCGACGGTAATATGACGCGTGCACAAATGGCTAAAATTATCGCCAAAATTTATGACATCAATGTCGACAATTCGGTAACGAGTTCTTCTTTCAGCGATGTGGCCGCCGATGGATGGGCCCTGCCTTATATCGAAGCAGTGCGGAAAGCGGGATTAATTAACGGCATGCCGGACGGTACGTTCGATCCAGCCGGCACTACGACGCTGGGGCAATTCGCTACCGCATTGGTGAAAGGGTTGGGTGTACAGGTTGACTTAACGGGCAAGCCTTGGTACAGCGATGCGATTAGTCAAGCGGTTAAGAACAAGCTTCTTCCGCAGGGAACCGACGGTAAAGCTCTGGCAACCCGCGCGGATCTTGTCGTAGGCGCATTCGGCGGACAACAAGCTCACGAAGAGTTGCTCAAAGCGGCGGAGGATAAGAAAAAGGAAGAAGCTAAGAAGGCGGAAGAAGAAGCTAAAAAAGCAGAGGAAGCTAAAAAAGCGGAAGAGGCGAAAAATGCATATCAACCGTCGACGTCATATCCGTCTTCCCCAGGAGACACGACCGCGCCGAGCATCACCGCAGCTGCGGTTAACGGCAAGAACGTCACGGTGACCGACGGTGTGTACGGTACGGTCAATCTGAGCGGCATCACTCATTTGACTGGCGGAACGATCAGCGTGAGCGAGAATTCCACTCTTACGATTACTTCCATCGAAGGCATTGATTTAACGGGCTTCTCTTCCTTGTCGTTCACGCAATCGCTGACGGCTGGATTGAATTCGCTTGATTTTATTGCGAAGCTTGCATCGCTCGATAAGAAGGGTGACGGCGTGTCGATCGATGCGCTAGCCAAGTTGGATTCCGGCCACAACGGGTTGGAAGTGAAGGGAACGCTTCAGGATGCTGCGGGCAATACCGCTGCAGTTAAGCTAACCTTTATCATTGGGTAAGCTATACCATTAAATCGTGTCTTATGACTAAAAGGGGGTCTTTGCTGTTATAGCAAAGGCCCCTTTTTGCGTAGGAGGAGTGAACAAAAAAGCAGCAAAGCCTGGGCGGGCCTTGCTGCTTTCTCCTTAATTGCATAAAGACTCGTTAAACTTGCGGAGCAGTTCGCCGAACCGTTCCAATTCTTCCTCGTTCCAATCTTTGAGCCGGTCGGATATTCTCGATAATCTGCGCTGTTTGTATGTTACGAGGGCTTCATTGCCAAGCTCGGAATTATGAAACAGATAGGCTCTGCGGTCCTGCGGATCGGGCGACTTGCGAACATAACCTTTCTGCTCGAGTGCCGCAGTCTGCCGGCTGACTGTCGAAATGTCGAGATGGAGCTGTTCGGCTAACGTCTTGATCCCGACAGTGCCGATCGAAGCAATATGTCCAAGCAGCAAATAAGCGGAGCGGTCCAAATCTCCCAGCTTCTTATTGGATGAGAAAGACGTAATGCGCCGGGCGAGCAGAGTGAGCTCCAGCTCAATCGATTCTATGGATGATTCGTGCATGTCTTGTCCTCCCACTGGGGTGTTAAGCCTATCGTAGCATATCCAATCCTAATTTAATATGTCCGCTTCAGAACAGGGGCAGTCCCGCTCGCCATCCGGCTGCTGGACTGCCCCTGTTCCTTATTTCTAATGTAGAGGTTTGGTTAAGAGGTCTTCTGCCGCTGCTGCCGGCGTTCCAGCGCCCGGAACGTCATGCGCAGCAGCGGCGGTACGGCGAAATAGATAAACCATGTCCGGAATATCTGATAGACCGTCACGATCGAGATGTCGGCGTTGATCTCGTTGGCGATAATGCCCATCTGGTCCATTCCGCCCGGAGCCAGGCTAAGGAACGAAGTGGCGGGCGACACGTCATGCAGCTTCGTCAACAGCATGCTGAGTCCCAGGGAGCCGACAATGAGCGTGAGGCCGCTGAGCAGTGCAAGTGTAATGATGCGCGCCTTGTTCTTCAACTGCTCCGGCTTCAGCAGCAACCCGACGTAGGTGCCGACCAGGTATTGCGCCGCATCCAGCACTTCCATCGGCAGCGCCGGACTGCTCACACTGGACAGATGAAGGGCGGCGGTCGAGATCATCGGTCCAAGCAGGAAGGCGGACGGGAACCGGATCTTATTCGCCAGCAGGGCGGCAGCTACGCAGATCACAGCGAACAGCAGGATGCTGGCATCCATATCGCCCCAGCGGGCTGATATGCCGCCCATCGCCTCTGCGGCAGCGGATCCAGCGCCGTCAGCGCCGAGCAGCGGACTGAACACGATGGCCGGAACGCAGAAAATAATCATCAACAGACGCGACACTTGCAGGAAGGTCACAACGGTTAAGTCGATGCCTTTCGTCTCCTCGGCCAGAACGACGATCTGAGTCAGCCCGCCCGGAATGCTGCCCATGAGCACTGTTGGAAACGGCAAGCCAGATACTTTCGTGATGATCCAGGCCATAAGGACACAGAACAACAGCAGCAGCATCGTCGCCATGACCATTGTCGGCAGCTGATGGCCCATTTGATGCAGCGTCTCTACCGTAAACGACAGGCCGATGGAGTAACCGAGCACGATGAGCGCCGAATCCCGAAGCTGTCTGGGCCATGATGGCTGAATCGTCCGGACGAACCGGGTGCCGATTAGAATGAAGGTCATCGGACCGAGCAGCCATGGGAGCGGGATATGCAGCAGCGTGAAGACAATGCCCCCAAGCAGTGAGATGAGACTTGTGAAAATAAGGCGTACCGCAGGGTGTGAATACAAGCTGGTTCGTTTCATGATCAAGGGCAAGGGCGCAAGCTATGCTTGTTCAGCAAGCTCGGCGATCCGCTTGTTCACATCCCTGCTGTATTGGCCGCCATGGTAGCAGATGACGTTATCGATCGGGTATGCGGCGAATTTCCGCAGCGACTCGTGCGCTTGCTGTAAATTCGGTGTGAACGGCGGATTCGGTCCGCTCAGTTCGCTGCCGTTCATGACCATCGCGTCGCCGGCGATGAGTGTCCGGCTTGCTTCGTGGTAGAGGCTAATATGTCCCGGCGTATGGCCGGGGGTATGGATCACTTTCAGTCCGCCGCCGAAAGGCAGCGTCTCGCCGTCCTCGACCGTATGCGTTACGTTGGCATTGTCGCCGGAGAAGAACGATCTGAACGTCTCGCGCATGGATTCGGGCATTGCCTCTATGAGGCCTGCCATTCGTTCCGGTGACACTTTGAGCAGCGGCTCATTGCCGTCGATGGCGTTCCGGTCGCCTTCGTGCGCATACACGTCAAGTCCAGCCGGCTTCGCAGCCGACAGCCAGAACGGCAGACTGCCGATATGGTCGATATCCTGATGGGTCAGAATAATGCCGCGCAGCTTGTCCGGTTCGAGCCCTGCTTGTACAATAAGGCCGATTATGCTGTCACGGCTGCCGGGCATGCCGGTATCAATCAGTACATAGCCGCTCTCGTCATAGATGACGGTCGGATGAAGGAGCGAGTCTCTGCCGGGCACGCTAAGTTCGAGCATTTCAACGCCTGGTGCTATTCTCATTGTGAAGCGCCAAAGCTTGCATTGAAGCTTCGGCTCACCTCCTTGGCAATAGAATGGAATCTTGTGAGTTCACTATATGCCTGTGATTGGGCAAAGTCAACCGCAGCACTCGGAATTACTAGAATGGTGCAAGAGGCTCTCCATCGAAGGGAGCAAACTAGCATTAACGGCGTCATCCGAACAGCCGGAACAGCTTGGACCGATGGCCTTGGATGGCCTTGATGACAAAGGCATGGAGAGTCCGGCAGACGGCAGGGAGCATGCTATCATTTAGCGTTATTTGTCATTCCGACGGAGTGACAATCTGGCTTATGGTCCGGAATAAAGGGAGTGCGGGCGCGAAAAGCACTCGCACTTATTCTATTTATATAAACGTTAGGACAATAGTCCCAATTAAATTTAGGCACAAAGTCTCGTCTTGCCCTTTATCAATTCCTCTATAATAGAAATTAATAGACTTCGACAAAAAATGAATAATTTTGACATATCAAACTGAAAAGGTGATGAGCAGGACGTGATTTCTCCTTTCTTCCGCAAGAAAGATTCGCCCGACAAGCAGTCGGATAACAATGTGAATAAGATGGCCGTACAGCAGGAGCAGCCTGCAGATCAGGCGGAGAATTTGCGCGATGCCGTCGCTTCCATGCAAGAGGAAGAAGCACAGTCGATTATGACGTCTGTTAGCAAGTCTCATATGGATAAACGCTCGCTCGATCTTATTTTTGCTGTCGAGCAGATTATTCAGTCGAGGCAGCATGCCGATCGAAGTCTTCATGAGCTTCAGGACCGTCTGACGCATTCGAACGGCCATGTGGACCGTTTGAACAAAGAAGTGAAAACGCTCAACAAAGTAATTAGCGACCGCGAAAAAAACATACTGGATTTAGAGCACAAGCTGACCGATAAAAATCTTAAGGTCGATCAAGTAATGGAGGATTACCGCGAGCTGCAGGGCGCGATGACATCCGAAATCGACGAGCTGAAAAGCGCGATCGATCTGGAGCAACAGAAGTATGCAGGTTTGCTGCAGAAGCATAACGAGGCGTTGGCGGAGAAAGTGAAGCTGATTAACGACTTCGAGGACCGTATTGGACGGCTTGAGGTGGAGAACTCCCATCTGAAGCAGAAGTACGAAGCGATGCGCCAAGAGAAGACTTATCTGGCCAACATGATCAGCGACTTTACGAACCGGATGTCGGCGCCGCTAGGACAGAACAAAAACAACAACTAAGACTAGACATCATCGCATCCTTGAGTACACTTGATGACCGCATAGGCACTGACGGGGGAAAGACGAGGACGATATGGAAACCGAGACCATTCAGATGATAGAGCTGTTGTCGCTCAAGCAGTTGTCTGCCCGTTGTCAGATTGAAATCGCCATTACTTATACGGATGGAACCGTAAACAATGATGCTATTGAAATTGACCACTACACGTACAATCAACTGTTAACGATTCAGGTAGGACAACAATCGCGTATCCGATTGTCGCTGTATCCCAAATGGGACCCTTATCAGAAGGGGTACTACAGCACGATCATTCGAACGAACGGCACATTTAGCGAGAAACTATACTTCGCTTGTACAGAAGCATATGTTCAGCAGATTAAGCAATTGAAACAGCGTCCGCAGGACGCACAGCCGGCGGAAGCCGCTGTGCAGCCGCTGCCTGCAGCAGCAAGCGGAGCGCTGAAAGAGAAGACAGCGAAGAAGAAGGCAGCAAGCCGCAGCTCTGCTGTGCGCCGAACAGTCTATTCTTCATCGCGTTGGAAGCGGCAATTGGCGTGGAAGGTGATGGCGCTCAGCACGGCATTGATTCTGCTTATGCTGTGCAGAGTCGATGTGCTGTTGTTCATCGATAAGGTGGACGCAGTCGGGCAGCGATCGGCCACTTCCGAATCGGAGAAGATCGAGTCGGCGAGCATTGCGGTGGCCATGGGCAGTCAGCCTTCATCGGACGATGAGAAGCAGACGGCGTCTGAACCATCCGATAAGCCGGCTGTTGAACTGGCGGCGGGCCAGCAACCCGACAAGCCGACTGCACCGGACAAGCCGGGCAAGACGGAGCAGCAGCCTGACGGGAACGTTGCGGCCGACAGGCTGCCGGCCAAGAGCGAGACGAAGGCAGAGGACAAGGAAGCGTCCGGCTATGAAGTGTTTGCCGCTTCATCGGATGAGTATACGTACAAGCTTCCAAACGGTTATGTTGCATTAACGTTCGACGACGGACCGTCTGCTTATACGAAGCAGATTGTCGATGTATTGAAGGATGAGGGAGTAGCAGGCACGTTCTTCTTCGTCGGCAAGAATGCGGACCGATTCGAGGAAGAAGTCGGCTATGCCGTCGAGCATGGCATGGCAGTCGGCAACCATTCCTGGGATCACAGCCAACTGACGGATCTGAGCATTGATGCGGGGATCAGCAACATTTTGAAGACGAACAAAGAACTGACGAGCGACGGCGTGAAGAAAGTGACGCTGTTCCGTCCGCCATACGGCTTGATCAACGACGAGTTGGAAGCGCAAGTCGAGAAGCAGCACATGAAGGTGATCATGTGGAACCGCGATCCGGAGGATTGGGACGCCGATACGCGGGATGAAATTATAGAGTATTTCAAGAAGATAGACCCGTCTGGCGGTATCTACGTTCTGCATGAGAAGAAACATACGGTGGAAGCACTGCCTGCAATCATTCAATACTTAAAGAAGCAAGATCTGAAATTCGTTATCTTCCAATAACGCTATTGAGAACCGTCGCATTCTGTGCGGCGGTTTTGTTTTGTTCAGCTGCTGGGACGGGCCGCTTACGATTCAGATGATAAGAGTCGGCTTACGTAGCTAGGCAACTGGAAACAGGAGCGAAATAATGGCGCGTTGATGTATTGGGTATGCTCGCACTGCAGGCGGGAGAGGTCCGCCTCGAGCGGGTCCCAACGTTTCGATGCGATGGTGAAGCTCCAGACGCCGCCTGGGAAGGAGGGAATAGCGCACAAGTAGACGCGAACAACGGGAAACAGCTTCTTCATGCTGCGAACGGTATTGCGGAGACTCGCGGTGTTGTAGTAAGGCGATCCCGACTGGATAACGGCGATGCCGTCCTCCTTCAGACTGTCATGCACGTATTGATAAAATACAGGCTTATACAGAGGCGTCGCTGGCCCATAGGAATCCGAGCGGTCAATCAGCAGCACGTCGAACGCTTTTTTGTGGCTTTGAATCCAGCGGAATCCGTCCGCATAGACAAGCCGGACGCGCTTGTCCGCTTCAACGGCGGCAGCATGCGGCATCCACGTTTTGCACACCTCGACGACACGCTTATCGATCTCGACGATGTCGGCTTGTTCGACCGTGTTGTAGCGGAGCGCTTCGCCGGCAGGTCCGCAATCTCCGCCGCCGATCATAGCGATTTTTCTCGGGGCAGGATGGGTCGTCATCGCGATATGAGTAATCATCTCGTTATAAATAAAGCCGTCCTTCGTCGTAACTTGCGGCGTTCCGTCCAGCACGAGCATTCGCCCGAAACCTTTCGTATCCACGATACTGATTTCCTGATATGCAGACTGCTCGTAATGAAGCACTGCTTCCGCTTTGTAGCCTACCTCCATCTCGAGCTGAGGAAGGTCGTCCCACAGCCATAACTCGCCGTTCGGCTCCCTCTGGAAACCGGTTAACGAACTTTTGTGATTCGCCAATTGCTAACCCACCACCTGTAAGAGATTAATATAAAATGGTCATAACCGACGAGTACCCGGTAGGCTAGTCCGAGTAAACGGAGCCCTTGAAGCTTTCTGGACCGAACATAACGGGAGTGCCTTTCTCAAGTGGAATCGTAATCGAGCCGACGAAACTGGCGTGCTGAGACGTCCTGAAATCAAGCAGTTTGGTCAATCGATCACCTCCTAGTCGTACGTATTGCTCCCACTATATGACGGAGGAGGCTAGTACGTGTGGACAATCTGCCACGATGCGGAGAAATATCAGCCGCTTCATTCGAATGGAGACCTCGGGCAAGAAAAGTTCGTGTTCTAACGAATCGTAGCGGCGTTATTTGACCCCATTTCCGTGGTTTGCTATTGTAACGAATCCAGGAAACGCTATTAGTGTAAAAGGGGCTTAAAATTGCAGGATACAGCTCGAATAGCGCTTCTACGATTCGTTAAAACTTCAAAAGTGCCGAATCACGGCAAATAAGGTCTCCTCGATTCGTTAGCCGATTAGCAGGGGAGCTAGCCAGCCTTACCGCTGCCGTCTTACGCAAAAAAAAACGCCAGCGGCATTCGCCGCTGGCGTTTCGTGTACTGCGTTATTAATGAGCAACAAGTGAGAACAATCCGTGAATGTGCGACAGGTAACGGATGTTGCTGGCTTCTTTCATCATCGATGCTGGGAAGCCTTTCAACTGCGTACCGTTGCCGCCGATTTGGCCTACGCCGTCTTTGCGGCCGAGGCTTGCAAGCGTACCGGAGAATACCGGGTTGAATTTGTCCATTGCGCCGCCTCTGAGCTGAGCAGCCAGGTTGTAGCCGACCAGTTCGCCCATTTGCCAAGCGAGCTGAGCTGTTGGCGGGTAAGGACGGTCGCCCCCCTCTGGGAATACAACTGCGCAGTCGCCTGCGAGGAATACTTCAGGGTGCGAAGTCGATTGCAGCGTCTGCGTAACCGTCGAACGGCCGCGGTCTTCTGCGAGTCCGCAGCTGCCTACGATCGGGTTGCCTTTAACGCCGCCCGTCCAGATGATCGTATTCGATTCAATCGTACGGCCGTCTTTGAGCGATACCGTATTCTTCGTTGCTTCCGTAATCGCTACGCCCGTAACGAACTTAATGCCGCGCTTCGTCAAGCTTTCAACCGAACGCTCGATGAGCGGCTTCGGCAGCATTGGCAGAATGTTCGGACCTGCTTCGACACAGTAGATGTCGAGGTCGTTGTAGTCGATGCCTTTGGCACGGCAAATTTCTGGCAGCTTGTCGGCGAATTCGCCCACGAGCTCGACGCCTGTCAGGCCGCCGCCGCCCACGACGATCGTCGCGTCCGCTTTGCTGCCCGATTTCTTGTACGCGTTGAGGCGATCCTCAACATGCGCACGGATTTTGTTCGCATCTGCGGCCGATTTCAGCACGAGGCTGTTCTCTTCGAGTCCTGGGATGCCGAAGTAGTTCGTTTCGCTGCCGAGGGCAACGACGAGCTGATCGTATTTGTGAACAGCGCCGCTTTCCAGAACGACTTGCTTCTCGTTAGGCTTGATGTCTTTGACCCCATCAACCACGATGTTAATGTCTTTGCTGCCCAGCAGCTTATTCAGTGGAAGCGCCACAGCTCCCTCTGCAATCGTGCCGCCAGCCAGACGGTGCAGCTCGGTGATGATTTGGTGCGTCGAATAGCGGTTCACGATCGTAATGCTAGCTTCCGCAGGCGTCAGATGCTTGCGTGCCGACATTGCTGCGAGAACGCCGCCGTAACCGGCGCCAAGGATCAAAATTTGTTTCGGCATGTCCATCCTCCATTCTTATTCAACGGGTTCTTATTCGCCCTATTATTGTTGTTTCCGTTCAGCCAGTACGTTCAGGAACGATTGCGCGAAGCGCAGCGTCTTCTGTACTTCTGGATCTTTCAGCATTTTGAGCATGCCGAACAGGCCGATCGTCGACGAAGTGTCGGCTTGGGCGCGCTCGCCAGCTTCCATAGCGGCCGAAGCGATGCCTTTTGCCGAATCAGCAACCGGTTTAACGAATTCACCGATACCTGCCGCGAAGTCGTTGATCAGCACCTTATCCGTTGCAAGGCCGTATGCGAAATCGTACGCTTTGGTCAGCGTCGTCACCATTTCGGCCAGTTTCGGCAGGTTATCCACCAATACAGTCAGGGATTGCTGAATTTCCGGCTTCGTCAATTGATCAAGCACGTCTAACGATTTGGCTTCTTGAGCGAGGCCAGCTGCCACTTCTTGTTGTACAGTTTGTGACATTAAGAACGTCCTCCTTTACGTTGAAGTAACCTAGGTTTGGGGTCTCGATTATGCCCATCACTAATGCAAAACTTACGTTACACATGGTTGTAACATTTTTCACAAAAGAAATCACGGCAACGGCGTTATTCTCAGGTGACGGGTAAAAGCTTTAGCGACAAAGAGCGAATCGGGTTTGGACCTATTGATTCTATTCTACACCTTTTTGGCCCGAAATAAAAAAAGAATTTAACTTTTTTAACTAAATAAAAGCGATTTCTTTAACTTTGGGGGAATGAAATTGGTGGAAACGTTCACAATAAAACGGGCAATTTCGATTGCACAACCAAATAGAAGCATAAGGAGCACGAACAATGATGTCAATGAGGTTTGTCAAAACGGCTGCTGCGGGCTTATTAGCCGTCATGCTAGTATTGCCGGCAACGGCTGCGGCCCATGCATCTGGCGCAGCACAAGCAGCCGCCGTCCCAAGCATGAGCGATACGAAGGCGCAGCCGGCAATGACGCATGAGTCGAACTGGTCGTCCTCGAAAGAAAAGTTCAACTTCGCGATGCGGAAGCTATGGATTGATCATACAGGCTGGACGTGGGTGTACATTATTAGTGCAATTGCAGGACTGGAGGATCAGCAGCAGGTGCTGGGGAGACTGCTCCGTAATCAGGTGGATATCGGTAATGCGATCAAGCCATACTATGGTGAAGAAGCGGGCAAAAAGCTGACCATGCTGCTGCAGGAGCACATTCTGTTGGCCGGCAAAGTGCTCGAAGCGGCCAAGGCGGGCAATCAGGCGGATCTGGCGAAGTACAATAAAGAGTGGTACCGTAACGCCGACGATATTGTCCGGTTCCTCAGCGCAGCGAATCCGAATTGGAACGAGAAGCAGCTCCGGGACATGTTCTACACCCATCTTCAGCTCATCACAGAACAAGTGGCCGCAAGACTGAAGAAAGACTGGGATGCGGACATTATGGCTGTCGACCGGAACGAGGATCATATGATTCATTTCGCGGATGTATTGTCCGAAGGCATTATTAAGCAGTTCCCGAAACAATTTCAGTCTTGATCGGGCTAAGCTCGGGTTCAGACTCGGGCTGCATAAGGAGATAAGGCTCGCGGGGATTTTTCAGCGTGAACTTATATAGTCAGAGGAAGTCTGCACACTGTGCAGGCTTTTTTTGTTTCCAGCGATTAGCTCTTATTTCAATAAGGCGGTCAGTCAAAATTCCTCTCCTTCTGCCATCCTCTTCTATGTGGAGCTCATCGGCGTAAGCCATTCGGCCAACTTCCCCGGATCATTCGTACAAGCAAGGGCTGCGTCTCTCGCATTTCTTATATCAGACTTGCAGACCGGATTCCGAGATTGCGAGAATCGGCTGCTTGCATACCGCTATCTAGGAGGACTGGATCGTTTGGTGAAAAATAAGAAAGCTGCTGCTGCCGGATATGGGCATAAACGCGCGCGGAAAAGCACGCCGGTCGTCGCGACGTTCACGACGGGCATTCTGCGCCGCAATCCGGGAACGAATTTCGCCGTCGTAGACGCTGTTAACTTGAGCAGGCTGAGCAGCCGCCGGGTTGCCGTACAAGTAATCGACTGGTCGAACGGAACGCCAGTAGCACTGCCGGTATCCCCGTGCAACAGGAATCGCTGCGTGGTGACGGTGCCGGTTAACATGTCCCGGTTCTTGTTCGCGGACGTATCGAACGTAGCGTTCACGTACGAGGTGCGCGTCACGCGCATCGTGGACCGCAATCTCGTTACGAATGTGTTCGGATTAAGCAATACGCCGCTCACGCCTCAGACGGGCAACAACGTGCTTGAGCGGGAATTGGTTCGTTTGCGCCGGATGAAATAACGATACGAGACATTTGTACCCTTGCAGGACGGAATAGCAAGAATGCTCCAGACCGATTCAATAAGACATAAGACGGATCCCCTCCGGGCAAGCTGGCGGGCCGGAAGCTCATCGCCGCGATGAGTGCCGGTACTGCCTGCCTCGGAGGGGATCTTTATTTGAAGAAGGAGCGTTAGTAGGTAGGCATGGCCTCATTGTTCTAACGTCCCTCGACTATCGGCCGCAGGTGCCGCTCCCATACCGACTGCGGATTATAGTCCCGCCGCACAGCGGTCTTGGCCCGCAGGACGGGATTGTCCGCCAATCGCTGTACGATCCGCGCCGCATGCTCCTGCAAGTAGGCCTGCTCGGAAGGATGGTAGTGTTCGGTCGTATCGAAACCGTAGCCGCGCGCGTCCCAACGCATGAAATACGCACCGAGCCGATCGCCGAGCTCTGCCAAGGCAGGCACCGCCTCGTTCAGCACAAGGAGATTGCCGCGGCTTGCCGCCTCGAGCACAATTAAGCCGAACGATTCGGAGTAAGAAGGACAGAGGAACAGATTGCTGAGTCCGAACAGCTCCATGACCGCTTGATGCGGGAAGCCGTCCGGCCAGCCGCAGTCGGAGGTGAAGACGAGTCCATCCTCTTCCAGTCCAAGAGCTGAGCCTGCGTGCCGAATCCGTTCCTTGTACTCGTCAGGCGCGATGTCCATCGACGGAAAATCACAGCACACAAGCTTGACCGACAGCCCGGATACGCTGCGGACTGCGCCGGCAAGCGCCGCCGCTTTCTCGAACTGCTTGCCGGTGGTCAATCGGCCGGGGTAGACGGCAAGAATATCCGGCGAGAGCAGATCGGTCGCTCCGGCAAGCGATTTCAGCGGGCCGGACGCTTCAGCGAGCAGGTTGATGCTGTTCGGAACAGCCCGGCAATCCGTTGTCGCGGCGCCATACTGGCGGGCCAATGCCGCCAGGCCGGAGCTGGTCGGATAGACATAAGTCGTGTTCGGCAGAGGCGTGTAGCGGGCGGAGAATGGCCATGATGCATAAGGGCAGCTTGCCGCCGGAAGCGAATGCGTATAAGCAACGAACCGGACATGAGGCAGTCCGGCCTGCGCCTGGCGCAGCGCGACATTGTGGACCAGGTGCCAGCCCTGGTACAAAATATCATGCAGCACGCACACCTCCACGTCCTGCAAGATCTCCTGCAGATGCCGGGCAATCGCGTCTGCTTCGCCGAAGAAGGCCGGATGCAATTGCCCCGTGGCATGCGAATAGTCGCGCCAATGAATCTGCTCCCCGGCGTAACGGTTCGTGACAGGTACCCATTGCAGCCGTTCATCCAAATAAATGCCGTACCGCTCGGAGTGCGGGCAATCCTCGCACACCAGCAGCTTGACGTCATGGCCGGCGTTCAGCAGCATGTGAAGTTGTTCTTCTACCACGCTGACGAGCGAATAGGTCTTAGACAAGCCGTTGAACATCGTCATGACGGCTACCCGCATCGGAATTTCCCTCCTCTTGGTTCTATCGCTCGCAGTTGCCCTGCTTCCAATGAATGTTGCGCTAATGTTTTTTATGCCCGCGATTCGCTCTCCGCCAGCCGTTCCGGCCGCTTGTTCCAACTAGGCAACTGGGCATAGTACCGTTCCGGTGCCGGAATAGAGTATGATGAGAGTAACGAGACGAGGAAGCGGAGGAACGATGAAGTGCAGCCGTTTACGCAGAGGGTAATCGAGATTGTGAAAGGAATACCGGAAGGCTCCGTTATGACCTATGGGCAGATTGCGGCGCTGGCTGGAAGCCCGAAAGGCGCGCGCCAGGTTGTGCGGCTGCTTCATTCGCTTAGTTTAAGTCATGGGCTGCCTTGGCACCGGATCATCAATGCGAAAGGCGAAGTCGCGATTCAAGATGGTGAAGGGCACAACACGCAGGTGTATCTGCTCCGCAAAGAGGGCGTCGAGGTCGACCCTGAGGGACGCGTTGATCTAAGTAAGTACCGTTATTGTCCGGACGGGCTGGAGGCGGACTTTTATTAGCCGGAAGCTGAGGGGAATTAACCCATTTGTATAAAAATGAAGCGTATTGCGCTGGATGTGCAGCTATGCTATGTTTAGCGCATTATTAAGGGGAGGTTAGCACAGTGAACCCATATATCGCGCAGAGGGACGGGGTAGTGCCATCCGTTTGTTCTCTTGATTGCCCCGACCAATGCGGGCTGTTAATCCATAAGAAGGACGGCAAAATCGTTAAAATAGAAGGCGATCCGGATCACCCGGTTACGCAGGGAAGCATCTGTAATAAAGTGCGCCATATGGCCGAGCGGCTGTACGATCCGAAGCGGCTTCAGCAGCCGATGAAGCGGGTTGGCGCCAAGGGCGAGGGCAAGTTCGAGCCGATCAGCTGGGAAGAAGCGGTCGATACGATCACGTCCCGGTGGAAGTCGCTGATCGCGGAATATGGACCGGAGAGCATCCTGCCCTACAGCTTTTATGGCAATATGGGTCTGTTGAATTCGGAAGGGATGGACCGGCGCTTCTTCAACCGGCTAGGCGCGAGCAAGCTGAACCAGGCGATCTGCTCGGCTGCCGGAGGCGTTGGATACGGCTATACGATGGGCAACAGCTACGGAACGGACCCGGAAGAGACGGTACATACGAAGCTGTTCATTATGTGGGGCATTAACGCTGTCAGCACGAACATGCATCAAGTGGTGCTCGCGGAGAAAGCGCGCAAGAACGGGGCGAAGATCGTCGTAATCGACGTCCACCAGAATCAGACGGGCCGCTGGGCGGATTGGTTCATTCCGATCAAGCCTGGTACGGACAGCGTGCTCGCTCTTGGACTCATGCATGTATTGTTCGCTGAAGGCCGGACGGACGAAGCTTTCATGCAGCAATATACCGTTGGTCATGAGCAGTTAAGAGAGCATGTACGCTCTTATGATCCTGCTACCGTATCGGCCATTACCGGCGTGCCGGCGGACGATATTATCAAGCTGGCGAGGATGTACGCAGAAGTGACGCCGGCCTTTATCCGCATCGGCAACGGACTTCAACATCACGATAACGGCGGCATGAACGTCCGCACGATTGCATGCTTGCCTGCGCTGACCGGGCAGTGGCTTGTGCGAGGAGGCGGAGCAATCAAGGGCAACGGCGGCTTCCTGGAGCATAACTTCGACGCTTTGCAGCGGCCGGATGTGCGGCCGAATTCGGACGCTCGGATCGTCAATATGAATCAGATCGGCTCTGCGCTGCTGGAGCTTGATCCGCCAATCCGCTCGATGCACGTCTATAGCTGCAATCCGGCGCTCGTTGCGCCGGAAGGCAATAAGGTGCGGCAAGGTCTTGCGCGCGACGATCTGTTCTTGGTTGTCCACGATTTGTTCCTGACGGAGACGGCCATGTACGCCGACATTGTGTTGCCGGCAACATCGTCGTATGAGAATACCGATTTTCTAGCTTCGTACTGGCATCACTTTATTCACTTGAAGCAGCCGATCATCGAACCGTTCGGCGAGAGCAAGTCGAATGTGGATGTTTTCCGGCTGCTTGCGAGCGGCATGGGATTCGAGGACAGCATGTTCAGCGATTCCGAGGCGGACATGATTCGCCAGGCGCTGGATAATCCGTCCAATCCGTATATTGCGAATATCGATTACGAGACGCTAGAGCGCGAACTGTACGTCAAAGCCGATGTCTCGCCGTCGTTCATCGAGAAGCTGCCGACGCCAAGCGGCAAGATCGAGCTCTACTCCGAGAGAATGGAAGCAGACGGCCACCCGCCGCTGCCGACGTATACGCCGCTTGCCGACGATGGCGATTATCCGTATCTGTTTGTGCCTGCGCCAAACCATAACTTCTTGAATACGACGTTCTCGAACAACGAGAAGCATGTGAAGATGGAGAAAGTTCCGCGCCTGTACATCAATGCGGCGGACGCGGAAGCGGCGGGCATCGCCAATGGCGAGACGGTGCGCATCTGGAACGACCGCGGCGAGTGCTTGCTGACCGCATCGGTCGGGGAGACGGTGCTGCGCGGCGTCCTTGTCAGCCAAGGGCTGTGGGCGGATATGCCGGGGTCGAAGCATAACGTCAATTCCCTGACGCCGGACCGCGAGGCAGACATGGGCGGCGGCGCTGTCTTCTTCTCCGGCAGAGTCAACATGGCACCTGTATCGTAGCAGAATAGGAAGGAACGGAACGAACCGCTGATCTTCGGGATCAGCGGTTTTTTTGTTTGAACTTTTTCCAGACACCGGACCAATAGTTAACGATTGGGCAAACCGTAACGATTTTGGACGAGGGGGAGTATGGGATGACAAGAAGAAATACATGGCTGACCGCCCTTATGGCAATAGGGCTGACAATGGTGTTGATTTCGTGCGGGGCGGAGCGGACGACGCCGCTTGATTACACGAAGAAAGTGAACGGTATCGATCTGAGCGGTGAGAACTGGAAGCTGTCCGATTGGGGCTTAACGGAACAGCAGGTTATAGAGGAGCGGGGGCAACCTCGGCGCAGGTCCGTCGTGAAGGACGGCACGGTTATTCTGGATTACGCGGACTATCAATACTCCCTGCTTGGCGGTCATGTCCAAGGGTACACGTTAATGCCGCAGCAGCCGACTGCTGGGGGAGTAAAGGTCGGCGATGCCAAAAGCAGGGTTATCGAAAAGTATGGAAAGGATTACTACACCCGCGAGCAGAATAACTATCAAATATTGGGTTACTTGGATAAAGAGAATGAGCTGGCGCTGGAGTTTGTATTGGACAGCGGCCGGGTAACGGTTATTCTCGTGTCGGAGTTCGCGATGTTTCAACCATCGTAACCGGATGAAAGATACCGGGCAAAAGAGAAGCATGCATACGGAGACGGAGGCAAGCGTGAGCGTGATGAACGACAATGAATTGCATCCATGGCTGCGCCGCATGATGGATGGGGATCCAGCCGCATTCCGGGAAGTGTACGCGGCGACCCAGCCCTTTGTGTACCGCACCGTTTATTATTTGTCAGGAAATAAAGACGATGTGAGCGATATCGTCAGCGAGGTTTACATCGCCCTTATCCAATCACTGCCCTCCTACCGGTTCGAACAGTCTTTCCGGTCGTGGCTGAATGGCATTACCGTTCGGCAAGTCAGCAATTGGCGCCGCAAGCTGTGGAGGATTATGAGGCTGAACCAACGAAACCGGCTGTTGACGGTGGACATGCCAGCCAGCCTGCCAGGCGAGCGGTTGTTCGAAGCGGAACGGGACAGTGAGTTGCTGCAGCAGGTGGAGTGTCTTCCTGCCAAGCTGCGGGAAGTAATTGTGCTGCGTTATTATCAGGAATGCTCGTACGAAGAGATTGCAGAGGCGCTGAACGTGCCTGAGGGAACGGTCAAGTCGAGGCTTCATTCGGCTATAGCCAAGCTGCGAAGCCAGATCAAGATCGGCGAGCACTCCGCTATCGGGCTGGAAGGAGGTGCGGAGCATGTCCATTCATGACCGGTTGACCGAAGCTTACAGGCAGAGCGCTTCAAGGATCGGGCCGGGGCAGGCGGCTAATCCCGACGCTCGGGTGTTAGCCGAATTCGAGAAGTATGCCGCTGGCAAACGAGGCATCCGCCCGAAGATCCGGTGGAAGCCGCAGTTGCTTCAACTAGCGGTCGTGGCGGTACTGATTGGTGTTCTATCCGGATTCGCTCATTACGTATCGGTGCGCATTCATGACGAAAGGGTTAGCATACGTTACGAAGAGGGGATTCATCAGGCTATGGATGCGTCGCTGCAAGCCGAAGTGCAGAGCTTAATGCAGCAAGTGCGCTCGCAGCTGGCGGAAAGTGAATCGGCCGTCATCTATTCGCCAAGCATAGGACAATTGTTCCCGGAGCTGGTTAAAATGCCGCTCATCAGCGTCAGCAAACCGGCGGTGACGAGCGATTGGACGCTGTGGCGGAAGATGCTGGCGCAGGAGGCCCCGTTCGCGGAGCTGCCGGACTTGTCGGGCAGCGGTCTGTCCTTCGACGGGGGAGAACGCGAACGGCTGATGGTGTTGTCGGAGGAAGACCGGTCTCTGCTGCCTGAGCTTCAACGCGAGGCGAAGGAACGCGCGGACGAAGGAAAACTGCCGGCCGCTTGGCGCATACGCCCGGTTAATTCGGCTGGCGGAGAGAGTGCGCCGGAGCTGTCCTTGCAGTATACGTCAATTTTTCGCGATGCTGCCCGGAATCAAGTCGAGATCGGCGTACGCCGTGTGAGCGAGCGGGCCGACGTATTGCTTAGCGTAGGCCGATCGGCATCGAGAGAGTCTACAAATCTGGACGGTGCGGAGGCGGTATACGTGAAGAATGAGCATTATATTGGAGCCGATTCAGTGACCGGACAATATCAGATGGTCCAGTGGCTGAGTACGCAACCGGACAGCACCTTGGTATACAGCGTCGGAAGTGAATCGCTAGCCGTAACGAAAGATGAGCTTGTACGTATTGCGAGGCAAATGATATCCGGGCTGAACCCATAAGCGTTCCGACTGTAGTGCAAATCAGCTTAGGAGGTATTTCGAAATGGCTCAGACGAATACAACATCAGCTAAGGCCATACAAGCGGATGCAAAGTCTAATAAGCATTCGGTTTCGCTCACTCGGCATTACATGACGATCGTGTTCGGAGCGTGGCTGATCGGCGGCATATTCGTCGACGGCTATGCGCATAATCACGGCGTCGTCGAGACGTTCTTTACGCCATGGCACGCCATCTTGTATTCCGGCTTTCTGGCATGCGCCTTATGGATGGGTTGGCAAGTGCTGCGCACGAAGCGGGCATCGGGACTGCCGTGGCGGAAATCCGTGCCTGACGGATACGGGCTTGGATTGGCGGGGGTCGGCGTGTTTCTGATCGGCGGTCTGTGTGACATGGCGTGGCATATTACGCTCGGTATCGAGAAGAATACGGCAGCGCTCCTTAGTCCGCCTCATCTGACGCTGCTGATCGGCGGCACTCTGATTCTATCCAGTCCGTTCCGTGCGGTGTGGAACGACTCGCCTGAATCGCCGGGCTGGCGGACGTTCGCCATGCCGCTTCTATCGGTTGTACTTGTAATGAGCGCCATTAGCTTCTTCCTCATGTATAACTGGACGTTCCGGTATAATCTGGCGTCCAAGCCTGTAACGGACTGGTACATGGGCACTTTCTACAGCGGCCATATCACGCAAGTGATCGAGGCCAGAGGGCTGACGGGCATCCTGTTCAATACGGTGCAAATAATGGCGCCGGTGCTGCTGCTCCTTCGCAGATGGCGGCTGCCGTTCGGAGCGCTGACGATTCTATTCGGCGGCGTGGCGCTCATGATGAATGCGCTCGACGGCTTCGTCTTCGCCGCCGCGATAGCGATCGCGGCCGGAGCCGGCTTGGCTGCCGACCTGCTCTACCTGTGGCTGAGGCCGGAGCCGTCCCGAATCGGTGCCGTCCGGTTGTTCGCTCTGCTTGTGCCGATCGTCTTGTGGGCAGTTTATTATGCATATCTGGGATTAACGAACGGCATCGGTTGGGAAATCGAGTTGTGGACCGGATCGATCGTCGAGGCGGCTCTGGCCTCGCTAGGGCTTAGTCTGCTGGCGGTGCCGCCTGCGCACCGTGTTCCGCCCGGTATAGAGGGATAGAGTATGAATAATAAACAGAGCTTGTTCCGGGGGCTGACCGCAGCAGCGGCAGCACTTCTAATTCTGCTGGCGGGTTGCTCGGGAACGGCCGGCAATGTGGATATCGACCCGCCAACGCGCGGAGTGCTTCATTACCTGCAGCAGCAAGGGATGGCGAATGTATCGGACAACGGCTACCAGGTACAAGTGAAGAGCATCGCGGAAGACCGGCCGCTGGCCAGCGGGACCGATACCGCATTAATGCTTCAAGTGCTGGACCGTGCAAGCATGCCGGTGAAGCAATTCACGGAAGACATGACGAAGTTGATGCATCTGATCGTCGTGAGCCGGGACTTGTCCTCCTTTCAGCATCTTCATCCTGATTATGCAGGAAGCGGGCAATTCGAGGTCGCGATGCGGTTCCCGTTCGGCGGCGATTACCTGCTGATTGAGGAATTCGTTCCGGACGATAAACCGGTTACCGTCGTGAAGCAGTGGGTGAAGGTTGCGGGCGAGCAGCCCCCGGCCGCAGAGCTTGCACTAGGCGGGACGCTGCGGCAGACGATCGGCGGGCTGACGGTTACGTTATCGATGATGCCGGACGCGCAATCGTTGAAGGCCGGACAGATGGTTATGCTCGATTACAATATCTCGGATGCCGCGACGGGAGAGAGTGTTCAACTGGAGCCGTATCTGGGGACGAAGGGGCACTGCGTCATTCTGGATGCGAAGGCGAATCAGTATGTGCATGTCCATGCTGCCGACGATATGAGACAGGGCTCGAACGTCATGTTTCATACGGAGTTTCCCGCCGCCGGCACTTACCGGGTTTGGGGGCAATTCCAATACAACGGACAGGTGATTGCGGCGCCTTTCGATGTGAAGGTGAATTAGAGATACATAAGCGCCGGCCAGCTAAATCAGTCCGAGGGCTTGTGCGGAATGATGAAACATTTATCGCACTCCATACGTTTGGTAGATAGCAACACAACTTCTATTACAACGATTAGGAGAGTGCATCATGAAGAAGACAATGATTTCGGCCGCTCTGGCCTTGGCTATTGCCGTTCCGTTTGCGGGCAATGCGTTCGCGGCGGGCCTGTTCAACGATATTGGCGGCAGCGCCGCGCAGTCCCAGATCGAAACGCTGCAATCGAATGGCATCGTGCACGGCGTGACAGCCGAACAGTTCCGTCCGGGCGAGTCGCTGACCGCTGCACAGGGCGTAACGTTAATCGTTCGCAGCATGCAGCTTAGTCTTGCGGCCATTTCTTTTAATACCGCTCCGACGGCGGAGGGGTACTTCGAGCATGTGAGCAACTCGGCTTGGTACGCGGACGACTTCGTCATTGCCAAGGCGAACGGTCTCGACATTCCGTCCGATATCGATCCGAAGCAGCCGCTGAAGCGCGAGCAATTCGTTCATTGGCTGGTTCAAGGTCTGGAGAAGACCGGACAATATCCGCTGATCAAAATGTACATCAACATCGCCGACGAAGCCGATCTGACGACGGAGTACCAAGGCACGGTTCAGCGCGCATTGCTGTATAAGCTGACGGCGCTGGATGCGGAAGGAAACTTCAAGCCGCAAGCAGTCGTCACTCGCGAAGAAGCGTCTGTCATGGTCTATAATGCGGTCCAATTCGTAGAAGCGCATCAAGAACCTGTTGTAGAGGGCGATCAGCCTGCAGCTGGCAGCGGCCAGCCTGTAACCGATGGCAGCGCCGAAGCGGCAGAGTAAGAGACGCCGGCAGCATCTCGTGACAGCTAAGACCCGCAAGCAGGTGCGAGTAGTTTATCGCACTCTCTTCGCGGGTCTTTTTGTACGCAACAAAATGGGTGAATTCCTCTAATTATCGAGAGAGTAGGGGCGTCTGACGCCGCCACAGGCGCTGCCGGCTGCGAAGAGCCAGTCAGCGCCTATTTGGTCTATTTGGTGGTGCTGCTGTCGGCAGTGCCCATAATCCGCGAGTCTTTCGGCAATAGAATGGCGAACAGGCCGAGCAGCGGTAAAAAGGCGCACAGTTTCACCATATATTCGACGCCGTGCGCATCGATCAAGGAGCCGATGACAACGGAGCCAAGGCCGCCGAGCCCGAAGGAAAGGCCGAAGAACAGGCCGGCTACGGTGCCGACGTGGCCAGGCAGCAGCTCCTGCGCATAGACGATAATGACGGAGAAGCCGGACATAAGAATCAATCCGATCGCCAAGCACAGCAGGAAGGCGCCGACGGGACTCGCGTACGGCAGAAGAAGCGAGAACGGTGCTGTGCCAAGAATCGAGAACCAGATGATGCGCTGCCGCCCGAACCGGTCGGACAGCGGTCCGCCGAGGAATGTGCCGGCCATGCCAGCGAATTGCAGTGCGAACAGGCAAAGCTGGGCGTTCGAGAGCGGCAGGTTGTATTTGTCCATGAAGTAGAACGAATAATAGCCGCTCATGCAGGCCAAGTATACGAATTTCGAGAAGAGCATCAGAATGAGAATGCCCAATACATAGGCGATGTACGGCTTGCTGAACGAATGGCCTCGGACAACCGTGCCGGAGCGCTGCCCCGCTGTCCCTCGCGGGCGAACGTTCTCCCGGTACCAGCGGCTGATTCGGTACTGCAGTGCGATGCCGGCAACAGCAAATAGTGTAAACCAGAGAAAGCCGTGCTGGCCGATCGGGCTGATGATATAGGCGACCAACAGCGGAGCGATCGCTTGTCCGGTGTTGCCGCCGACTTGGAAGATCGATTGTGCGAATCCCTTGGAGCCGCTGGAGGCGAGATGGGCGACGCGGGACGATTCCGGATGCAGCACGGAGGAGCCGACGCCGATCAGCGCAGCCGACAGCAGCAACATCGCGAGCGAAGGAGACAGCGCCAGACCGATCATGCCGAGCAGCGTGAACAGCATGCCGATTGGCAGAAGGATTGGCATCGGGCGCCGATCGGTGTAATATCCAATTAGCGGCTGAAGGACGGATGCGGTGGCGTTAAGCGTAAAAGCAACCCAGCCGATCTGTGCGAAGCTCAGATGCAAATTTTGTTGAAAGAGCGGGAACACGGCCGGGACGACCGACTGCATCAAATCGTTGAGCAGATGGGCCGCGCTAACGCCGAGCAGAACCGTCATTGCGGCATTGCGCGGCGCAGCTGCGGATAATGAGGTGCTGCGTGACATGGCGATCATTCCTTTCAGAAGCGATAGAGTTATTCCTATGCTAATGGAAGAGTGTGCTGGCGTCGTCGCGATTGTTGCGGCGTTCGCGAGCAATATTCACAATAGCTGGCTGTAGCGGGGTGAAGGGCGATGCAAGTACAGTTGAAGCTTCCGCAGTTGGAAGTGCATCGGATTATCAATACATTCGAGAACGTTCCGCATTCGCATGAGTCGGACTATCAGTTGACCATACCGACGCACGGAACGTGCCATTTTTCATATGAGAACAAACAAGTGGCGTTATCGCCCGGCGAAGGCATGCTGCTCCATCCGAGCGGCCGCCATAGCTTCCATATGAGCGAGCAGTCGGGCGTTATCATCGTTATCGTGAAGGATAAGCAGCTGCAGCCGATTGTCGGCGGGCGGCAGGACGAGGAAGCGATGAGGCGCCGGATCGAGCCGTCGGTCATTTCCGGCCATTTCCGCAGATGGATGTCGGCAGCGGCAGAGTTCAATCTGTTCGATTCACTGGCTGCAGAAGAAGCGGAGATGCAAGTGCTGAGCGATCTCAAGGGGATGCTGGCTGAACCAACGGGACAGCTTGTACGGAATGGGGCGGCGGTTGGCGCAGGAACCGGAGCCAGAGCCGGGGGCTCAACGGACGATGAGGCGGTATGGAGGGGCATGCCGGTTTGCGCCGATCCGCATATCGCCCGCGCGCTGGACTACGTTCACACGCATTATACGGAGCAATTGAGCGTGGATACGATGGCGGCGGTTGCGCTGCAGAGCCGGTACCACTTCATCCGCTCGTTTAAGTCGGCGGTGGGCCGGTCGCCGTACCAGTATGTGCTGCTGCTGCGGATTATGGAAGCGAAGCGGCAGCTGAGACGGACGGCGGCGACGGTGACCGAAATCAGCTACCGGCTCGGCTTCTCGAGCACGAGCCAGTTCTACCGGGCGTTCGAGCGAATGGTCGGTGCCACGCCTGAGCAGTACCGCAAGGATAGGTAGGAGTAGGAGCATTATGGCCAGCCGCGCAGAGCGCGGCTGGCTGTATTTGTGAGCGCCGGCATGCAGCAGTTGCAGATAACGTCGTTCGGAAGTGCGGTTGGTGCGATTACCCGCCGGTCGCCGGTCATTTGCTTCGCTTGGAGCAGAGACTAAGCCTGGCATTGGGGTGTTGATTGTAGTCTGTACAACGACGGGGATGGAGTTTTCCGGTGGAGGAGTGCACGAAGCTGCACTCGCAGATGTGATTGGTCAGACCTTAATGAGAATGAGTTAATCACGCGTCCGTATGGGAGTGAGCGCATAGAGAGCAGAATCGCTGCCTTCGGGAGAGACGATTATCGGGCTTTGGCGGTCGGACATCCGCAGCACGACGTATTCGCTTTCGACCGCTTCGATAAGATCGGCCATATATCGGGCGTTGCAACTGATGCTGATCGGCTCTCCGTGCAAGGATGCGACGTCGACTTCCTCTTGTACGTCGCCGATCTCGGCATGATAGGCGTTCAATGCCATCACTCCATCGGGCCTGCTATGCAGCCGGACGACGCTTCCGTCGCCTGATAACAGCGCGGTCCGTTCCAAGGCCTGCAACAGCCTGCGGGTCATAACCGTCATGGCCATGGAGCGTGACGGGTTGGGCGCAGATACAATTTTGTCTATTGGCGGGTATACCCCTTCCAGTACGACAGACTGCATAGCGAATCCGTTCGTCTCCATCATTACGCGGTGCGGGCTGAGCGTAATCGCCGTCGTTCCGTGCCCGTCGCCCATGGCTTTGGCGTAGTCGCTCAGATGTTTGGCCGGAATAATGACATGCGCCATGGCATCAGAGCTGGAAGCGGCTGACTGGCCAGCTGGCAGCGTGCTATCTGCATCCGTTGTTTCCGTCACATTCGGTTCCTGTCTGGTTGGAGGTGTTTGATGCCAAGACACCTTGTCCGTGTCCTTCTCCTCGTGCTGCGACAACGCAATCGTACGGGAGGCGAGGCGAATGCCGTCCGTTGACGTCATTCTGAGCTTCCCGCCCGTTAGCTGACAGAGAACCCCCGTTAAAATCGGCCTCGCCTCGGAGCAAGATGCGGCGAAAGCAACTTGTTGAACGGCCTTCCGCAGCTTGCTGCTCGGCAGCGCGAGCTGGACCGTCTCATCGGATTGCTCCATGCTCATCACGGGATACCCTTCCGGATTCATCCCGTTCAAATGGTAAACCGCTCTCCCGGCACTCATTCGCAGCCGCCAGCCTTCTAACACTTCCAGCGTGATGGTATCGCTAGCGGCGGTGTGCCGGACAATCTCCATCCAGTAGCGGGCCGGAATGACGATGCTGCCGCTGCGCAGGATTGCGGCTCGTTCCCCATCGAGCCGGCAGCGCAGCATCATGGAGTGGTTGGATGCGGTAAGCGTCAGGCCATCGCTATCAGCCTGCACATGGATGCCGGACAGCAGCGGAATGACAGGCTTCGCCGCAATGGCGCGTCCGATATGAAGAAGTGCAGGCCAGAGCGCGGACTGGTTTAGCCGAACAAGCATGATTCGATCACCACTTTTCTCTATTAGTCTACTTCCTTGCAAAGCGGCTGAGAGGGCCAGTATTCCTGCTGCTGAAACAGTAAGGCCATAGGCTCCGGGCAGCAGCACAAATGCTACTGCCGCTGTCGCTATTGAATGCTAGTGTCTCTACTGCTGCTATTGCTGCTATTGCTGCTACTGCTGTTATTGCTACTGCCGCTGCTTTTGCTATTATTGCTGCTGCTGCTGTTGTCCGAACCGCTGTCCTGCAGCCGGCGGTTGCTGTTTCTGCTGCTGTGGCGAAGGTATCGGATGCGGCGCCGTAAACTCATTCGAAGAGGCGGCTACAGCGTCCTCTATCATTCCTCTTAGCCATTCGGACCGGGAGCAGCCTTGTTGTTCGCATTGCCGGTCGATCTCCTGCCACAATTCAGGCGTTAGGGTGATTGACACTTTCCTCGTCTCGCCGACGGGTTTTCTTCCCGCCCCCATGCGTGCGCCGCCCCGCGTGAACGACATCGATACTTGTCCTTCCTGAGCCGGAACCTTTACCTTGAGCGGGTTGCTAGTTTGTCTGGCGTTGGGTGTATCCTCCACTGAAAACAGCCTTCTCTCCATATTTGATTCAAGTAACTCAATTCAAACAGCCTGCTGACTATACTCTATCACACTTGGAATAACATGACAATTGTTTGCAGATGTTGCAACCAACTGTCGAAGCTAGTCGTCTGGTAATAGACGTTCATATTTCCAACCTAAAAGGCTGACACTGTATAGGCGAAGATTAGAATGGGATGGTACTGAGAGAAGGAGAGAACGAGTATGAGAACAAAATTGGGTTTGTCCGCCTTGTTTCTAATACTGGCGGTATGCGTGTGGTTCGCGGCGGACGCTGCACGAGGCTCTACGACAAGCGGTGAACCGTCCAAGCCGGCATCTGCCAATGGCCAAGCAGAATTAGAAGCAGAGGCGGCGAAGCCGCAAGACGCTTCGTCAGAGACCACAGCGGACGGCCTGCGGGCTGTATTCGTTCGCGGCAATGCATTGTGGATCAAGAACGGCTCGGCGGAACAGCGGTTGACGGAAGCGCAGCAGTCAAATATTCGAATCCGGTATCCCAAATGGTCTTCCGACGACCATTCTATTGCATATACGAAAGAACTAAATAATAGCCGCGAGTTGCATATTATCGAAGCAGACGGCCGTAACGACCGCGTAGTCGGTCTGGCTGACGGCTATTTCGAGTGGTCGCCTGCTGCCAGCCAACTCGCTTTTGTTCACGACGGGCAGTTAAGCTGGGTCGAGGCTCAATCCCGGATAAGCCTCATTCGGCCGCGAAGGAGATCAGCAACTTCTCGTGGTTGCCGGACGGCAGCGGCTTCTTCGCCTCGACGCAGGCGAAGCCGACCGGCGAAGGCGGCGACCTTATGAATTGGACGCAGATCAAGCTGCTTCGCATTCCGCTGTCAGCGGCGGGCGATCCGGGCAGGTTCGAGACGGTCTATACGCTGCCGAAGCCTTCGGACCAACTGTTCGCAGTCGGCACAAGCCCGTTCCGGTGGTCGTCGGACGGCAAGTGGATCGCCTTCCTTGCGACGCCGACGGCATCGTTGTCGGCAGACGGAAACGCGCTCTGCATCTTATCTTCGGACGGCCGCGTTTTCCGCCAGGTGGATGAGATGGTCAACAATCCGGATTGGTTCGAATGGGCGCCGGAAGCCGAGACGCTGGCTTACATCGGGGGCGGGGGACGAATGGCAACCGACAATAAGCAGCTGCGGACAATCGCCGCTCCTTCGTTCGAGCCGAAGAGCTATACGCCGCAAGGGAAAGTCGACCAAGGCTTTACATGGGACGGATCCGAGCGGATGATTGTCTCCCGCGCAGCGGAGAGCGAATGGGAGAACGAACCGGAGAAACGGCCGTATGCAGCCTTATATGCCATCGATCTGACGACGGGCGAACAGCGTCCGTTGACGGAAGCCGCTAAGTCAGCCAAGCCTGCGGTTTATGGCGAATATGCTCCGGCGCTCTTGTCACGGGATCGGCTCGCATGGGTAGGATCGGACCGTGTTACGGCAGACGTAATATTGTCTCGCATCAATGGGGAACGTCCAGGTCTATGGATTCGCGGGATTGATCTCGGCGATAACTACTACGAGCAGTGGCGCTGGGATGCGGTGCTTGATTTCGACAGGCAATCGCAGGCAGACGCCAAGAAGTAGCTATTCCGCTGCGGCAGGCGATATAATGGAACCAAAAGGCCTGCAGTAAGTGCCAGTTGGGACTGCTGCGGGAAGTGCGGATGAAGGAGTGGAACGGATGAGTACGGCGAATCGCGGAATACCGGGGCCTCCCCGGTTCGGCATAGCAGTTCATGCATTGGCCTGGCTGGCGCAGAGCGGAGGCGTGCTGTCCAGCGCGGCAATTGCAGGCCAAGTCAATTCGCATGCGACGTTCCTTCGCCGCGTCCTGGTCAATCTGGTGCAGGCTGGCCTGGTCGAGGTGAAGGAAGGGCGCGACGGCGGTTATTGGCTGCGCAAGCAGAGCGAAGATATTACGTTGGCTGACGTGTATATGGCGGTTAGGAACGATTGCGGCGGAATGGAACAGCTCGAGGACGAAGGAACCGATTGCGGCGCAGCCGTCCAGCAGTTGAACCGGGCGCTGGAGTCGATCATGAACGAGGCGGAGCGCAATACGATTGAATATCTCCGGCAGTTCACGATGGACGATGTGATGCGGAAGATTGATTTTACAGCCCAACCGACATCATAATTACGAAAAAATATCCGCTTGCCAAAAGTAAGTGCCACCCTCTATAATGTGCTTGAAGCGGTTGCAGTCACGAAAGAGACTGCTTTTATTTTAGATAATACTGTGCCTTTTATAAGTGCAGTAAAACAAGTATTATTTTAAGGGGGATTAGGTAATGGATATCGTATCGATCATTATTCAAGCACTGCTCGGATTGATGTTCGTCATGGCTGGCATAATGAAAATTGCGGGTGTGAAGATGCATGTCGACAATTTCGACAAGTGGGGCTTGCCGCAATGGTTCCGCGTCGTGACGGGGCTGGTCGAGCTGGTTGCGGCGGCCTTGTTGATCGTCGGCATTTGGAAGGACAGCTGGGCGGCGCTCGGCGGTCTGCTGCTCGGCGTGACGATGCTTGGCGGCGTGCTCGTCCACGTCCGTGCCAAGGAGCCGTTCAAGGCGTCGGCGCCGGCTTTGGTCATGTGCATTCTAGCGGTCGTTGTGCTACTCTTGAATGCAGGATCATTGAGTGATTGGCCGCAGTAATAACAAGGATATCGGGCCGCTTATGGCCTGATCGTCACATAGATAGGAGTGTATACATTATGCAAATCGAAGTGTGGTCGGATTTTGCTTGCCCGTTCTGCTATATCGGCAAACGCCGTCTAGAGGAGGCGGTCGCTCAGTTCGAGAACCGTGATCATATCGACATTCAATACCGGAGCTTCGAGCTGGACCCGAATGCGCAGAAGGAATATCCGCATGACGTGCACGAGATGCTGTCTTCGAAGTACGGCATGACGCGCGACAAAGCGATCGAGATGAACCAAAATGTCGGCCGTTCGGCGGCGGAAGCCGGGCTGGACTTTCAATTCGATCAAATCAAGCTGACGAATACATTCGATGCGCACCGTCTGTCTCATTTCGGCGCGCATCACGGCAAGCGGACCGAGCTGACGGAGCTGCTGCTCAAAGGTTATTTTACCGACGGGAAGCATCTGAGCGACCGGGAGACGCTGCTGGACATTGCGGCGGAAGCGGGACTTGACCGGGACGAAGCAGCGGAGGCGCTGTCGAGCGGACGGTTCGCAGACAACGTGCGAGACGAGGAGCAAGAGGCAAGCCAACTGGGAGTACGCGGCGTACCTTTCTACGTCATTAACCGCAAGTACGCGGTGTCTGGCGCACAGCCGACGGAAGTGTTCTTGAACGCGCTGGAACAAGCGTGGCATGACGAGAACCCGGTTAAACTCGTTGACGTAGGCAGCGAAGCGGCTGGTGTATGTACGGACGAATCTTGCGATATTCCAACCGATAAGTAATCATCTAGGGAGAGAACAGGGAGTGAGCAGTTATGCGCACCTTGGGCTCTCTTTTCTTATTGGCAACAAGCCGCACACATAATTCTCGGCATACGGGACAACGTACTCGTAACGAATGCTTGAGGAGGTGTCATGGAACTGATGAGCAGAAGAAACCGGAACCGGCTGCTCGTGCCGGAGGCGAGGCAAGGTATGAACATGTTCAAGGCGGATGTGATGCGGCAGGAAGGCTATGCGGTTAATCCGGCCCGTCCGGATGATGTTAAATACGAGGTCGCGAAGTCGCTCGGTGTCCCGCTGCAGGAAGGCGACAACGGCAACTTGTCGACGGAGGACGCGGGCCGAGTAGGCGGCGCGATCGGCGGCTCCATGGTACGCGAAATGATACGTCTTGCCCAGCAGCGTCTTGCGCAGCGGGAAGGGGAGTAACGGGATCAAATAATAGATACGTAAAAGGTTGCTCACTGCGCTGTCTTGTTAAGCGAAGTGAGCTATTTTTTTGGTGTCAACATCGGTTTATCAGGAAAATTGCATTATGTCAGCACATTTAGCACATAAATATGGTTCTTATATGCTGGTTGCGGATATAAGATGATGTGACTTTAGAGGCAAGAGATCGAGAGGGCAGATCAGATATTCCTAAATATATATAAAAATACAAAATTTTATGTAATTTTAAGTGGATTCTAATTCCATTTTAAGGTAATGTGGAAAGCGAAGTTGATGTGCGCACATTTGACTCCATTATTATGATCGCTCGGGAGGACAGTTTGTGAATAAGAAAATGGTCGTATCAGCAGTTTTAGCTCTTTCTATTTTATCAGGAGGATCGGTGTTGGCCTCTGCCAACGCAACCCCTCCAAAACTCAAAGACACCCGGCAAATTAATACGGCGGTTGCCGTCGCACCAAGAGGAATTCCAACGCTCGCGGCAGTAAAAGCCGTGGCAAACGTAGCAACTAAAGCAGGTAGCGCCGTAGCGAGTGCTGCAACGAAAGCAACTTCCTACGTAACAAGTGCTGCAACAGCAGGTTACAAGTCTGCTACGACAGCTTATCAGCAAATAAGCGCAATTGACCGGCAAGCAGTGACTGACGCTGCAACAGATGCATTATTCGGAATCATAAACTATAGCAATAAAACGAAAGACTCTGAAATTGATGTTGTATTCGATTAATCTGTTACGACAGATTTAGGATAGATCTAACTGGTGCGGTTGTGGATTTCGTACGTAATCAATCGCACCAGGGGATCTATGAATTTAGTATTTCATTATTCGGGGACGTGATCAACCATGAAAAAGTCTTATAAAACGGACTCTTTGCCGCACCCAATCATATATATTGGTGCCTTCGCATTAATAATGGGTATAGTGATTCATTTTATTTTAACAATGCTCAATGTTGTTCCCTTTAATCCTGTTTCAAGACGGCTGCAACCAGTTCTGCAATTGCACTCATCCCTCTTATTCGCTCAAGACTGGCATTTATTTGCCCCGACTCCAATTAAAGAAAATCAAATCCTATATATGCAAGTAAAAATGAAGTCCTCCAATTCTGAGGATGTAATTACGTCAGAATGGATCGACATTACAACACCGCTTGTGTATGGAAACCAGTCCAACTTTTTTTCTCCCTTTAACAGAATGGCACGCATTCCGCAGGGTATTATACAGCATGTCTTTCATAGCGACGAGGTTAGTGAGTCCTATCTGAACCTCCATAAGAATGGAGAGCTCTCAGAGGAAATATCAAAAAATATGTCGGCTATTCAGCAAGCAGGATTGGCGAATCTGTATCGCTATACTTCATCCTATGCTAAGTACCTATATCCTAGTGGAAATATTATTGAGGTCCATCCTAAGCTTGTTATTGAAGAAGTTGTTCCATTCTCGAAGCGTTATGATAAAAATGTAACGAAAAAGCTGTCATATCTGGACTTCGAGTGGAAACCATTCGATCCGAACGTAATCTCAATTTACTGAAGCAAATGGAGGAGTTAGCGGAATGTTAGGTATAGAGAGGTCGATAAGGAGGCATAAAGTAATACCGTTTCAATCATTCATAGCCGATTTATGCTTGCCTCGCTATTTTGTGGGGGCAAGTTTAGCAAGAATCGGATTTGGTCTTATATTGTTATATAACTACTTAATCCATTATTCGCAGCGTTACTACTTATGGAGTAACTTCGGATATCAGACCAAGACTGCGAGCATATCTTTATATAATTTAGACTTAAACTTAGGCCTGTTTGATATCATATATCATTTAGGTATTGTTTTCACTCTTTTGTATATAGTTGGTTTTAAAGGGCGATTTACATCTATTATTCATTTTGTCCTTACTTACTCCTTTATTGAGAAGAGTTTGTACTTATCAGACGGGGGAGACAATTTATTAAGAATCGTATTATTTTATTTATTGTTTGCGAATGTAACGGCACATTTCTCTATTGACTCGCATCGCAAAAAGCAATTGATTCATCGCAATCCAGTTGTCATACAATTCAGAAATCTACTTCACAATTTGGCGGTCTTATGCTGTATCATTCAACTGGCCATTTTATATTTAACATCGGGTCTATACCAAGTAATGGGGGAAAATTGGGAAAACGGAACGGCCGTGTATTATATTATGCAAGTCGATCTTTTTTCAAATCCGGCACTTAGAAACCTTATTATACATAATGATTACATGATTGTACTTGCCACTTACTTTTCCGTTTTTATAAAGATAGCATTCCCTTTCCTGTTATTTAATAAAAAGACCAAGTATCTAATCGTCTCTTGTGTTGTGCTCCTTCATTTAGGAATAGGCATAATGATGGGACTTATCACCTTTTCTCTTGTCATGATCGTGATGGATCTTTTGCTTCTATCGGATAACGAATATTTTTCCATTGTCCAGAAGTCGAAGAGACTATGTCGTAAAGCAAAAGTGTCCTATTTGTTGCGTATTCGCAATCAGAGGGCAACAGCCTCGCAGTTTTTAGTTTTTTATGATGGAAGCTGCCCGTTGTGCCGGGAATCGGTTAGAAAACTAAATGTAATCAATATGAATAGGTTAGTCAGATATGTTTCTTTCAGAGACCCTTCTATTCTAACCCGCTATGGTATCGATCCGAGTAAAGCGGAGGCCCGAATGTTAGGATTGAACTTGTCAAATAACAAAATGTATGAGGGTATATACACCTTCGCACAGATTTTCAAAAAAAACCGTTTGTTAATTCCTATGTGGATATTTCTATATATTTTAGGTAAAATTGGTGTTGGCCAATCGATATATGATTACATAGCTCGAAGAAGATTTGTTGTTCCGATCGGTAAATGTGATTCCAATTGTCCTATTCGATAACGGAGGAAACTATGCGAATATTGAACGGAATGAAGCTGGTCATGAAATGGTTTCTTTCTATTCTTCTTTATATTGAGCCGGATATACCGCCTGCAAATGATGAAGAACGTAATCCGATAACGAGGTTACGCATCATACCGATCGTTGTTATTTTTCTATTAGCGGCGCTTGTACTATATATCAGGCTATGGAAGAATCATTAGTAATACTCTAAAGATAAGGTGTTGAATCCGATTGAGTTTTGTCATGCTTATCGCCAATGAATGTATGAAAATACATAGTCGCCGGTTTTTTTGGATGATCAGTCTCGTGCTCTTATGTATTGTCATTATGAGTGCATTGTTCGGTGATTATGAAGGTAGTGAAACGGGATTTGGTGATATGTTGATCGCAAACACGAATATTAATATCTTAATCACCTTTTTTATGGTTATCGAAGCAAGTAGAATAGTTGCTGCGGAATTTTCAACTGGAACGATCCGAATGCTGCTTATCCGACCAGTTAGCCGTACGAAAATTATGTATGCGAAATTCTTTGCTATATGCTTATTAACAGCTGCATTAATGGTAGGACTGTTGCTAACCTCATTTATATCTGGTTACTTCATATTGCCCTTGGGGTCTATTCGCGGTCCGGAATTGCTTAGCAGTTATCTATTAAATTACGTATTTGCATTTATCGCAATTTCCTTAGCTTTTATGATGTCAGCGGTCTCCAGAAGCTCTGCGACAGCAACCGCATTATCGATTGCATTGACATTCGGTTCGTTTATTGGAAACGCTTTGTTCATGTTCGGGGGCAATAACATTGCAAAATATTTCTGGCTGATTAATGCTGATCTCTCGCCCTACTTTGGTGATAATGAGCCCATACTTGACGGGATGACCCTTTCGTTTTCTATTACGGTGGATTTGATTTATCTTCTGTTGTTCCATGCTGTCGCATGGGGTGTATTTGTGAGAAGAGATGTTTAATTATAAGATATAAAGTAACAAAAGGGTCTGCTCCAAGCCGAATGGCGAGGAACAGACCCTTTATAATATCGGTCTATTTCACAAGGTTTTTCAGAACGTCATCAATCGTCTGCGTGTTGGCGATAGCGCCGCTGTACAGCCAACTGCTCGATGCCGGCAGCTCGTACAGATGGCCAGCCTTCACGGCAGGGAGGTTCTTCCACGTGTTATCGTTCAATACGCTGTCAGCCGCTGCCTTGTCGCTGTTGATAAGGAAAATGTGATCCGCATCAAGCTCAGCGAGCTTCTCGAGCGATATTTTGTTCCAGTTGGCCTTCTGGTCAGCCGGCAGCTCCGCAACAATGTTCGGCTGCTTCAGCCCGAGGTCCTTGTACAGCACTTCGCCGCTTGCGCGCGTCTCGTCAACGATGTAGAAAGTGTTCCCTACGAGCCACAACGCGGCTGCCGATTGGCCGTTTGCCGCTTGCTCCAGCTTCGCTTTCGCCTCCGCAGCTTTCGCCTCGTAAGCTTCCAGCGCTTTCGCTGTCTCATCCGATTTGCCCAACAGGTCGCCGATTTGCTTGAACGCTGCGCGCCAGTCGTGGGCAACCGCATCGCCGATTACGTAGGTTGGAGCGATTTTCGTCAGTTGATCGTATTTGTCCTTCGCGACTTCGGATTCCGATGCCACGATGATCAAATCCGGGGCGAAGCTCATCACCTGCTCGATCGGCAGATCGTAGCCGACCGTCGGCACGCCTTCCAGACCGCTTGCTTGCAGGTAGTCTTGAATGCCGTTCGGTACGGACCATTGCGCAGCCGGTTTCACGCCGAGCGCTGCCAGATGGTCTTCCAAGTACGATGCGATAATGCGACTGCCGTCTCTTCCTTCGCCATGCCTGCGTTGTCTGTGCTTTCGGCGTCCTTGTCTTTGCTGCTGCATGCCGACAGGAACATGGCGAGAATAAGGATGCTCATGAATACGATGCTGAGTTTGCTTTGTTTGTTCATTGCTGACATTAGCCTCCTGGGTTGTCCGTATATGCTCGAGTTGCCTTATTACCGGCTCGATATGTTGAGTCGTACGTAACGTTGTTATTTTATAACTCATCATAATGATAATAGTTATCATTATTAACGACGGGAGTTAGGCATGGGACGAATATAAAGCTGCAGCCCGGCGGTCAGCCAAACATGCAGCTTCATGGCATGGGCTGCATAAAAGGGCTAGACCGGACCGGGTATGGGCTAGCGCGCCAGCCTTTTCCGTATTTGAACGGACACTTCCTCGAATACGGAATGGTGAACCGGCTGAGCATCCATGCGTAGGCCGTCCTCCAACCGCAGCCATGTGCGGAAAGGCCGTCCGTCCTCGAACAGCTCGATGACTCTTGCTCCGCGCGGCATGTCGGCATGCCCGTATGCGTTGAATCCGGTTGCCCGGCCGTAGCACAACCGGATGCCGTGATGAGTGCCCCAATAGTCGTTCACGTGGTCATGGCCGACGAACACGCCAGCGATATCGCCCCGCTCGATCATGGCGGCGAACATGCCGGAATTGATGCGGGAGCAGCCGACGCCTTCGAAATTGTAGCCATAGCAGGTGCGGAAATCCCACATCTCCTGAAATTCGGGCAGCGGAATGTGGAAGAAAGCAAGCGCAGGCAGCGGCTTGCCGCCGTTAGCCGCTTCGTATCGGCGCGATTGTCCGATGTACCAGTCGATCTGTTCGCGCTTGATCCAAGCAGCGGCGCCGACCGAAGCCGGGGCGTAGCTGCCGGAATCGAGCAGGTACAGAACGGCGGCGGCGCTGCTGCTGCTTCTGCTTCTGTCATGGCTGTTGCGGCGGGCGATCGGCAGCGTATAGTTGCCGATTCCGCATGGCTCCTGCTCAGGCGGAACGACGCATCCCGGAAGCTCGCGTGCGAGCGCGGTCATTTCCTCGCGGGTGATGCCTTCCTCGGCATCGTGATTGCCGAACACGAACGCCCACGGAAGGCGCTGGTCCGCTGCCGCTGCGACGGCTTGCCGAAAGGCGGCTCTCCGGTCCCGGGCAAGTTCGCAATGAATCATGTCGCCGGTGAAGACGACGAGATCGGGCTGTTCCTCTTCGATGATGCGGTCCATAAGCAAGCGGCTTTGCCTATCTTCGGGATCGTTATTTTGCCAATGAAGATCGGTAATTTGAACGATACGGAACGTTCCGTCCGCGCGAAACGACAGTTGGGTGGTCATCGGACTCTCTCCTTAAGGGGGCTGATAATGGTTAAAAGCAGATGTTGTCGAACGATAAATAACGTTGGCACTTTTGATTGTTAATGCTGATTCGACGACCGGAAATAAATTCCTTCCTCAGAGGAAGAGAATCTGGAATTGGAAGGTTGAGAGGGACGGACGAAGGAACGAGATGCATGAGCAGTTGAAATAGGCAGGGAGGACGGCTCAACGCACAGGCGGACAGCTGCAGCGGCGCATATGGTAGCACGGGGTGAGCATAGATGTACACCAAGACGTACAAGAGCGCTGCAATATGGGGAAAGCATAAGGTGGTCCGCTATTTAAGCGCGGATGCCGAGCTTAAGCCGCTCGTTCCCGAGACCCTTACGCTGACAGCGGACCATTTGCGCACCATGAGCGAGCGGTTCGCTGCGTTATATATTAAACCGGATATCGGATCTCATGGGATCGGCATTCACAAGCTTGAGCGTACGGAGGAAGGCTACACGCTCTATTCCGTTCATGCCAAGCGGCAGAAGCAGCTGAAATTCGCGGCGTTAGACGAAGCATACCGGAGCATCCACAGACGAAAATGCGGCATGATCATTCAAGAAGCTGTTGCGATAGACCGGATCGACGAGCAGCCGTATGACATTCGGGCTATGGTGCAGCGCAAGCCGGGAGGCAGTTGGACCTGCACGGGCTATATGGTTAAGGTCGGGCAGAAGCAGCGGATCGTGACGAATTTTTATCAAGGCGGCCAAATATGGACGCTGAACCAGCTGTGGACCGCCAAAGCGTGCGCAGAAGAGCAGAGCCTGGAGCTCAGCGGGCAGCTGCAAGAGACGGCGCTGCGGATCGCGCGCAGACTGAGCAGCCAGAAGAACGGCATGCGGGAGATGGGAATCGATTTCGCATTCGACCAGGAAGGCAAGTTGTGGGTGCTGGAAGTGAACTCGAACCATCCGCAGTTTCATCCGCTTAAGAAGCTCGATCCCGCCGCCTATGCGCGCATGCTCGCTTTCGCCAGGGCGTACGGCCGCAAGACCGCGAAATAAATGTTAGGCCGTTGCCGAAACCGGGAACGGCTTTCTTCGTGCTGCCGGCTGGCGGCGCGGGCTCGAGGCAACGCTGCGATATCCGGCCTTTTCAACCGGAACGGCTGTGCTACAATAGGGACATCATGAAGAGGAACAGGTGCGGATGCGGAATGAGCAACGAGAAAGAATCGAATGCATACATAAGCGCGGATGAGATAGCCCAAGGTCTGGCCGTTATGGAGCGGGAGCTGCTGTACGCAGGATTAAACGGTTGCCGGGTCGAACGCGTTCAGATCGGACCGGACAGAACGGTCGTGTGCAAAATAACGCCTGATCTCGCACAGGCCGCCCGGGAGGCGCGCCTTTATGCGGATGTGCTGCCGAAGCTTCCGGACCTGTATCCGGCGCTGCTGGATTATGCCGAGACGGCGGACGCGGATGGAAGCAGACTCGCGTGGCTCGTATTCGAGGACGCGGGGGTGGTAACCCATACGTTCAACGAGCAAGCGATGGCCGAGTTGATCGGCTATATGGCGCAGTGGCATGCTGTGCCGACGGAAGGAGTGCTGCTCGGTTCCGAGCGCGGACAGAAGCCGGATTACGAGGAAATCGTGGCCGATCTGCTGACGGAGCTTGGCTGGAATTGGCGCGGCGGACCGACTGCAGGGGCTATGGAGAGGGAAGCTGGAGCGCATAGATCCGCAGTTGCAGGAGCCGCAGCCTCAGTAACGAACCGGCCTGGTACCAATGTTGCGGATGCATCGGAACCTGCTGGTGAAGCTCGCGGGGACGGATATTCTGAACCGCTCGTATTCGGATTGCCGGAGCATCTCGTCCTTCGCGTATACGGTCAGATGAAGCAGCAGCCGCCGGTTATCGTCTATCGGCTGTCGCATGGCGATCTGCATGCCGGCAATTTCGGAACGGCGGATGACGGCACACTCAAAGTGCTGGATTGGGAGCATGTACACCGGAACAGTCCCTATTGGGACTTGTATCATGCACTCGATATGTCGCATCCGATGTTTCCACGGACGATTGAGGATGAGGCGCGGGAGCGGCTGTTGGCTGCCTATTGGGAACAGGCGAAAGCAGGGAGCGTTCCGGCGGACCGGGAAGCGTTCATGCGCGAGTACAGCTTGTTCTCGGCTGTATTCTCGCTATGGATGCTGCGTCTAATCGCCAGCGATCTTGAAGGAGACGGCGGCCCTTGGCCGCGGGAGCGCTTGCTGCGCCAGCAGGAAGAGACGCGGGCCGCCTTCCTTCGCTGTGCGAAGCGGTTGCAGCAGGGATGAACGGCACGCCAGCGGCTCGGAGTGTAATTTTACATAAAATGTAATGCCGTGAGGGACGATACAATCGGATACAGCGGCTGCAGGAAGAGAGGTGACCGGATGGGAATATCGGAGCTCGTACACTATTGGTCGAATGAACAGCATTTGCTGGAGCTGCTTGACCGCTACCGGTCGTTAGGCCCGTTGCCTGGCGTCGCGCTGACGTTTATGAAATCGTTCGTCCCGCCGCTTCCGACGCTCGTCATCGTCGGGGTGAACGCGGCCGTATACGGCCTATGGCTCGGCTTTCTATACTCCTGGATTGGCCTCGTCGCGGGCTGCCTCGCTACTTTCTTGATCGTGAGACGGGTTGCGGGCCATCCATGGCTTGAGAAATATGCGCAGCGCCGCAAAGTGCAGCGAGGGCTTCAGTGGGTGAGACGCAATGCGTTCAGTTACGTGTTTATTTTAAGCATTTTCCCGGTCGGACCTTTCGTCGTGGTGAACGTGGCGGCGGCCATTGCCAAGATGCGGCTGCGTTCGTTCCTTCTTGCAGTCGGGGCAGGCAAAGTCGTGATGGTGTTCTCCGTTTCGCTGGTCGGTCACGACGTCGGCCGTTATTACCGCAATCCTGCTCTGCTGCTCTATGTTGTGTTGTTCGTCGCACTGTCGCTCATCATTATGAAGCGGATTGAACGGCGTTACTTGCGAGGCGGCGGGGTAGAACGGGATGCCGTCTTGGATACTGCGGCAGAGGCGGAAGCGAAGTAGAAGCGGGCGAGCGGCCTCACGACGAGGGAAGCATTATGCAGGCAGGGGGATCAGTATGGAGGCGTCAGAGCGGCAGAGGTTGGACCGGGTGACGGAAGTGTGCTTGTTGGCAGGCAAAATCATGATGCAGAGCGGCGGCGAGACGTACCGCGTGGAAGACACGATGATGAGAATCGCAGCCGCATACGGCATGCAGGACTCGCAGAGCTTCGTTACGCCGACAGGCATACTATTCGCCGTGGACGGGGCTTCGCCTGCGACACGGCTTGTCCGCATATTGGAGCGGTCTACCGATCTGAATAAGGTGACGCTCGTCAACGATATTTCCCGCCGGATCAGCAGGGGGGAGCTATCACCCGATGAAGCGTGCCGTCTGCTGCAACAAGTTGAGGAGGAAACAGCCGCTTACCGGCCTTCGCTGCAGATCGCGGCAGCTGCGCTGGCAAGCGGCTGTTTCCTCCTCATGTTCCAAGGCCGGATAGCCGATATCATCCCTGCAGTACTGGCGGGAGGACTCGGTTTCGCGGCGCTTATCTGGTTCCACCGGCTTGTGCCGGTCAAGCTGTTCGCCGAGTTCGTCGCTTCCGTCGTCGTCGGCTCGCTGTCGGTTCTGCTCGTGCAGACCGGCTTCGGCCATGACCTGGACCGGATCATTATCGGCTCCGTCATGCCGCTCGTGCCGGGGCTGCTGCTGACGAACGCAGTGCGCGACCTTATCGCCGGCCATCTTGTATCCGGCTTATCCAAGGGCGCGGAAGCGTTCCTGACCGCGTTCGCGATTGGAACGGGCATTGCCTTCGTATTGTCAGTGGGGTCCGGCGTTCCGTTGACCGTATACCGAGACCCGGCGCTGCCATGGGCGGGACATGCCGCTGCGAGCTTTATCGCGTCCGCTGCATTCGGCATCCTGTTCCATGCGCCAAGGCGCTCGCTTATCCAATGCGGGCTGTCCGGAATGCTCGGCTGGATCCTTTACGTGCAGTTGGCGGAGCGCATAGACGCCGTTCCGGCGACGCTGGCTGCCGCGCTGCTCGTCACCGTCGTCGCGCAGCTGTTCGCCAGACTGTACCGGACGCCGGTCATCATCTTCAGCGTCGCGGGCATTATCCCGCTCGTGCCGGGCGGCGTCGCTTACGATGCGATGCGCAGCGTCGTCGAGAACCGGTACGACGAATCGCTGCCGCTCGCCGCGAAAGCGTTCATGCTGTCTGGCGCGATCGCAATCGGGCTTGTGCTGTCCGAGGTCGTCAATCCGCTGCTGACGAGGCTCAGTGCAAGGAGAAGGCCGAATCTGCAGTAAAGTAGAGCGTGGTCGTCTCTTTTTGCGGCGATTTAGGACAAGCTTTTTTAAAAAATGTGACGTAAACGCTATTTCGTCCATTGACACCATTTTCTTGCGATGGTAAAGTTGCAGAAGGATTTTATTAATCGAAAGGAGGATTACCGCAATGATTAACGATGTTGTTACTAACGTTGGATTTACAGGACTTGGAACATTGATGCGTAATCCATCCGATCGCAGCTAACCCGGAATCTTTCTGACAACTGCGGCGCATGGTTACGCTACGTAATCGTGCGCCTTTTTTGCACCGCTCAACTCGAACATATGTTCTGAACGGGCGGAGAGAAGGCGTGCGGCCCGCTAGGGGCAGCGCGCCTTCGTGTGTTTCTCGGGCATAATACGGATCGGATGGATAGGCTAGGAAAGGACGGAATTATTCCTATGTTAACTGTATTGCAAAAGCTCGGATGGTTTTTCAAGCAGTACCGGAAGCGGTACACCGTAGCCATCATTTTACTTACACTTGTCGGCTTCTTGGAGGTTATACCACCTAGGCTGCTCGGCTATGCGATTGACGGCATTCAGCAAGGAGGGATCGGTGACGAAAGGTTCTACCTCGTGATCGGGACCTGGTTCGGACTGACGGCGGTCTGTTATGTCTTGACCTATGTATGGATGTATAAGCTGTTCGGAGGGGCCATCGTGCTGGAACGGCTGCTTCGGACGAGACTGATGAGACATTTTCTGCGCATGACGCCGACGTTCTATGAGCGCAACCGGACGGGCGACCTGATGGCGCGCGCAACGAACGATCTCGGGGCGGTCTCGACGACGGCCGGGTTCGGTATATTGACGCTAGTCGATTCCACAGTGTGGATGCTGACTCTCTTGTTCATGATGGCGGTGTTGATCAGCTGGAAGTTGACCCTGGCGGCGCTGCTGCCGCTGCCGCTGCTCGCACTGGCGCTCAAATATTTCGGAAGCCGCATTCACGACCGGTTCATGAAAGCGCAGGATGCGTTCGGCGAACTGAATGACCAGGTGCTGGAGTCGGTTGCCGGCATTCGCGTCGTCCGCGCTTATGTGCAGGAAGAGGCGGACCGGAGCCGGTTCCAGGCGAAGACGGAGGAAGTGCTGGGCCGCAATATCGAGGTGGCGCGCGTCGATGCGATGTTCGAACCGACGAACAAAATTTTGATCGGACTCAGTTACTTAATCGGGTTATGCTATGGCGCATACTTAGTGTTTCACAGTGAGATCACGCTGGGCGATCTCGTCTCGTTCAACTTTTTCCTTGGGATGCTCATCTGGCCGATGTTCGCGATCGGCGAACTGATCAACGTCATGCAGCGGGGGAATGCGTCGCTCGACCGCGTAACCGAGACTTTGTCTTACAAGCCGGACGTGGCGGATGGCGAATCGCTCGATATGGTGAGCACGCCGGATTCCATTGAGTTCCGCAATGTGACGTTCCGTTATCCGTCTTCGGCGGTCGACAATCTTGTAGACATGTCGATGAAGCTGAAGCGGGGCGAGACGCTTGGTATCGTCGGCCGAACCGGCAGCGGCAAGACGACGATACTCCGTCAGCTGCTCCGCGAATATCCGCTCGGCCAAGGCGCGATAACCGTGTCCGATACGCCGCTGGAACGGATCGCAGTCGATGAAATGTTGGGCTGGGTCGGCTATGTGCCGCAGCAGCCGATTCTGTTCTCCCGCACGATTCGCGAGAACATTCTGTTCGGATTGGAAGAGGCGACAGAGGATGATCTGCAGCGTGCGCTTGCCCGCGCTTCGTTCGCGAAGGATGTCGCGTTCCTGCCAGACGGTCTGGAAACGCTCGTCGGAGAGAAAGGCGTGGCGTTGTCCGGCGGCCAGAAGCAGCGGGTCAGCATTGCCCGGGCTCTTATTGCGAATCCGGAGATATTAATGCTGGACGATGCACTGTCGGCAGTCGACGCTCGTACCGAAGCAGAGATTATTGACGGCATTCGGACGGAGCGCGCCGGCAAAACCACGCTTATTACGACGCACCGTCTGTCGGCTGTGCAGCATGCGGACTGGATCATCGTGATGGAGGACGGACGCATTGCGGAAGAAGGCACGCACGAGCAGTTGCTCGCGCATGGCGGATGGTATAAGGAACAATACGAACGGCAGCAGTTGGAAGCGCTCGCTGAAGCTTAACCGCTGCGAGTCTCGCACAATCGATGAATAACGTTCCGGGCCGCGGGGCGGTTCGGATTGACTAAGGATACGGAAACGAAGGTGTTTACTTTGACTTCAACATTGACGAACTTGGAGCAGCCGGGGCGCAGCGGACCTAAGCCGCAGACCGCGAAGAGGCTGTTCCGTTATGCGATGCTGTATAAGCGTCCCATCATTATGGCGCTCATCCTGCTTGCATTAGCCGTCTGCGCAGAGCTGATCGGTCCGCTTGTCGCGCAGCGGATGATCGACCAGAACATACTGAGCATCGAGAAGCGGTGGCAGGAGGTGCCGGCCGGCACGAGCGGCGCAGCTGTCTATGGCGGCAAGAGCTATAAGCGCGAAGACCGGTTGACGGATGCCGAGCGGGGCGGAGCGACGGTCCGTGTGCTTCAATCGGGCAAGGACTATTATTTTATCGCAGGTGACGTGCAGCAGACCGAGGGCACTCGGCGTGTGGAGAACGGACAGCTGACGATTGCGTCCGGCACTGGCGAAGAGGCGAGCTATCCGGCGGCGAAGCTGACGAAGAGCGAGCTGTACCGGTTCTACAAGCCGGAACTGCCAAGGGTGCTGAAGATGGCGGGCGCTTATTTCGGACTGCTCGTCGTAGCGGCAGGTTTCACGTACGGCCAGCGGCTGCTGTTGCTGACGGCCGCCAACCGGATCGTGCAGAAGATGCGGGAGGACGTATTCGCCCATATTCAGCGGCTGCCGGTGTATTACTTCGACAACTTGCCGGCGGGCAAGGTCGTCTCCCGTATTACGAACGATACAGAGGCGGTGCGGGAGCTGTTCGTAGCGGTGCTTGCGAACTTCTTCTCCGGCATTGTATATATGACGGCGATATACGGCGGCCTATTCCTGCTTGATCCGCGGCTGGCGCTGATCGCGCTTCCGCTCGTGCCGATTCTGATTGTCTGGATCATCGTGTACCGGCGGTTCGCAGGACGCATTAACGAAGCGATCCGCAGCAAGCTGAGCGATATTAACGGCATGATCAACGAGTCGATTCAAGGGATGCCGATCATCCAAGCGTTCCGCCGCCAGAACAAGACGATGGAAGAATTCGACGAGATGAACAAGGATTTGTTCAACAACGCGAACAAGCTGCTGAGCTTGAACGCGCTCACGTCGCATAACTTGGTCAACGTCATCCGCAACGTGTTGTTCGCGACGGTGCTGTGGGTATTCTGGGGTGGCTCGCTCAGTTCTTATATTACGGTCGGCGTGCTGTATGCCTTCTTCGACTACATGAACCGGATGTTCCAGCCGATCGTCGGCATTGTGAACCAGCTGTCGAACCTGGAGACGGCGCGCGTATCGGCGGGCCGGGTATTCGCACTGCTGGACGAAGAGGGGACGGATGTCGTCACCGGCACGCAGCCGCGTACGAAAGGCGATGTGACGTTCGATAACGTATCGTTCGCCTACAAGGAAGAGGAATACGTGCTGCGCAACATTTCGTTCCACGCACGTCAGGGCGAGACGGTTGCGCTCGTCGGGCATACCGGCTCCGGCAAAAGCTCGATCCTGAACCTGTTGTTCCGGTTCTATGACGTCGAGCGCAGCAAGGGCAATATTAAAGTCGACGGCGTGGATGTACGCGATGTGCCGAAGCAGCTGCTCCGCCAGCATATGGGCATCGTGCTGCAGGATCCGTTCCTGTTCACAGGCACGATCGCTTCGAACGTCAGCCTCGGCAATCCGTCGATCAGCCGGGAGCGGATCGAACAGGCGCTGCGCGACGTCGGCGCCTACGACATGTTCATGCAGCTGCCTGGCGGCATTGATGAGCCGGTCGTAGAGAAAGGCGCGACGCTGTCCGCCGGCCAACGCCAGCTGATCTCCTTCGCCCGGGCGCTTGCTTACGATCCAGCGATCCTCATTCTCGACGAGGCGACGGCGAGCATCGATACGGAAACGGAGGCGATCATTCAAGCTGCGCTCGATGTGCTGAAGAAGGGGCGCACGACGTTCGTCATCGCGCACCGGCTGTCGACGATTCGCCAAGCAGATCAAATTCTCGTCCTCGACCGCGGCCGTATCGTCGAGCGCGGCAACCACGACGAGCTGATGGCGCAAGGCGGGAAGTACTACGATATGTACCAGCTTCAGCAAGGCGCTGGAGCAGCAGAATCGGCTGTTCGAATCGGCTGATGAATGCACACAGCAAAGCCCGGTCTTCTCAGAGGGAGAGGACCGGGCTTTGCTGTAGTTTATACGGCTTTGCTTAAGTTGTCGCCATTATCGCGCTTCCGGTTCGGCAGTACGATTACCGCGCGCGTGCCTTGGCCGACTGCGCTCTGGAATTGGAGCGTGCCTTGGTGCTGGGCGATGATCTGCTGACAGACCATTAAGCCAAGACCGTGGCCGTCCGCCTTGCGGGTGAAGAAAGGCTCTCCGAGACGGGCAAGATCGGCGGGCGGAATGCCGCAGCCTTGGTCCGCGATCTCGATGCGGATAGCGCCGGTTGTGCTGGTGACCGAATCCGGACCGTTGCTGATGCGGATGCTTAGACTGACGCCACCTGGCGAGGCTTGGATGCCGTTCTTAATGAGGTTCAGGAACACCTGCCGGAGCTGGTTCGGCTCGCAATACAGGTTCGCTAAGGCTGGCTCAAGGGTTACGTCGAACGTGATGCCGCCCGCCGCTGCCTCTGACTCCAGCAGCACGAGCGTATCCCTCATCACTTGATTGACATCGGCATGAACGTACCGGATCTTCTGCGGCTTCGACAGAATAAGAAATTCGCTGACGATCATATTGATCCGGTCGAGCTCGGCGAGCATGATGCTGATATGATCCGGATTGATCGTGCCCCGGCTGCTGCCGAGCTGAATGAAGCCGCGAAGGGTCGTGAGAGGATTGCGGATTTCGTGCGCAACGCCTGCCGCCAGCTGGCCGACGACGGACAGCTTCTCCGAACGGAGAAGTCGTTCTTCCGTCTTCTTGCGGCTCGTAATATCGCGGGAGATGCAGGCGATGGCGATAATCCGGCCGTCTTGGTCGTGAATCGGCGAAGCGGTAATGCTGACATCGATCAGTTGACCGCTTTTCGTATACCGTTCCGTCTCGAAGTTCGAAATCGGCTCCCCTTGCGAGATGACGTCGAGAAACAATTGCTTCTCTTGGATCCGCTCGGCGGGGACATTGTTGAGCGGTTTCCCGGCCGCTTCTTGAACGGACCAGCCGTACATATTTTCGAATGCATGGTTGCCCTGGACGACGTTGCGGTCCATATCGATGACATGAATGGCGTCGGACGTATGATCGATGAACGATTCCAAATACCCTTTGGTCGATCGAAGCTCCTCCATCGCGGACTCCAACTCGCTGGTATGCCGGATGAGGCTGGCCCCCAAGTTGTTGACGTCAGCGGCGAGCTGCCCGAGCTCGTCCTTGCTGTGCTGCGGGATAGGAGTCGAGAAGTCGCCCTTCGCCATATTGTTCACTTTGCGGAGGATGAGCTGCATCGGCCGCATGAGGGCGCCGGCCAGCCGGTAGCTGAACGCAAGCGTCAGCAGCAGCAATCCAAGCGAAATGGCAGCGAGCAAGAACACTTGCCGGATGAGCGAATGAGCAATGACGGCCATGTCGAATTGAACGCCGATAATGTAGGGATGTTCGTCTTGGACCGGGTATAACACTTTGAGCACGTGTTTGCCCTCTACCGTCGTCTTCATTGTGACCGGTTGTCCAGAATCTAGTGCCTGTCCAACCAGGGAGACATCGGCTCCATCTTTCAGCGTATACTGCCCGAATATGATCGCCCGGACGTCGAGATTGTGAACGAGCTCGCCCTGCTTGAACTTCAGAATCGGATCTTTCCCGAAGAAGCGGGGATCGAAGCCGGTAATATCGAGAAGCTCAGGGTAGTCAGCCCTTAACTGGCGAATGACCGCTTCCGTACCGTTCTGCTCGTCGAAGCTGATCAGCGACTTGGCATCAATGAAAGGGTTGATCATATAATTCGTCGTTCCGTCGTAATAGTAGCCCCACTTGTTGATGTGAGAAGGGTTCGATTTGGCGAAATTGATCGGTCCCGACCAGAAATGATCGAGTCTCTGTCCCTCTTGTACGGTCGTATTGCGATTGGCGAACAACTGCCGGAAAGCATCATAAAAGTAATCCATTGATTTCGAGCTCAAGCCGAGCTCTTCCGGATTGGATGATTTCACAATGACGATGTCGTCGTCCGTCTGGCGCCACAACGAAATATCGTTCACGTCCAGCTCTCGGCTTAGCTTCACGAGCTGTTCGCTGCTTATATTCGCAATGTCGGGGTCGAGTTGGCTCTTGGCCGCTATTGCAGCCGCGCGAAGCTTCTCGGCGAGCGATTGTTCGATCCGGCTCTGCGCCGCTTCGGATGATTCGACCGAGACACGGATCTGGTTGGCGATATGGAGCAGGTTCTGTTCGGCTGTCTTCTGCAAATGATTATTGGCAGCGGCATAATAGATGACGACATTCAATGTCAAAATGACGGCTACAACGGCGGATATCGCTAGCGACAGCTTTGCCTTAATCGACATGACAGATGCCCTCCAATCTGTATTCGTGCGTATATGCATGAGCATGTCGGATGCGGATAACGGTCCAGCGAAGACATGAATCACGTACAAATCGAATAAATGTCTATTCGACATTCTTCGACATAATCCTCCTTTTGAGGGCGATGGAGGATATTGCTGTTTCTGCCGCGCTTGGTAGCGTTAGCTAGAGGCTGGCTGCTCTAACGCAAGTACCGGCTGCGCAGCGATTCGATCATCGCTTGCAGCTCGTCCTGCTGCGGGAGCTGCAAGCGGGCGGCTGAAGCGGCGAGCGCATCCGGCTGCTGCCGCGAACGAACGACCGTCTTGATGCGTTCGGCGAATGCCGCCGCTGCGCCGGGTCCGATGGCGGTCAGTTCTTCAAGCGAGGCGGTGCTTCCGGGCACAACGCGCGGATAGGCGGTGCTTGGTTCGGCGCCGGCCGCCGCTTGATCATAGAAAGCGCGGATGGCTGCCGCGCGCATGCTTCCAGAGCCTTCGGCGACGATGAATGCTTGAATAATGAACGCCTTAGCCTGCCGCCGCTGCGCGATGCCGCAAAACTTGCGGCCGGCAATACTGAGATCGTAGTCGCCGGGACAATATGCGCCTTCGACCTCTCCCTTGTCTACGCGGGCACCGGCCGGGGCCAGCGCTTCAGCGATTAATTCGTACATTCGTTCGAAGTCCCGGTTGAACCGAGCTCCCGCGCCGCTGCTTGCCATCGGCAGAATAAGCGAGACGTTGACGACGCCGTCGTCAAGCGGAACGGCTGCGCCGCCTGAGCTGCGCACCGCCGTCTTGTAATGCTGCGCTTCCAGCGCAAGTAACGCCTCTGCCGCATGCGGCAGTCTTGCATCGCGCTGACCAAGGATGAAGGCGCCTGAATGCCGCCATATATGGCAGACCGGAGGGCCGCCTTCGCCTGTCCGTCTGCACAGCAGCTCGTCCAGTGCGAAAGCGTGCAGCGGATCATTAGCCCCGCGCAAATGGTCGTTCATCCGGTCGAGAATGAGCATGCCTGCGTATTCGTCCGGCGGGATTGTCGTATACTCGCTGCTCGATGTTTCCAATAGGCGCACCCCTCTCGTTTATTTCCTATTATTTTATCGTAAATTCGGTTGCAGCGATAATGCATTCCGTACGGGGCTGTGATACGATACCGAAGAATCAAATAGAGAGAGTAACGGATAGGAGACCATACATCATGTCGAACGCAACGGCAGCAAGCCGTGATTCGTCGCGGGAGATGAGCTTATTTCATCTGACGTGGCCTATTTTTCTGGAAATCCTATTATTTATGCTCATGGGGATTGCCGATACGCTCATGCTCAGCGCCTTGTCGGACAACGCTGTATCGGGTGTCGGCACGGCCAATCAATACATCATGATCGCGATGCTCATTCTTGAGGTTATCGGCAACGGCGCTTCAATCGTCGTCGCGCAGTACATCGGAGCGAAGAGCTACGAAGGCGCAGCCCGGATCTCCGCTCTGTCCGTCACGCTCAGCTTGGGCGTAGGCATCGTCATCAGCGCATTCTTCTTCCTGCTGAACGAGCCGTTAATGAGAGGAATGAATCTTCACGGGGAGACGCTCGATTACGCGGTCAGCTACATAGCGATCGTCGGCAGCTCGCTGTTCTTGCAAGCGGTCATTAATGCGGTTGCTGCAATCGTTCGCGTGCACGGATTTACGAAGGAAGCGATGTTCGTATCGCTCGGCATGAACATCGTTCATATTATCGGAAACTATATGCTGATCTTCGGTAAATTCGGCGCACCGGAGATGGGCGTCGAAGGAGCAGCCATTTCATCGGTCATCAGCCGGGCGCTCGCGGTCGTCGTCTTCTTCTGGCTCATGTACCGAATTATGAAAGTGCGGATCATGTTCCAATACTATCTGACGCTGTCGAAGGAGTATATCGGCAAAATATTAAAAATCGGCGTGCCCGCCGCGATGGAATCGGTTATGTACCAAGGGTGCCAGATGGTGTTCCTGTACTATGCGACGTTCCTGGGCGACCATGCATTAGCGGCAAGGCAATATGTGCAAAATATTTCGTGGTTCATCTACCTGTTCGGCTACTCCTGCGGTATCGGCACGTCCATCATCGTCGGCCGATTAATCGGAGCGAACCGGCAGGACGAGGCCTATAACCGCGTATGGCGCAGCATCCGTTCCGTTGTCGTCATTACGCTGATCGGCATTGCTCTGGCTGTTGCTTTCCGGTACCCGCTTATGGGCTTATTCACGAATGACGACGATATATTGGAGCTTGGAGCCCATTTGATGCTGTATACGATTGTGCTCGAGACCGGGCGGATGTGCAATCTCGTGCTCGTTAATTCGCTTCGCGCGTCCGGCGACGCCAAGTATCCGTTCTGGATCGGCACGGTGACGATGGTGGGCATGAGCCTGCCGCTCGGTTACTTGCTCGTGTTCCAGCTCGATATGGGCTTGCCGGGTATTTGGCTGGCGGTTGCGGCTGACGAGTGGATGCGTACCTTCATTATGTGGTTCCGCTGGCGGTCGCGTAAGTGGGAGAATTACGCTCTCGTGAAGAATGGCACGGCGGCAGAAGGGCAGCCGGCAGGCGCAAGCGCTTAGTTAACCTACAAAAATAAACAAACAAGGACGCCGCAGATTGGACCTGCAGCGTCCTTGTTTGTTTATGGATTGACCGCGATAATCCCGTACCGCTGAGGAGTCGATGCGGTTGCACCGAACCACATTTGGCCGGCTCCGGCCATTACGCCCTTCGCGTTGACGAACAGCTCGCCGGGCTTCTGCTGGCGGAGAGCCTCTTTCACGGGCGGCGTAATAATTTGCTCGTACTTGGCGATGAATTGCTCTGCGTTGTTGACCTGTTCGGACTTCTCCTCCGAGTAGTTGACCCGGATCGGATACAGGGCTAGCGCAGCTACCGCTTTCCGGTCGTCAGCGGCGATAGCGGTCTGTACTTTCGCGAACATTTGGTTGAAGGCTGTCGGATCGGTAATACCTGCGGCCTCATACGGGTTGCGCAGCGGTTCGCTGGCAAGCGATGCCGTAACCGTTTCTTTGTCTGCGGCTGCGGTCGTATCTGCAGAGGCGCTAGCCGCTGAGCTGGTGCGGCTGTCGTCCGGGCTGCCGCAGCCGGCAATGACGGCAAGCATTAGTGCCAGCAGCAAGGCTGCCGCGATACTTCCGGATCTCCCGTCCAAGCGGTTGCCGCTTCGATTTATGTTCATAAAGGTCACCCTTCCTTCTGACATGCATACCCGTTAGACGCAAAATGCCGGACAGAATGTTGCAAAATGCTGCACGGGGCCTGTTGGGAACATCGCTAGGATTCTCCAGCAACGGGGGAGATATGTGGGTTGCAGAGCAAATTTTCATAAAAATTCCTCTATAGGGAAACCTTTAGTCAACAAGACGGCGGTCTGACGGAAGTAGGTGCCTATAGTTATGGAATATAAAAGTCCGGCAGAAAAGGGGCCGAATTCACAAACGGGACGCGTTCCGGCGGCTAGCCTTGCGGAGAACGTTCAATATATGAAGGACCAGCTCCAATCGCCTGAGGACCTGTTGATTAAATCGATTGTCATGGCTGCAGGACAGAAAGGGGCGGTCGCCTGCATCGACGGTCTTGTCGATAAGCAGCTTAAGGTTCAAATCTTGCAGACTCTCATGCAGGAGAGGCTAAGTATTGACTCTGCTGGCGCAAAATCGAACGAGGCAGAGCAAGGGGCGGAGGAAGGCGACGGGAGCGGAGATGGGATGCCTGTCGAGGCAGGGAAAATTCCGGTGCAGGATGCGCGGTATTCTACGGATTGGGACGACATCCTGCTATCCATCTTGACAGGCGATACAGCGCTCTTCGTAGAAGGCGCGAAGGAAGTGCTGCTGCTTGGCAGCAAGGGCTGGAAGAGCCGCGCTGTCGAGGAGCCGCAGACGGAAACGATCATACGAGGACCGCGGGATGGATTCACGGAGGATATTCGGACGAATACGGCGCTCCTCCGCCGCAGAGTTAAAGACGTGAATCTGCGGTTCGAATCGTTCCGGATCGGCAGAAGGGGAAGGAAGGATGTTATTGTCGCGTACCTGAACGGCGTCGTGAATCCGCAATTGGTGGAGGAGGTCAAGCGCAGGATAACGACGATTGATATCGACGATCCGGAAGGCTCCGGCTATATCGAGCAATGGATTACGGACCGGTACTGGTCGCCCTATCCGCAAATCCTGAATACGGAGCGGCCTGACAAAGTGGCGGGCGCGATTATGCAGGGCAAGGTCGCCTTGCTCATAGACGGGACGCCATTCCAGTTGATTATGCCCATTATGCTGTCGTCATTCATTCAATCGCCGGAGGACTATTACCAGAACTGGATTCTTTCCAGCGTGCTCCGCATTTTGCGCGTGATATCGGCATTCGTTGCTTTATTCCTTCCGGGCCTCTACATTGCGTTGCTGGAGTATCATCATGGCTTGCTGCCGTCGAAGCTTGCTTTCTCGATTGCGGGCACCAGGGAAGGGGTTCCGTTTCCCGCGGTTGTGGAGACGTTCCTGATGGAGACGACGCTGGAGCTGCTCCGGGAAGCCGGCATCCGGCTGCCGAAGCCCATCGGTCAGACGATCGGCGTCGTCGGCGGCCTTGTAATAGGCGAGGCGGCGGTAACCGCCGGCATCGTCAGTCCGGTCATGGTCGTCGTCGTGGCCGTTACGGCAATCGCCTCGTTCGCCATTCCGTCCTATGGTTTTGCCGTGTCGATCCGGCTTCTGAGATTCGGTATTATGCTTGCCGCTGCCATATTCGGGCTGTACGGTATCGTGCTGGCTCTCATTATGAACTGCATTCATCTTGCGAACCTGAAGAGCTTCGGGGTGGCGTATACGGGACCGCTTGCACCATTGCGGTTAGGGGACTGGAGGGACTTTATTATCCGCGTTCCCGTTATGAACATGGTCAAACGGCCCGCTATTCTGGAGACGATGGACGAGGTTCGGATCAATACGGACGATCAAGGGGAGAAGAACAAGTGAAAACCGCTTCTTTCGGTGAACGGCCCGTGACGCCGCTGGAGATGAGTATGACGATCGCCTCGATGCTGATTGGGGTCGGCGTGTTAACACTGCCTCGCACACTGGCATCGGCTACTAAGTCTTTCGACGGATGGATGAGCATCGCCGGAGCAGGCTTAATCGCGATGCTGCTCGGTGCGCTCGTGTCCAGGACGGCGGTTAAGGCAGGCAACCAGCCTTTCCTGGAATATGCGTCGAGCTTGATAAGCAGGCCGCTCGCCTGTTTATTGGCTTTTTTTCAAATGCTGTACTTTTTGGGTTTCTCGGCTTATGAGACGAGAGCGATTGCGAACATATCGAAGCAGTATTTGTTCGACAGAACTCCGGTTGAGTATATTGCCCTTGCGTTCTTCTTGGTGATTGTATACGGCGTATCCGGAAGCCGGTCAGGGCTGCTTCGGCTTAATGTGATGTTTCTGCCGGCGGTGCTGTCTATTGTGGTCGTCGTCGTCGTGTTCGGCTACCGCTGGTTCGAATTCGGCAATCTGGAGCCTTTCTTCGTAACCGGCATACCCGGCTTGCTCAAGGGAATGAAGGAAGTCGTATTCTCTCTGCTCGGCTTCGAGATCATATTGTATTACATCGTGTTCATGGCTAGGCCGGAGAAAGCGCCTAAAGCGGTTGTGGGAGGCATTTTGGTTGCCGTTGTGATCGACTTGATCATCTACCAGCTTGCCATCGGCATTTTCTCGAACGTCGGCGCGATGAACATCATTTATCCGACCGTGGAACTGGCGAAGGAAATTCAATTCCCGGGCAACTTCTTCGAGCGGTTTGAATCGCTGTTCTTCGTGATCTGGATAATGACCATCTATAATACGGCCGTGATGGGCTTCGATCTGGCGGGCGAATGTATGGCGTTTCTGTTCAAACGAATGACCAAGAGAGTGCGCCATCTCATCCTTGCACCCGCGGCCATGATTATCTGCATGACGCCGAATAACCTGCCCCAGTTCGACTTGCTCGGGACGATGATCAGTTATTTGGCCGTTGGCGCGGGCGTTCTCATTCCATGCGGATTGCTGTTGCTGAGCGGCCGCAAGAAGGGGACAGCTGCCCATGCGGATACGAAGTAGGCGGCGAATTGCATTTTTGTTCGTCGCGAGTTCCATTGCTTTATCCGGCTGCTGGGATCGGGTAGAGATTGATCAGCGCGGCTTTATCGTCGGCGTCGGCGTAGATGCAGTCATTCAGGAGGTCGATGAGTCCTCCGCTGAAGAGGAGTCGGGAAGCACACCGTCCGGCGAACAAACGAATTCGGCGAGCAATAAGAAGCAGAACAAGAAGGCGAAATATAAAGTGACGTATCAAGTCGTGACGCCGAGCGGGATGAAGGCAGAGAACGCGAACGCACAGCCGACGGCTGCGTATTTCCATCTGACTGTGGAAGGGACGACGTTCTCGACGATGGAGGCCAACCTCGCGCAGCGCATGAGCCGGGCGCCATTCTTCGAGCATCTGAAGGTGCTTATATTCTCGGAAGCGGTAGCGAGGAGACCGGGCGATTTCGCGGAGGCGATTGATTATTTCCTGCGGGACAGCCAGATGCGCCGATCAACGAAAGTAATGGTCACACCCAATAAAGCATCGGAAATATTAAGCACACAGCCGCCGGGCGAGCGTCTGCCTTCGGCTTACCTGGAGCTTGTCTCCAGCAACGGGGCGAACAGCTCAAGGATACTGCCGCATACGAGAATCGGCGAGGTGCAGGAGTCTTTGTTGAAGAATAAAAGCTTCGGCATTCAGACGGTATCGAACGGCAGCCGTACTTACTCGACCTTAAACGGAACGGCCGTGTTCAGCGGCCGCTCGAACCGGCTGATCGGTTTTCTCGACGGGCGGGAGACGGCAGGGCTTAATTTCTTGCGGGACTCGATTAAGGGAGGGCATATCGAATTTCCGTATGGGGACGAGGGACGCGGCGTATTCATCGTGCAGCGGATGACGCGGCGCATGCGCGTCTCGTTCGGAAAGGACGGGCTGCCAGCTTTTGATTATCATATAGAAGTGCAGGGCTCATTGAACGAGGCTTATCAAATTCCGGATACGTTAAGCGAGAAAACCTTGTACCGGATGGACGAGTACGTGGGTCAGTCGATCAAGCAGCTGATAGAGAGCGCAATCGTCAAGCTTCAGAAGCAGTACCGATGCGATGTCATTGAACTTGCGGATTACATGTCAAGGAAGCATCACCGCTGGTGGAGCAAGCATCGCGGGCAATGGGAGAGGGGAGATGATCTGTTCTCGCAGGTTCCCATACACGTTCAGGTGAAGGCGCATATTCATCGAACCGGCAATATCAACATATCGGAGGAATAACGGACATGCCATTCATGTCGACGCTGCACAAACTATTGTCGTGGTTGCCGTCAAGGAGAGTGTTCTATGCGGCGCTGCTGCTGGTCGTCATTCCGCTGGCCTTCTACAAGCTGGCTGATCTATTGCGGAGCAACGATCCGCCTTGGAAGACGGACCAGGACGAGACGACGCGCACAAGCGGTCCGGCAGCGGCGAGTCTCAAGCCGCAGGACCAGTCATCACAGGGGAGCTAGAACGAGTTGGGGCTAGTTCGGCTTAGAACGACAATTCTTTCACTACAGTACGACTCGGAATGGTCATTGCCGGCCAGAACGAGTCGTATTTGGTTTGTTCCCTTTTTGAGCGGCGGTTGCGACAACCCCTTTTCTCAAGTTTCCATCCTCTTGGACGATGCAGTTATTGTAGTCATCCTAGGTAAGCGATTATAATGCCGAATAAGGATACGCTTACATAAGCTGGATAAAAGGAATTGTATGTATCGCTTTTGCAGCTAAAGGAATAGGGGGAATGGACATGAACGCGGGGCTTGATCATATCGATCTGGAAATTATCCGTCATCTGCAAGACAATTCCCGGGTGCAGTTGAAGCAGATTGGAGAGGCCGTCCATATGACGGGAGCTGCGGTGACGAACCGGATTCGCAGAATGGAGGATTTGGGAGTTATCGAACGGTATACCGTCAAGGTGAACGAGCGTCTGCTAGGCAACGGATTGTGCGTCTTCGTCACGGTCATGATGAAAGACTATGCCCATACGAAGTTTCAGACGTTCATACAAGGACGGGAGGAAATAAAAGAAGCTCACCGCGTAAGCGGAGAGCCTTGTTTTATTCTTAAAGTCGAGGTGCCGGACCACGATGCGCTGAGCCGGCTGCTCGACGATATTTTGGCTTATGGCTACTACAAAATCAACATCTCTATCGGCCAGATCAAGTAAAGGGAAGGCCGCCCGCATCTATTCGATTTCTTCGATTGGCTTTATGGCGTCTTTGTTGAACTTGACTGCGATTTGCAGCACGTTGACCGGACTGCCGTCTTTGGCGCTCGATTCATAAATGGTCAGGATGCCGAATGGGTTAGTCGCTTCGTCGAACGTGACCGTAAATTCGAACTTGCCCCATTCCGGGGCGCCCATATCCGCTGTCACGTGGCCTTCGGCTAATACATTGTGTCCGTCTTCGAACGAGTAGCTGAATGAGGCTTCGAATACCCGTGCTTCTCCCCGCACGGTGAAGGTCGTGCCGACGACCGCGTCTTCCGCAGGCTCGAACACCCGGAAGGCCTTGTTCTCCGCAACAACAACAGGTTCCTTCGAGCCGCCGCCCCCGCCGTTGCCGCTGTCGACCGGCTTAACAGGAGTGGAGCCGCCGTTGTTGCCGTTGTCGACCGGCGTATCGGGCGAGTTGCTGCCGTCGTTGCCATTGTCGACCGGCGTATCGGGCGAGGAGCCGCCGCCGTTGCCGCTGTCGACCGGCTTAACAGGCGAGGAGCCGCCGTTGTTGCCGCTGTCGACCGGCGTATCGGGCGTCGTCGCGCCGCCGCCTGCATTTTCTGTCACAACCGGCTTCTCTTGCTGCTTGCTTCCTCCTGTACAACCGCCAATTACTCCGAGCATGAAAGCCAGCATCAGCGCCATCAGCGCGGCCGGCACCCATTTGCCTGCCGGTCTTCTTCTTGTTGTCATCCTCATCAGCCTCCCCGATCGAATCCTTAGGGCAACAATATCGTATCATTAAAGACGAAATTGGCTTGTCCGTAGTTGCGCCGCAAGCCAACAATGTGCATATGACTATCCGGTTGCGGTCCAACCGCTAACTTCTACTGCATGTATAAACTTTATGTCACACGCATATGGAAAATGAATACATTTTACCCTTTGATTATTTGTAATGGAACTGGATTTATGAAACTATCTTTACTATCCGAATCGCATAGGTAATAATGAAGGCAACGGTATTTCAGCAGATTTCATGTGAAGTCGAAAGGGTTGGTTTATCGGGTGACGACGGATACGGATGAGATGGACATAAACCGGTTGCAGTTAATAAGTGTTATGGAGCACTCGTCAGAGGGCTTTTTTATGCTAGATGAAGAAGATAAGTTTATCTACGTGAACCCGCAAGCGGGTTTTTTGTTGTTCCGGGATCCTCGGGAGCTCGTCGGAAAGTCGCTGTGGGAAGAGTTTCCGATGGCGAAGACGCCCTATTTTACAGAAAAGCATGCGGAAGCGAAGGAAAGCCAGCAGTTGGTCGTGTACGAAAGTTATTTCGCACATACGGATATTTACTACGAGTTCAAGTCGATTCCGAGCGAAAACGGTTTAGCTGTCATTTTTCGGGACGTGACGCAGCGTGCCAAGCATGCGGATATGGAACGGCGTTACCGGTCCCTGTTCGAGCGTCATCCGGATGCGGTCTACATCGTCACGCCTGACGGAATGATTGCGAACGCCAATCAAGCAGCGCTGGAGCTGCTGGGCTATAAAGCGGAGGAAGTGCTGCTGTTCTCGCCTTGGCTCTTCATCGATCCGGAAGATACGCCGGTTGTAGCGGGCTGCTACGAAGATGTGATACAGGGGCGGGCTGGCCACTGTATCATGAGGGTCATTCGTAAGGACGGCGTCAGGCTGATTACGGAAGTTACGATGCTCCCGATGACAGAGGGCGGGGAACAAGTCGGGGCTTATGCGATTGTGCGCGATATTACCGAGGTTTATCATGTGCACAAACAGCTTCAAGAAAGCGAGCACCGGTACAAAATGTTGTCGGAGAATGCCGGCGATATCATAACCTATTTGAGCCTGGATGGGACTTTTCAATATGTGTCGCCTGCGATCGAGCGGCTGCTCGGTTACCGGCCGGACGAAGTGCTTGGCACGGTGGCCTGGAGCTATTTTCACTCCGAATGCCGCGAAAAGCTGGGAGGTAACGCTCCGTATTCTGCCTTGTACGGCATTCAGACGTGCCGAATTCGGCATCGCAACGGTCGCTTCATCTGGTTCGAATTGTCTTATCAATCGGTCGTGGACGATAGGGACGGACAAGAACGGTTGGTTGGCGTATGGCGGGATATTACGGAACGGAAGAAAGCGGAGCAGCATCTGCTGCAAGCGCAGCGGCTGCGGCGGTTCGGGAGCTGGGAGTACAATATAGCAGAAGGGAATGTCCGGTGGTCGGATCATTCTTACCGGATATTCGGCTTCCATCCGGGCACCCCGCTAACAATGCCGTTCTTCTCTGCCCATATTCATCCGGAAGATGTCGGGAGCGTCATGCCGGTACTGGAATCGCTGCATACGGTGGAAGAGATCGATCTGCGTTACCGGGTTATTCGCCCGGACGGCAGCGTTCGCCATATTCATAGCTATGGCGAGCGGATGGATTTGCATGGCGAGCCGTATGCGATATTCGGCGTTCACTGCGACCTGACCGAGCATCTTCAGACGGAGGCGGAGCTGCACCGTAGCCGCGACAGCCTGCGGATGGCTCAGCAGCTTGCCGGGCTCGGGTATTTTGAGTGGGATATCGCGAATGATCAATGGATATGGTCGGATGAGATTTATGAGCTCTTGAGGCGCGAATACCATTCACCGAAACAAACGATCCAACAATTAATGGAAATCGTTCATCCGGAAGACCGCTCCCAGGTGGAAAATGCAATTGCGGGAGCGCTAAGCGGCAATAAGATGGATCTGATGTTTCGCATCGTGAAGTCCGAAGACGGCAGCATTCGAACGATGCATGCGATTTCGCAAACGGTATGCAATAGTCAGGGGCTGCCGATTCGAGTTTTCGGAACCGTTCATAACATTACGGAGCAGAAGCAGTCCGAAGAGCGGCTTCGCCAATCGGAGAAGCTGTCCGCCGCGGGCCAGCTTGCCGCTGGCATCGCTCACGAGATTCGTAATCCGCTGACCGCGCTCAAAGGGTTCGCGAAGCTGCTGCGGCATGCGCCGGAGCATAACCGTGAGCGCTACTTTGAAATTATGCAAACCGAGTTCAACCGGATTGAGCTCATATTGGGCGAGCTGTTGGTGCTTGCGAAGCCGCAAGCGCTAATGCTCAAGCCGAATGATATTGGTTCCATCTTAGCTGAGGTTGCAGAGCTGTTCGGATCGCAGGCGCTGCTTCATAACGTGCAGGTGAAGGCGCACTTGCCGTCCGGATTGCCGCTTGTCTTCTGCGAGCGGAATCAGATCAAGCAGGTATTCGTCAACATGATGAAAAATGCGATCGAAGCGATGCCCAGCGGGGGCTTGCTTGAATTGAATGCAGCCGCAGCGGACGGCGGGCTGCAGATTAGCTTCGCCGATCAAGGCGGGGGCATACCGAGCGATCGTCTGGCTAAGATTAAAGAGCCCTTCTTCACGACGAAGGAGCATGGCACAGGGCTCGGATTAATGGTCAGCTTCAACATAATCGAAGAGCATAAAGGCTCGATCCGTTACGAGAGCGTACTCGGTCAGGGAACGACCGTCTACATCACGCTGCCTGTATGGAACGGACAATAGCAGGATGGTGCGAGAGGCACCGTTAGGACAACGGAATGGGCTTCACCATATGGTAGAAAGATGAGCCGTTAATAGTAATGGTTTTGTCCGGCGTGTAGCCGGCTGAACGATAAAGGCTCGCCGCGCGGTCGTTGCCGTATTCGACGTTCAGGGCGATTCGGTCCCATCCGAGGGCCGCTGCAGCTTCCTCGGCAGCTTGAAGCAGTGCTTTCGCAATGCCCCGGCCGCGAAATTCCGGGAACACGGCAATGGAGTCGATGTAATATTCATCCTCATCGGCTTCTTGATCGATGACAGGGGACGGATTCCCGGTCCGCTGCCGCAGACGCTCTGCGATCGGCGCATCCAGCCTGTCCGCTTCGCTCCCGTGATAACACAGAATCATGCCGGCAATGCGGTTATCTTCTTCGGCCACAACAACTTGCTTGGCGCTGAAGCGGTTGCCGGGCATGCGGAACAGCTCGGCAAGCGCCGCTATCGCCTGTTCTTTCGTCGTCTCTCCGGTCAGTTGGTAAGCGATATCGTGGATCGCTTCGTAGATGAGCCGGGTAACGGGGAGCGCGTCTTCAATGGCAGCTTCACGCAGTTTCATGCTGATCTCTCCTTATGCGAAATGCAATTGTATAGTGTTGTCCTATTCTATTCTACAATATGACTGGACTTAGCCGAGCGCCATCGGGCAAGCGCTCGGTTTTTTTTGTTTTTGCTAGGAAGGTGCTTCTGTAAAGGCAGGACATATGTGGGAAAATGTATTCTTTTTTACTTACTATATTGCAATGAAGAATAGCTGGCTGTATAATGATTCCAACATCTATTATTTATTGAAGAATAGTACCTCATGTTGAATAGGTGGTGATGGGATTGAATGTTCAGTTCAAGAAAGGCGTACTCGATCTGTGCGTACTAGCGATGACTGCGCAGGAGGACCGGTACGGTTATGAGCTGGCAGTCATCATTTCAGGCAAGTTCGATATTGCGGTTGGCAGCGTATATCCGATTTTGAATAGGCTCACACAGGAAGGATACTTCACGACCTATTTGCAGGAATCGCCTGGCGGTCCGCCTCGCAAATATTATCGGTTGTCCTTGGAAGGAAGGATGAAGCTGGAGATGCTGACGGAGGAATGGCGCACGTTTACGGCAGCGGTCAATGAGTGGATTGAGGAGGGTCAGCGATGAGTACGAGCCGTCAATATTTGATGATCATGGAGCAGGAGCTGCGGGAGGTGCCGGAGCCGCTTCGCCGGGAGTGGCTGGCGGATTATGCCGAGCACTTCCGCATCGGAATCGAGAATGGGCAGCCCGAAGAGGAAATATGCAGAGAGCTCGGCGATCCGCGCGTCATAGCGAAGGAGTTGAAGCTGAACAACCGGTTCGAGCTTGTGAAGACGAACGGGAACCCCGTTCACCTTGTGAAGGCGATGCTGGTTGGTACGAGTCTTGGACTATTCAATCTATTGTTCGTGCTGGCGCCGTTTATTGCGGTATCCGCTGTGCTCATTGCCATATGGGCCGTTGTCGTCGCTTTGTTCGCGGGGGCGTTGTACGCTGCTGGGCAGGGGGCGTTCGGAGGACAATATAAGGGGTTAACAGGGTTCGCGTTCGCTTTTATTCTGGTCGGTCTTGGCATTATTGTGTTTATCGCTGCCCGGGCTCTGACCAAAGGATTCGTACGCGGCACGGCAAAGTACTTGCAAGCGAACCGGAGACTGCTGCGCGAAGGCAGCAGCCGGTCGGTTTAATACGCTGCAGCAAGCGGCGGGTCGACTTAACGGAAGGGTCTAAACGCGCGGACGGCATGAATCAGAGAGGTAGTGTTGTTTGGCTGTATAGATAAGAATTGAAGGGGTGTAACCATGCGCAAATGGATTGGAATCGGGCTTATTCTTATCGCGATCGGAGTGGCAGGCTTATTTTCTCCATGGAGTCACTGGCGGAGCGATTGGGTTTCGCGGGCCGATGTGAACGAACAGTATCGGGTTTCCGCTGATGGCGTCAAACGGTTGTCCATCGAGCTGGACAGCGAGGATGTACGAGTCGTCGAAGGGACGCAGAGCGATATTGTCATTCGGGTAGAAGGGAAGGTCAGCGCGAAGAACAGTGAACGGAAGAAGCTTGATTTCGGAGTGGCGGACGGTACGCTGCGCGTCAAAGCGCCGGATTGGGGCATGACGGTCGGCTTTAATTTTTATAGCCTTAAGGTGACGATTGAGGTGCCTTCTGCGGCATACGAATCGATCAAAGCGGAGACGGACAGCGGCAACATCGAGCTTCGCGGATTAGCTTTCGGCGAGATGAAGCTGGATTCCGACTCGGGAGACATCACGGCCTCGCAGATGAAGTCGAAGTCGATCCATATGAACTCGGACAGCGGCGATCTTGTGCTTGAAGATACGGAAGGCGACATCATCGCACGCAGTGACTCTGGCGACTTCGCATGGAAGGCTCCTCAACTGCTCTGGTCGGCTGACGTGAAGTCCGACAGCGGCGATGTGACGTTCAATGTGGAGAAGAAGCCGGATCATGCAACGGTGAAGTTCGAAGCCGACAGCGGCGACGGCGTAGTAAAGTGGAATGGTGACACAGCCGACAACGGCGATTCGATTAAGGAAGTGTACGGCAACGGTGCTCCGCTCATCACCGTCGTTACCGATTCGGGCGATTTCGTCATGTCGAACGAATAGCTTGCAGGAGCAACAAGAAGAGAGACGCCCGCATCATGCGGATGCGTCTCTCTTCTTGTTGCTCAAGGGGAGTTCATACGCCGGCGGAAAATAGGCTTCCTGCTATACTCTGCGCGTTCCTCTGCTGTCATTGGTGCCGGGCGGGTCAGCTTCCGTTCGCAGCATTCGCTCCGCGAGCCGGTCAGCGGCTTCGGCAGGCGTTACATCAGCGGCTTCGGCCTCTGCATAGGTTTCGGCGAGCGTTCCGGCAATGCGGCGGACGCGGCTTCGCGTGCGGAACGGCCCGTCGCCTTCCAGCTCGGCTGCTGTAGCGATAATTCCGCCGGCATTAATGACAAAGTCCGGTGCGTACATAATTCCCCGCTGCCAAAGCTGCTCGGCATGCTCCGGCGCAGCGAGCTGATTGTTAGCCGAGCCTGCTATGATTCGGCATTGCAGCAAGCGGATCGTAGTCTCGTTCAATATGCCGCCCATTGCACAAGGAGAGAAGATATCGCAAGACACTTCGTATATCCGGTCAGCGGCGATTGGCATAGCCCGATACTCTGCGACGGCACGTTCGACCAGACGGACGTTCAGATCGGATACGATCAGCCGCGCGCCTTCCCGGTGCAAGTAGCGGCATAATGCCCAGCCCACCTTGCCCAGTCCTTGCACAGCAATAGTACGCCCCTGCAGTCTGCTGCTGCCGAATACGAGCTTTGCGGTAGCTTTCATACCCGAAATAACGCCATACGCGGTCATGTCGGCCGTCCAGTCGCCGCTTCCGCCCATCGAACCGGTTGTATCCGTCACATAACCAGTTGACCTTAATACCGCGTCCATTTCGTACGGCGTAGTTCCAACATCGACCCCGGTCAAATAGCTTCCGTTCAGCCGTTCGATGAACCGCCCAAGCGCTTCGAAACGGCGGTCATTGCCAGCATCGCCGGGACGGCCGACGACGACTGCTTTGCCGCCCCCGTAAGGAAGACCGGCCGCAGCCGCTTTGTAGGTCATCGACCTGGCTAGCCTCATAGCGTCGCGGGCAGCATCCTCTTGGTTCGTATACGGCCATAAGCGGCAGCCGCCTAACGCAGGTCCCCGTGCCGTGCTGTGTATCGCGATAAAAGCTTGCAGGTCGCTCTCGCGGTCGCGGCACCATACGAATTGCTCGAATCCGTCCCGGTCCAATTCTGCCCACAGCGTCATGGGTGGTTCTCTCCTTGTTTCCTCCGGCAGCCGTCTTGCGGTTCTAGGACCCGCATGCGCCGTTCTTGTCCGGATTCCGAATGACTGCTATTTCACAGCATATTCAGGCCGGTTGCCGCCTGCTACGGCATAACAAAAAGCCTATCCCCAAGGACATTCGATCCTTAGGATAGGCTTCGCTTGTATCATCAGGTTAAGGTTAACCTGATTGCTGTACGGTAGCAGGAGGCAGCTGCGCTTGCAACTGCTGTTCAGCGAATTTGCGGTAAAGCGGGTGGCTGGCAATAAGCTCGGCATGCGTGCCTTGACCGGTAATTCGTCCTTTCTCGATAAAAAGCAACTGATCGGCGTCCGCAACGGTGGACAGCCGATGCGCAATGACAATCGTCGTACGTCCTGTCATCAGATTGCGCAGCGCCTGTTGAATGTAATGCTCTGATTCACTGTCGAGACTCGATGTTGCTTCATCGAGCATCAGAATGGCCGGATCGCGCAGCAGTGCCCGTGCAATGCCGATCCGCTGGCGCTGGCCGCCCGACAGCTTGACGCCCCGCTCGCCGACCTCCGTATCATAGCCTTCAGGGAATTGGTTAATAAAGTGGTCGGCGTAAGCCATCTCCGCTGCTGCTTGGATCTCGTCGTCACTAAGATCACGTTCGGTGCCGTAAGCGATGTTCTCGCGGATCGATCCGCTCATGAGCGTGCTTTCTTGCTGAACATAGCCGATCTTCGACCGCCAGGAGCGAAGGGAGAACGATTCGACCGGCGATTCTCCTAGCCGGATGGAGCCGCTGGTCGGCGTGTAGAACCGTTCGATCATCGAGAACAAGGTTGTCTTGCCGCCGCCGCTAGGTCCGACAAGCGCGGTCACTTTGCCGGGCGGAATCGTGAAGCTGACGCCGCTTAGAACGTCGTCCGCGCCATCTTCATACGCGAAATGAATGTTCTCGGCGATAATCGGCTTATCGGCATCAACCAGCTCGATTCCGGTATGCACGTCTTCTTCCGGTCCTGCCAGCGTTTCCGTAATCCGCTCGGTTGCACCGATTGCTTTCTGCATTTGGGTGAAGAACATGGCGATCTGGCTTGCCGGCATGATGATTTGGAACAAATAGAGAATGAAGGCAACCAAGTCGCCAGCCGACAGTGCGCCGGAGGATACACGGAAGCCGCCGTAGCCGATGATGATGACGAGCATCAGCATGAGGACGAGGGAGATAAGCGGTCCGATAAGCGCTTGCACTTTGCCTTCCTTCAGACCAAGGCGCAGCATCGCGCGAATGCCGTTCATTCCGCCGTCGAACTCCCGGTCCTCCGCGTTCGACGCTTTGACCAGACGAATTTCGGCCAGCGTCTGGCTGAGCACGCCGGCCAGCGCCGCCGTCTCGTCCTGCATTCGTTTCGATACTTGATGCATGGTCCGGCCGAGCGGAACCATGAACAGCAGGAGCAGCGGCACAGCGGTCAGCATGACGAGTGTCATGCGCCAGTCAAGCGCAATGAGGATTGCTACAGAGCCGATGATGCTGATTATGCCGGTTACAAAGCCCGTCATATGCTCGGTTATGAGGCCTTTGACGACGCCGGTGTCGTTCGTCATCCGGCTGACCGTTTCGCCGGTCTGGTGGTTATCGTAATAGGAGACCGGGAGCACCAGCAGCTTGCGCCACAGCCGCTCCCGCAGTCCGGCGACAATCTGTTGCCCGACGCGGGCGAGCATGTAGGTGGAGACGGCCGCGGTGGCAGCCTGCGCGATGAAAGCGGCAACGAGCAAGCCGATTTGCGGTAATCCGATAGAAGACAGCGAGAAATCGTCGACTACATTTTTGGTGAACAACGGAACAATCAATGCCGCTAGCGTCGAGGTAATACTGAGCGTCAGCGCAATGGCGATGGCGGACCGGGAAGGCTTCGTGTCGCGAATAAGACGCCAGAAAGGGCGCCAGCCGCGGAGCGGGCTTCTGCCGGCTGCAGAGGGTTGGTTTTTCATGAACGATCCTTGTCCTTCCTTGACCGTAATTGCAAATAAACGTTCCTTTCATTATGACATACCTGCCCGGCGGGACCATCGCACGTTAGTCGGAACAAAGCTCCTTCTGAGGACCGAGCTTAGGACAACCGCACCGGTATAGCGCTTGCCTAAGGAACGGTTTGCAGGAGGGGTCCCGAGAGCGGATTCTGCAGGCCGGGAGACGGAACAAGCGACTATTTCTAGGTTAGGCCATTGCCGCAAAGGGTGCTTGAGAGGCCGTTTCGCGCGGCCGTTCATTGGGACGAATGGATGAAAGGCAAACGCCGCTGGGGGGAAGTCCAATCATCGTCCTATTGCCCGCATAGATTATATTACAACTACAACATCAAGGAGGAAGACGATAATGTCTCAATACCATCATAAACATTGTCAAGGCAAGCTCGATCCGGTGATGCTGGATCCAGTGCAGGTCTATGAAGACTATTATTATCCGCAAGAGTACGAGGTCATTCACGCTGTAGAAGTCATCCGCCGCCACCATTGCGTGCCGGTGCCTAAGCATGTGCATGTTGTGTATGAGCGCGACGTCGAGTGCGGCCTGATGATGAGAAACAGCAGAGGCAGAAGCGGCCGCCGTTAAGTCTCCGCATGCTGTGCAAGCGCCTTTCGGTTCTCGAACCGGAAGGCGCTTATTTGCTTGCTGTGCTTCTTTACGCCTGACGCCTGCGGATGTACCATAGAGAAAACGGTATCATTGCGGGCATAATCGGCTGCAGCTGAGCCGCAGCCAAGGCATACAGAGAGGATGAAGCGGGGCATGGAGAGGCATACAGCAGCGCAGGGGCAGCGCCTTGCGGAAGGAATACGCAATATCGGCATATTCGCTCATGTCGATGCAGGCAAGACGACGACGACGGAGCGGCTGTTGTATCAAAGCGGCCGAATCCGGACGCTTGGGAGCGTGGACGAAGGGACGGCGCAGACCGACTCGCTCGAGGTCGAGCGTGAGCGCGGCATCAGCGTTCGTGCGGCCGTAACCCGGTTCGACTGGCAGGGCGTCCGCATCAATGTCGTGGATACGCCGGGGCACGTCGATTTCCTGTCCGAGGTCGAGCGTTCGCTTCGCGTTATGGACGGCGCGGTATTGATCGTATCGGCAGCGGAAGGTGTACAAGCCCAGACCGAGATCATCTGGCAAGCGCTGCAGGAGCTGCGGATTCCAACCTTGATCTACGTGAACAAAATGGACCGGGTAGGCGCGGACGCACAAGCTGTCCTATCCGAAATCCGCCGGTTGTTGACGCCGGATGCGGTGCCGGTCGGGGCGCCTGACGGGGCGGAGGAATCGTTCGCCGGCTCGATTAGCTTGCTGGAGCCGGACGGAGTGGAGCGGCCGGAGCCGTATTGGACAATGCTGGCCGAGACGGTAGCCGAGCGGGATGAAGAGCTACTCGCCCAGTATTTGGAGACGGGGGCGCTGAAGCCGGACGTGCTGATCCGCGCGGCCGCTCAGGCATCCCGGCAAGCGCAGCTGTATCCGGTGTTGTTCGGCGCGTCAGCAAGAGGGATCGGCATTGAGCCGCTGCTGAATGCGATGGTCGGGCTGCTGCCGGCGCCTGCCGGAGACGCGAACGGTCCGGTGTCTGGCGTCGTGTTCAAGCTGGAGCGCGACCCGGCGATGGGCCGGGTCGCCTATGTCCGGCTGTACGGCGGAACGGTCCGGAACCGCGATACGGTCACGAACGCAACGCAGAACATAGCCGAGAAGGTGACGCAGATTCGTACGGCGGACAGCAGGCGATCGGAGGATGTCGGGCTGCTGACGGCCGGTGACATTGCGGCGGTGTATGGCTGGGGAAGCGTTCGGATCGGCGATATTATCGGCACGCCGGAGCTTGTGCCAGGCGGGGCGGTGCTGGCGGTGCCGCTGTTGACCGTGCAGGCGCATTGGCCAAGCGATGCCGCATATCCGGCAGTCGTCTCCGCGCTGCAGCAGCTTGCGGACGAAGATCCGCTGCTCGATCTGCAATGGCTGCAGGAGGAGCGGGAGCTTCATCTGAAGGTGATGGGGCCGATTCAGGTCGAGGTGCTGTCGCAGCTCATTCGTTCCCGGTTCGGTCTCGACGTGACGTTCGGCGCGCCATCGGTTATTTATAAAGAAACACCATCCTCTGCCGGTGAAGGTTATGTTGCTTACTTGATGCCCAAGCCGTGCTGGGCGATTCTTCGGTTCGCAATCGAGCCGGCCGAGCGCGGGAGCGGGCTGCATTACAGTTCTATCGCACGGCGGGAGCGGCTGCTGGAAAGCTATCAGAACGAAGTGGCAAGGCGCGTGCCGGAGGCGCTGCAGCAAGGGCTTCGCGGCTGGGAAGTGACGGACTTGAAGGTGACGCTCCTGGAAGGCGAGCATCATGTGTGGCATACGCATCCGCTCGATTTTGTCATCGCTACGCCGATGGGCATTATGAACGGGCTAAGCAACGTCGGTACGCAGTTGTTGGAGCCGATCGTACGATTCCGTCTGTCCGTACCGGAGGAATTCGGCGGCAAGGTCATGAACGATCTCATCGTCATGAGAGGGGAATTCGATCCGCCAGTGCTGCACAATGGACGGATGGAGCTGGAAGGACTGCTGCCGGTCGCGACTTCGCTGGATTTTCCGGCAAGGCTTGGCGCAATGACGAAAGGGCGGGGCGCGCTGTCGACGTTCTTCCATGGGTATCAGGAGTGTCCGCCCGACGTACAGGCGCAGCGGACTCGCCGGGGCGTGAATCCGCTCGATCAGGCGAAATATATATTGGCTGTCCGCAACGCGTTAACGCAATAGCGGGCTAAATTCTACTAAAGAAGAGTGACGAGTTGTTAACGGCATGGTGATAATAATTATCATTCTTGGATATAATGATGGCGAGAACGAAGAGCGGGCAGCCTCTCGGAAAGGCTGCCCGTAATACATGCTTATGCGTGTGTCGGTTCGGGACGAGTAACGATAAGACTAAATTTTCGGTTCGAACGTTTTGCAATCCGTTTCTTCGGATTGACGGGGTTGGCTGGTACGGCTGACAACATAGATAGACGATGCGTTGCACTTGTTGCCGGATCCCCAGAATTTGCAGGAGTTCACTTCACACAGAACATCTTTAGCCATTGATTTCACCTCCCATCCGATAAGAAGGGCCTAACAACCATACGGCATACGATGAGCCGCAGGTTGGCCGTTCATTATAAAGGATGGGCTTTTTTGTCATGCTTTTATACTTGGCTGGAGCAGGAAAAGTGTCCCGTGCGGAGAGTAAACATCATCGGTTGATACTTTCCCGATGTTGCTGCCTAGCAGGGGGGCCGGAAACTTCTTTTACTTACTCTTTTTAGATTTAACTGCATTCGAAATCTGTTGTTTCAAATCTTGGTCGCTCAAGCCGGATATTTTATCAATAGATGCGATATCTACAGCTTCACTTGAGAAAATAATGGTATCGCCCGATTTCGTTTTTACTTCTTTATTTGAGATTTTCGTTGTGTATTTCAATTTACTTACGCTTGAAGGATCAATTTCAATTTGAAAAGGAACGGCTGCCGGTGTAAAGATGTTTTTGGGTTCATATTTTTTGAGGAACAATACATATTTTTGCCCAATGGAAGGCTGAGTATAGTTCGGGAGATCGATATTACTTGTATACAACTGGCCGTCGACAAGTTTGCTAAGCTGTTGATAATGTGGAATAGCGACAGAAATTGTCCCGGTTACATCACCATAATTGACTTCATCGATGACAAATTGATATACATCACTATAATAGTCCTCACCCATGTTCCAGCTTTCTTGAAACTTGTCATAATGACCTGTAACAATATAATCTGCAAAACTTACAAGGCCATTTAAATCGCCACTGACCGCATAATCATAATGGCTCGTAACATTGAACACTTGATGAGAAGAGTAGTTCCTGGTTGTAGTGGAGATGTGTCTAGATACCAGTATGGAAATGATTAGAAGAACTATAACAACAGCTATAATAATGACAGTGCGTCTTCCTTTTATAGTCATATCTCTGTAACCCCCTTATTAATATGGGTATTTAGCATTGATGCCGTTAATGTCATCTGTTTGTCAATATCAGACGTATACTGAATGGACTTTGTTTCAATTAATTTTCTATATATACAATTTATTACCATCGCTCAATCAAGATGAACAACAAAGGCAATCCTGACCGCTTTCGGAAGCAAAACGAAAACAGCCTAGGCGCGCTTCACGCGCATGCCTAGGCTGTTTTCAATTTCGTCAAAATCCCTGCTGGGTCAGTCCCCTTGTCCGATCTCCTGCGTCCGGTACTCCGTCGGCGTAATGTTGAACCGCTTGCGGAATACTTGGGTGAAGTGGCGCATGTCTTGATAACCGATTCGCTCCGCAACTTCCGCCAGCTTCAAGCTCGGATTGTGGAGCAGCCGCTTCGCCTGCTCCAGCCGCAGCTGGATGACGAAGTCTTTGTACCCTTGGCCAGTCTTCTGCTTGAACAGCTGGCTGAAGTAGACCGGGTTCAAGAAGACGACGGATGCCACTTTCTCGAGCGACAAGTCTTCGCGGAAGTGCGATTTGATATATTGGATCGCCGTCTCGATCGCGCGGTCGCTCCCCCGCTCGTCCTGCTCGTACACTTGCGAATCCGATGCTTGGCGGAGCCGCCGGATCTCGGCGGGCACCAGTTGGAACTGTTCGATTAATCCCGAGTTCATGACCTGGAACGGGACCTTCAGATATTGCCGGAGATGAGTTCGAAGCTCGCCGATTAACAGCGTAAGCGAATCGTCCGGTACGGACACAAGGCCGAGCAGGCTTTGCGAATCGTAGCTGATGACGAAGCCGCTGCCGTAACGCTCGATTAGTTCAGAAAGTACATTGTCGATAATAAAATGTTCGAGATGCACCGGCCGGTCAGCGTCCATCTTCACCATGACGAGGTGGAAGGAAGGATAAGCTTCCATCAGCGGTTGCATATCGAAGTTGCCGATGTCGAGACCGGCAGCCCAGCGTTGGAACACGGCCTCCCGCAAATACTTTAAGTTCACGTCGAGCTGCCGGGTGTCTCTCGACTGCTCGGATTCCTTATGAAGCTCGTCCCGCAGCTGGTCGATCAGCTCGATGACGCGCTCCTTGCCGATCGGCTTGACCAAATAGTCGCGCGCACCGAGACGTAGCGCCTCCTGCGCGAATGAGAATTCGGACTTCGCCGAGATGAACACCCAACGGACATGCGGGTGCTGCGGCTTGGCCGCTTTCATCAGTTCGAGCCCGGACATGCCAGGCATCATAATATCGCTCAGCACGAGGTCGATCGATTCGCTGCGCAGCCGTTTGACCGCCTCATCCGCCGAAGCGGCAAGCCAGATCCGATAGTCGGGATACCGGTTCTGAATCGTTCGTTTGATGCCGCTTCTTATAATGGTCTCGTCATCTACGATCAGAATGTTCATTGCCGTCATATTCTCCTTTCTTAAAAGGCTAGTCCGGCTGCCGTTCTATGACGGAGCGGGGCGGAAGCGGAAGCGTAACTCGAATGGTCGTACCTGCGCCTTGCTCGCTATGCACGGTTAATCCGTAGGATTCGCCGTGCATCAGAGCGAGCCGGTGATGAACGTTCGCGATGCCGATCCCTTTGCGCTTCGTGCTTGCGATGACATGCGGCGAGTTCGGATCCGTGCCATCCGGGTGCTGTCCGAGCGCCAATTGCAGCTGCGCCAGCGCATGCGGCTCGATGCCGACGCCGTTGTCGGCAATCGTAATATGGAGCCGCTGACCTTCCGCTTCTGCGTAAACACGAAGACGGCCAGGGCGGAGCGCAGGCTCAAGCCCGTGCTTGACGGCGTTCTCGATGATCGGCTGCAGCGTCATTTTCGGAATTTGAACGTCCATGAATTCGGGCTCTACTTCGATGTCGACCGTCAAACGGTCATCCAATCGTGCTTCGATAATCGTCAGATAATGTCGGATCAGCGCCAGCTCTTCTCCAAGCGTAGAATCGGAGCTCTCGTTCCAGTCGCTGCTGTAGCGGAACATATGCGATAACGATAATACGATCCGGGACAGCCGGTCGTTCTCTTGTTCGTCCAGCATCCAATAAATCATGTCGAGCGTGTTGTACAAAAAATGCGGATTGACTTGCGATTGCAGTGCCTGCAGCTGCGCCTGCTTCTCGCGCGCCGACGATTCCTTCTCGCGTGTAATGAGATCGTCCATCCGGTACACCATGTGGTTGAAGGAGGCGACCAGAATGTCGATCTCCTCATAGGACGATTTCGTATGAACCGAGCCGCGGAAGTTTCCGTTCTCGACCTGCCGCATCTCCTGAACGAGCCGCTTGAGCGGCAGCGTAATGGTACGGGCGATGAAGCTGGCAATAGCAATCGAGACGAGCAGCAGAATCGAAAGCACGAGTACGAAGTAATGTTTCGTCTGGTTGAACTCGACGTTCAAGTTGCTGTTCGGCGTCCGGCTAATGAAGGTCCAGTCGATTTTGTTCGCCATGGAAGCGACGACGAGCTCCTGCGGCCGCTGATCGAAGACGATATCGTTGTCATGCACTGTTCCATGGAGAGACAACAGCAGCTCCAGTGCATCCATGCTCGTTGGCGTGCTTGTCATACCGATATCGATGCCGGAATTGGCGGCTTCGATTGCTGCCACATGTGCAGAAGTCGTCTCGAACGTGCTCAGTTGTTCGGAGTCGTCCGCATGGAAGTTCCAAGGGACGTTGGCCGCCTCGGCCGGATCGTCGGATGCGAGCATTCTTCCGTCCTGCGACAAGATGAAGGCGTCGCTGTCCGGTCCAAGACGCATATTGACGAGCGCCGATGTGACTTGATTCGCATTCATCTGAACGAGCAGGATGCCAATCGGCTTGTGCTCGATTAGATCGTACATTAACCGGCCGTAGGCGAACACCGGCTGCTCGATGGTCTGGTCCGTCAGCGAATGCTTGAATAAGCCGAGCCAGACGATGCCGCCGTCCGACTTCTGAATCCGGTTGTACCATTCCCGGCTTGTGAAATAAGGTTCGACGGCGTTCGGATAATTGCCGTAGCTGTAAGCGGTACCGGAATTGGTGAAGACGTGAATCGAGATGATGTCGGAACGGGAATAGAACATGTTGCCGAGTATGTTCGTAATTGCTCGTTCATTAATAATGGCTAAAGCAGGGTTGTCCGTATGATTGTCGATCATGCGAAGCAATTCGGCGTTGGTAATAAGCGATTTGGACAAGCCGTTATAGCTGTCGAGCAGCAAGTCGTAGACATGCATCGTCTGCCGGACGTTCTTCTCCGCAATCTCGGTCACCTTATTGTGCAACTGATCCGTTGCTCGTTGGTAGTATAAGAAGGTGACGATCGACAACAGACCAATCATGCTGATGATCAGCAGAATAAATAACCGGTTCCGGAATGAACGAAAGCCGCGAGATATGCGAAACATGAAGGAAGCCCCCGCATGATACAAAATAATAAATACTTATTCCATCATACCACAATTATCGATAAGGAACGTTATGCCGGGAGGGAGGGAAAATACAACAAACCTCCGGGGCAGCGGGCCCTGAAGGTTTGTTAGGAGTTGTATGACGAGAAGGTGTTCGCGGTTAGCCTTTGACAGCGCCCGCAACCATGCCTTTCGTAATTTTTTCCGAGAGAACGAAGTACATGATGATGACCGGCAGTGCGCCGAGCACCAGGTAAGCGCCGATAGCGCCATAGTTGGACGAATACTGGCTGACGAAGCTGTTAACCCCGAACGGAAGCGTTTTGTACTTCGCGGAAGAGATGAACGTAGCAGCCAAGATGTACTCGTTCCAGATGTTGATGAACGTCAGAATACATACCGTCACGATCGGCGGAACCGAAATCGGGAGGATGATGCTGCGGAACGTCCGCATGATGCTTGCGCCGTCCATATGAGCCGATTCCTCGATCTCAAGCGGAATGGTGCGCATAAAGCCGCTAAGGATGAACACGGCGATTGGCGTCTGGTAAGCGATGTAAGGCAGAATGATCGACCAGCGCGTACCCATCAATCCCGGGATGTTCTTGAAGATCATCATGATCGGCAGCAACGTGGATTGGACCGGAATCATCATACCCATAAGGAAGATGAGCATGACGACAGGGCCGAGCTTCCACTTGAAACGCGTAATGGCGTAAGCCACCATGCTCGCCAGTACGATAACGCATACCATCGTGACGACGGTAACGAATACGCTGTTGTAGAGATACTGCCAATAGTGAGCTTCGATGGCTTGCTTGTAGTTGGTCCATTGAAGCGATTTAGGGAGAGCGAAGAATTTGCCTGACAATATTTCCTCATTGGATTTCAATGAGTACAGAACCAACCATAACAAAGGATACAGCTGCGTGACGAGCAGAATGCCGAGCAGCGTCAATACCGATATTCTAGCAATGGGTACTCGCTTGCGTGCCGGCTTAGCCAACGAGGCTGCTGACGAAGTAAGCGCCTGATTCATATAGACATTAACTCCTTTCGCGTTACATTCGGTTGCACGTTAGCCGATTTTTTTCTCGAGCTTATTGAATGCCGTATTGATAATGACGGTTGCGACGAGACATACGATGACCAGAATGATCGCGATCGCGCTGCCGTAACCGAATTTGGACGATGCGAACGACATGTTGTACATATGGGTAGCGATAACGTCTGTTGCGTGAGCAGGACCGCCGCCCGTCATAACCATGATCATGTCGAAGGATTGCAATGAACCGATAAAAGCAAGGATAATCGATATTTTGAAAATCGGGACGACCAGCGGGAACGTAATGTGCCAATCAGCTTTAAAGCCTTCCGCTCCATCGATCTTAGCCGCCTCGTAAATTTCCGTAGGGATGTTGGAGATACCTGTGAATTGAATAAGCAGATGGTAACCCAGGTACTGCCATAGAGCTACAAAGTAAAGAGCGTACATTGCGATATCCGGTTCCGTAAGCCATGAATGAGTCCAGCTGTGCAGCCCAAGGCTGTCAAGCGTTTGGTTGATCATACCGCCAAGCGATGCAGGGTTATAAATCGTTTTCCACAATTGACCAATAATTACAACGGACAAAATAACAGGAACGAAATACGCGGAAACAAAGAAATTCGGTTTGCGTACATAACGGTTTAAGAGCGTTGCAATAAGAAGCGCGACCGGAATCTCCAACATGGAGAATACGGCAAACAAAAGCGTGTGCTTAACAGCAGGCCAGAAAACTTTGTCATGATACAGAATGTTAACATAGTTGTCTAAACCGATATACTTCTTAACGCCGATGCCGTTCCAGTCGAACGTACTCGTGTACATACTGTAGAAGATTGGAACGAACACGAGGCAGACATACAGCAGTAGACACGGTAACACGAATAGTGCGATTGTCCGTGCAGGCACCTTTAGCGCATTCATTTAGTTCGCCTCCTTGAATCTTGAATCATTTGATACGGTTTGTTGCGATGATGAGTTTATAACATAGAGAAAGGGAGCGACAGGGCCGCTCCCTTTCGCTTGCATAGCGAACGGATCGATCAAATCTAAATGTGAAGCTAAATTATTTGTTCGAATCGTAAGCCGTTTGATGCTCTTTGCCTACCGAAGCGGAATCCACTTTTTGTACGAACAGGTTTTGGATGCTCGTCAAGTGAACTTGCGACGTTGCAGGGTTCATCGTGTTGTCGAACGAGAGGTCGCCGCCTTTAACTGCGCCTTTAATGCCTGCCACTTCCATTTGGAGCGGGGAGTAGCCAGCTGCTGCGAAGTCGCCGTCAACTTTTTGTGCAAGCGTAACTGCGTTCTTCTCGTCGAACGATACTTTAGGGAATTGCAGCATGAAGTAGTTCAGGAAGTCTTTCGTTGCTTCCACGTGCTTGCTGTTAGCCGAGATCGCGAATGCGGAGCCTGGAGCCAGCATGTACTCGTCTGTGTTGCCTTTGCCGTTAACCGTTGGGAACTTGAATACGCCTGCGTCCGGTCCGATAGTGGATTGGTCGATTGCGCCTGTTGCCCATGAACCCATGAAGTACATAGCGGATTTGCCCGTTTTGAACAGGTTCTCAGCTGCGTTGTAGTCCATCGACGTTGCACCGTCTTGGAATGCGCCAGCTTGAACGAGTTGTTGGAACGCGTCTACAGCTTCCGTGAATGCTGGATCGCTGAAGTTTTTCGAACCGTCAACTACGGATTGCAGGAAGCCTGGGCCGTTCGTGCGGAGCAAGATGTTCATGAACAGGAACGAACCCGTCCAAGTATCTTTCTCACCCATAACCATTGGCGTGATGCCTTTGTCTTTCAAAATTTTAACGTCTGCGAGCAGCTCTTCGAACGTCGTTGGAGGCGCTGCGATGCCTGCATCAGCAAACAGTTTTTTGTTGTAGAACATAACCGCCACGTTGTTGCCGTCTGGCAATGCGTATACGTTGTCGTTGAAGCTGTACCAGTTGAGGATACCCTCTTGGAACGTGTCTTTCAGACCGTTCTTGTCGAGCATGTCGTTCAGCGGAGCGAACAGGCCTGCGTCAACATAGTCTTTCATTTGCGCTGCTGGGTTAACGATCGTAATATCTGGAACTTCTTTGGAAGCTGCTTGCGTTTTCAGTTTTGCTTTTTGTTGGTCCGTGTTTAGCGAGTCGAGCTCGATTTTCACGTTTGTGTGTTCCGCTTCGTATTGCTTGACAATTTTATCAAGAATTTTCGCGGCTGGTGTCGATGGGTCTGGATAAATGTTTTGGAAGGTAATCGTTACGTTTTCAGCTTTAGGCGTTTCCGTTGTCGAACCGCCGTTCGACGTGTTCGTTTCGTTATCTTTCGAGTCGCTTCCGCATGCTGCGAGCGAAACCGTCAGCGCGCCTGCAAGGGCAACGCTCATCCATTTCGTGCTTTTACGCATTGAATTGATTCCCCCTTATTTGGTGTGACTCCATTATGCCCTGTAAGCCCTTCATACAACAATGTGCGAACTTAGGGATATAGGTTTGTATTTTCAAGGTCGTGTAGGGCGGTAGGCCCGCAATCAAGTTCCAATCCTCTGTAAATGTAGAATTTCATCGAACAACCTGTGCTATGCCTGGCATAAAAAGGGCCGGGGAGGCATGGCGCCCTCCCCGGCCCTGCGGACCGTGCAAACCTATTCAATCCATCTCGTAGATGGAGCCCGTCTTGCTGGCGTACAGCTCGTTATATACTTTGGAGGCGTACGAATCGGTCATACCCGATATATAATCAGCGATGAAACGGGGCCATTGCCAATGGGATTTATGTCGTTCGAAGCTTTCCGTCCAATCGGGAGGCAGAATGAGCCGGCCCCGTTCGGGATCGCGGAAGCTTTCCCACAGCCGCCGGATCATGATTTCGCTTCGCATTTGCAGCCGTTGAATTCGGAAATCCTTGATCAGCGTTACCCATGCGAGCTTCTTCAATATTTCCATCGTGCGGAGCAGTTCTAAGTCTTCTGCACCTTCCCGGACGAAGGTTACGCGCTTCCAGCCTTTTGCGGAATCGTCGATAATGCCGACGCGCCCGGCGAACGTGCTGACCCAGCGGGCCTTCATCTCGCGCCGGGTGCGGGAAGACTCCCGTTCGCACTGAATGTACAGCTCTTCCCATTGCTCCAGATAATCGTCCATTGCGCGGCGGCACATCGCCCTCATGTCGACCTCGTGCCAACGAAGATCACCATTGCCTTGATCGGCTGTAATCTCGTGGATCAAATTGTCAATAAGCCGATCGTCCTCGAAAAAGGTGCGGTTCATCTGGATCTTGCCGGCACGGATGCCGTCCTCGATATCATGTGTCGAATAGGCGATGTCGTCGCACAAGTCCATCAGCTGCGCTTCCAGCGTAGAGCATTCTTTGGGCATCGCCCATAAATCGCGGATATGGCTGATGCGAGCCCATTCCTCGCGGTAGACGCCTTTCAGCCGGCCTGGGTCGTCCAAGCAGAACGGATATTTATTCACACCGAGCAGGACGGAGGCGGTCAGATCGAGTCCGCTGCCGCTGCCTGCGCGTTTCTCGAGAAACATTAAGATCCGGTAATTTTGCGCGTTGCCTTCATACTTCATACCGTACTCTTCCGTGAGCAGCTGGTTCAGCACTTCTTCCCCTTTATGTCCGAACGGGGGATGGCCGAAATCGTGCGCCAGCGAGGCGCATTCGACGACAGTCGGATCGAGGAGCAGACCCGGATGCTCGCGCTTGGCGAGGAACGGATATTGCTTGCCGAGCCGCCGCGATACTTCGCGTGCAATCTGGGACACTTCGAGCGAATGCGTCAGGCGCGTTCGGTAGTAATCGCCGGACCCGGCGCCGAACACTTGCGATTTGCCTTGCAATCTGCGAAATGCCGGGGATTGGATGAGACGGGCGTAGTCCCGTTCGTATTCTTCTCTCTCTTCGCTGAACGTGCCGATTGCCGGTTCGTCCAGCCGCATTTTTCGCAAGTCCATAGAGCTTCGCCTCCTATTCCGATCCGTGCTGCGGCTTATGCATGGTCGTTTCAATCTTGATATTCATGTTGTTTACTTACTCTATGTTATTATTCATAACATTGTCAAAGGCAGGCCGAATAATAATCCGAACATTGACGAGCGGCACGGAAAGCGGTACAGCCACAAGGATGGGGGCTAAAGAGGAAGCGATGCTCCCGCCGACCGGATGACTTGGCACGAATTAGCGAACCGTGCCCGTTCAGGGGGAGTGAGATTCAGCTCGACCAGCTCGGCGATGCCCTTGCGCGTCAGTATAGCGGGCACGCCCGCACAGACGCCTCGCTCGCCATATTCGCCGTCAAGAACGGCCGAAACCGCTGTAATATTGAAATCGTCGTTCAGAATCGACCGGACGATATGCGCAATCGCGTTCGCGATGCCATAATGGGTCGAGCCCTTGTGCTGCAAAATCTCCCACCCGGCGTTGCGCGTCTTCAGCTCGATATCATCGAGATTGAGCTGGCTGAACCGCTGCGGGTGCTGGGCAAGGATGTCCATAATGGGCTTACCGCCGATCGTCACATGGGACCAGGCTGCGAACTGGGATTCGCCGTGCTCGCCAAGAACGTATCCGTGCACGCTGCGCGGATCGACCGGAAGGTATTCGGACAACAGCGTCTTAAGCCGGGAGGAGTCGATCGACGTGCCGGTGCCGATGACACGCTCGCGCGGCAGGCCGGACAGCTTCCATACCATATAAGTGACGACGTCGACGGGATTCGCGGCTGCGATGATCGTGCCGTCGAATCCGCAGGACATTAATGAAGGAATAAAAGTTTGATAGATCTCAAAGGCGCTATCGGTCATGTCGAGTCTCGAGCTGCCGGGTTTAGGGTAGGAGCCCGCGCATAGCACGACGATGTCGGCGTCGCTGCAATCGGCGCAGGAGCCGGCGAATATTTTGGTCCGGGTATAGGTGAAATCCATACAGTGCGACAGGTCCAGCGCTTGCGCGTAGGCACGATGCGGTGTCCGGCCGATCAGAATGATCTCGTCGCAGATCGATTGATTGATGAGCGAATAGGCGCAACTGGCGCCCACATGGCCGACCCCAACAATCGCAACTTTGCGTGTTTTGCTTCCCATACGCAATTCCCCGCTCTCTGGTTGCTATATGACAGTATATGAAAGGAGACGGCATTATTGTTATAGAAGTGTTATAAAAAATTACACCGGTTGGACGCAAGCGCACGGGACGAACATGCAGACGACATAAGATGGACGAACATTGGACTTCGGTGTTTAAATTGAATTTACATTCAATAAGCATAATGAAGGAAACAACGCGAAGTTCGGCAAAGAGGCAAGCGGCGGCGAGAAGGCCGGTGCCGGGGAAGGGAGAGCGGACGTATGGTGAATATATTGGTCGTGGATGACGATTCGTCGATCCGGAAGCTTGTCAGCCATTTCATGAAGGAAACGGGGTATATCGTAGAGGAGGCGGAGGATGGGGTAGATGCGCTCCGCCGGTTGGAATCGTTCAAGGCGGATCTCGTCATTCTCGACGTCATGATGCCGAATATGGACGGGTGGAAGTTATGCAGCGAGCTTCGCGAATATTATCCGGATATGCCGCTGCTGATGCTGACGGCGAAAGGGGATACGTCGCAGAAGGTGAAGGGCTTCGAGCTCGGAACGGACGACTACGTCGTGAAGCCGTTCGATGCGGAGGAATTGATCGCGAGGGTAAAAGCACTGCTTAAGCGGTATCGAATTGCAGTCTCGTCCACCGTGCAGATCGGCAACGTGACGCTGAACCGTCGCACATTCGAGACTGCTCTTGGCGAAGGTGCGATAGCGTTGCCGCCGAAGGAATTCGAGCTGCTGTTCAAGCTGGCCAGCTATCCCGGGCAGACGCTGCTTCGCGAGCAGTTGATCGAAGCGATCTGGGGCGTTGATTTCGACGGCAATGAACGGACGCTTGACGTGCATGTCAACCGGCTGCGCGAACGGTTCCCGGAGTCTGCGGCCGGATTTCGCATCGCAACGGTCAGAGGGCTTGGCTATAGGATGGAGCCCGGGACGGTGCAGGAATGAAAGGGATCGATCGGCTGACCCGATTCTACAGGCTTCGAATCGTTGGTGTATTTGTTTCGGTTATTACCATTGTGATGCTGACGTGGACGGGATTGTATTACGTCGCAGCCTACGTGACGGACGGCTTGAACCGGGATGATATGCGCGAAGAGCTGCGGTCCGACATGAGTCGCGCAGTCGAGCTGCTGGAAGCGGCAGACGTCCGGACAGACAGCAGCGGCGGCTCAGGAGCGGCATCGGGGGCGGATAATGCCAATGGCGCCGTTGACGGCGGGGAAGTGCAGTCCGGGCAGGTTGAACGGGCGTCGCGGTTGCTGCAAGCTTTTGCCGGTCAGAATGAAATTGCGCTGGCGATGCAGCAACCAGGAGGCGAGTGGATTTTATTCGGAGAGGGCAGCGACCGTCTTGCCGAATGGATGGGCGTTAGCCGAACGGCAGACTCCGGCGAACACGGTGTATGGACGGCAGCTAATGATAATGCGGATAATGCGAATGGAACGATCAGCCGTGCCGGCGGCGGTGCAACGGTTGGATCGGACGGAACGGAGAGTTCGGAGAGTGCCGGCGCTGTATCAACGGAACGATTTTCGTATCAGTGGTCGAATCCGTTCCACCCCCGCGTTACCGCACTGATTGCGGAAGTTCAGGGAGCAGAAGGTCAAGCGTATAAATTTGCTGTGGGCAAGCCGCTGGCCGCATGGAACAGTCATTATATGTATGCATTGGCTCCGCAACTGCTGTTCATGCTGTTGCTCATTGTCGTCTCTGCCGTTGCGGCACCGTGGCAGCACCAGATCATCGTTCTCCAGACGATGGTCGATGCGATGAAACGGATAGCGGCAGGCGACTTCTCGGTTGCCATCTCTCCGCACAGACGAATGGGCGAAATGACGATTATTGCCGAGGAGTTGTCCGATATGGCATCCGGGCTGAAAGAGCTCGAAGAAACGCGCCAACGGTTTATATCGGACGTATCTCACGAGCTGCAGTCACCGCTGACGTCGATTGCCGGCTTTGCCCGCGCCCTGCACAATGAGTCGCTGCCGCAGGAGACCCGGCATGATTATTTGAGCATGATCGAAGCTGAGAGCGGACGGCTCTCCAAGCTTAGTGACAGCTTGCTGAGGCTGACGATGCTCGAAGCCCGCCGGGGACTGGCGCAAGCCGAGCTCACGGTGTTTCCCTTGGATTTGCAATTGAAGCGGACGGCGCTAGCGGTGGAGCCATTATGGCTTGCGAAGCAGTTGGAGCTCGATATCGAAGTCGAGCCAGTCACTCTATCCGGAGATGAGGATGCGCTTCGGCAAGTGTGGACGAATCTGCTGCATAATGCGATCAAATTCACGCCGGAGCGGGGAACGATCCGCATCGGGCTGCGGCAGGAGCAAGAGGAAGCGGTTGTGGTCATTGCTGACACGGGCATCGGCATCGCTGCCGACGATTTGTCGCATGTATTCGAACGTTTCTATAAAGCGGATAAAGCGCGCACCAGCGCCAAAGGCGGCAGCGGACTCGGCCTGTCCATTGCTGCAACCATTGTCCGCCAGCATCAGGGCACCATCGCGGCAGACAGCAAGCCGGGAGAAGGGACGGTATTCACCGTGCGGCTCCCGCTCAAGCCGGAAGCGGCCGCACCGGCAGTTGTTCAGGAGAAGAAGCCGAAGAGGACTTTGCAGGAAGTGCATGATCAGCATAAGGAACGGAAGCTGCAGCGCTGGCTTGAGCATCTCGAGAAACGCAAGCAGCGCCGCGGGAAGTAGCTTCATGCAGCGGATCATCTGGTGGGAGTAGTGCTCTGCCAGCGTGCGCCGCGATTAATGAAGCGTAAAGTGTCAGTTACGAATCGAAAAGCACCGCTAACGCAGTTCGTTAGCGGTGCTGGTTATTTCGCGCGCTTATTTGTTGCAGTGTCTCCAGAAACGGCGCAATGCGCTGTGCAAGCAGTTGGTGGCCGACGTCATTCGGATGAAGGCCGTCCGGCATGTACCGGGCTTTCACGATCTGCAGCTTCGGCTGCATGCCGCTTAACCCACAAGCATATCGGGAGCATGCGCCGCTCAACTGCCCACGGCCACGGATTCCTTCAAAGTTACATCATTTCATTCATAATAGAACTGAATCGCTTACCCGCTGTGCATCAAGCATTGAATCTAAACGGGCGAAAGAGTAGGATAGGAAAGTGTAAGCCCATTCATCCGTCTACAAACAACGTTGTCTCACGCGCGCCGCGCGAACATTATAGTAAGAAGGGCGGTATCCTTTTTAATGAAGCCATTTATGAATGAACAATTTTTGCTCCGTACGGGGACGGCGGTTCGTCTCTATGAACAGTATGCGAAGGATCTACCGATCATTGACTATCACTGCCATCTTAGCCCGCAAGAGATCTACGAGAACAAGAAGTTCCGCAATCTGACCGACGCTTGGCTGTCGGGCGATCATTACAAATGGCGCGCCATGCGTGCTAATGGTGTAGAAGAGCATCTCATTACAGGCGGTGCGGACGATTACGACCGTTTCATGGCTTTTGCACGCACGGTGCCTATGGCCATCGGCAACCCGCTGTATCACTGGTCGCACCTGGAGCTTCAACGTTATTTCGGCGTGTATGACTTGATTAATGAACGCAATGCGCCATCGATCTGGGAGCGCGTCAACGCGCAGCTAGGCGAAGAAGGCTATGGGGCGCGCGATTTCATCCGCAAATCGAATGTTAAAGTGATCTGCACGACCGACGATCCAATCGATTCGCTGGAATGGCATATTAAATTGAAGCAAGACGAAACGTTCCGTGACGTGAAAGTGCTGCCTTCGTTCCGTCCGGACCGTGCGATCGAAGTGAACCGTGACGGCTTCGCCGATTATGTCGGTAAGCTAGCGGCAGTCAACGGCAAACCGATTGCATCCTATGACGAATTGTTGTCCGCGCTCGACGACCGGATCAACTTCTTCCACGAAGTCGGCTGCCGCGTAGCCGACCTTGCACTCGACAACATGATGTATGCAGATGTGACGAAGGAAGAAGCAGCCGGTATATTCGCAGCCGCGATGAGCGGTGAGAAAGTAAGCGCGGAAGCGGAAGCGAAATATAAGACGTTCACGCTCGTACATATCGGCAGCCGGTATGCAGAACATGGTTGGTCCAGCCAGTTCCATATCAACGCGAACCGCAACAACAACAAGCGGGCGTTCCGCGAGCTCGGACCGGATACCGGCTTCGACTCGATCAACGACAGTCCCGTTGCTTACGCTCTTACGAGGCTGCTGAGCGCGCTTGATGACAACAACAAGCTGCCGAAGACGATTCTATACTCGCTCAACCCGAACGATTACAACGCAATCGGTACGATCATGGGCAGCTTCCAAGGCGGCGGCACGCCAGGCAAAATTCAGTTCGGCTCCGCATGGTGGTTTAACGATACGAAGGACGGTATGCTGGTACAAATGAACACGCTGGCTAACTTCGGCTTGCTAAGCCGCTTCGTCGGCATGTTGACCGATTCGCGCAGCTTCCTGTCTTACACTCGCCATGAGTATTTCCGCCGTATTCTCTGCAATTTGATCGGTCAATGGGTCGAGGACGGCGAAGTTCCGAATGACGACGAGCTGCTGAGCACGGTTGTACGCGGTATTTGCTACGAGAATGCCGATCAATATTTCGGTTTCTAAGTGCGTCAATGAAGCACAGCCCCGGACATGCAAAATACGGGTTTCCAGAGCAGTAAGCGGCTGGAAAGCAGCTGGCAGCAACTTTTGTCCGAAGTTTGATCATTTTTTGAACAAAATATGAACAATTCTCTCGCGTTTGTGGTATACTATATTTGTAACCACTTACAAACGAGGAGCGTGTTCACCATGACGACGAAGACGACATCGATTACGAGCAGAATAATGACTGAACGCGGATTCCGGCCGCTCGTATGGATTATGACGATCGCCGCATGGGCCGCTTTGACAATTGGCGTTGTATTATGTCTGATGTATTTGCAGCCATTCAATGACCGTAACTGGGGTCTGATGATCGGAATCGGATTTCTGGTCGGCAGCGTACACATCTATGTCATCCGCACGGCGATTCATCTTGTCAATACAAGACGCGAGCAGTCGGATCACAACAATGACAATCACGACCAGTAACACCGGATTCGTTCAAAATTAAACAGAAATTGATGCAACCCCTCTTCGGAGGGGTTTTTTGTTGTCACAAATGCAGATAATAGGACGTGTCCATCGGATGAAGATTACGCCAAAATTCGTCCCATTGGGGCAGTAAACCGGCCAAAAGCCGTCCTCCCTGCACTTGAAAGGAAAGCTTAGCCTTCTCCGTGTCGATATGGTGAACTTTGTTTTACAGATTAGAGAATAATAATTGACGTATTTGCAAACAGGGGCGTAATCGGGTAATTGATCTGTTATCGTATGGATAGCAATTCGTGAATGACTCGGATGGAACCTCCGAACGGGGGGCGTTCGGGTGGGATGAAGGAGATGAAGACAAACATGCGATCGAAACTAACCAAGTATGGAATCGGGCTGCTGATGCTCATCATGACGGTTATGCTGTCTGGTTGCAGCTCGTCAATGATGGTTCTGGATCCGAAAGGGCCGATCGGTGCGGATCAGCGGGATTTGATTGTCATTTCAACGATTCTGTGTGCGGTCGTACTTGTGCCGGTCATCATACTGACGGCATGGATTGTATGGCGCTATCGGGATAAACCGGACAATAAGGCGGCATATAAGCCGACTTGGTCGCACAACACGAAAGCCGAGATTACATGGTGGGCTATTCCGATTATCGTAATCGGCGTGTTGGGTGTTATTACGGTCAAGTATACGTATGCGCTGGAGCCGTCCAAGCCGCTGGAATCGGATAAGAAGCCGCTCGTCATTCAAGCGACGTCGCTTGACTGGAAATGGCTGTTTACGTATCCGGAAGAAGGCATTGCTACGGTCAACTACATTAAAATCCCGGAAGATCGGCCGATTAAATTCCAATTGACGTCCGATGCGCCGATGAACTCGTTCTGGATTCCGCAGCTTGGGGGCCAGATGTATACGATGTCCGGCATGAACATGACGTTGTTCCTGCAAGCGGATGAGCCGGGCAGCTACTATGGATCAGGCGCGAACTTCAGTGGTCCGAACTTCGCGGACATGCGCTTCCAAGTGGATGCGACTAGTGATGATGACTTCAGCAAATGGGTATCGGAAGTCAAATCGGGTCCAACTGCATTGACGCTGGATGGTTATGAGAAGCTGGCGGAACCAAGTTCCTCGGCTGTGCAGACGTTCAACTCGTTCCCGGATGGGTTGTACGATAAGATCGTTAACAAGTATGTCGTCGGCGAAGGTCATCACCACGGCAGCGAAGAAAAATAACAGGCACTGTGTTGCAGCGCGCATCGCTACATTTCGAAGCGTGTCTCACGAATGCCTGCTCAGCAGTAACTAACAAACTATTAACCTATAGGGATAATGAAAGGAGGCGGCGACTATGTGGGGGAACTTAGAAAGTTTCTCGGATTTCTTCGTAACCGGTGACCCGCTCATTCTGGGCGCACAGGTTAGCATAGCGCTTGCCATGGTGGCGATCGTACTCGTCCTCACGATCTTCAAGAAGTGGGGATGGCTCTGGCGTGAATGGTTGACAACAGTTGACCATAAACGCGTCGGCATCATGTATATCATTGCTTCGATTATGATGTTGTTCCGCGGCGGCGTCGACGCGCTGCTCATGCGGGTACAGCTGGCCATGCCGGATACCAACTTCCTGCATGCCGAGCACTATAACGCCATCTTTACGACGCACGGCGTCATCATGATTCTGTTCATGGCGATGCCGCTTATGTTCGGTCTGTTCAATATCGCCGTACCGCTGCAGATCGGTGCGCGCGACGTCGCGTACCCGTTCTTAAACTCACTCAGCTTCTGGCTATTCTTCTTCGGCGCGATGCTATTCAACGTATCGTTCGTCATCGGCGGCTCGCCGGATGCCGGATGGGTCGCATATCCACCGCTGTCAGAGCTGTCGCACAGCCCGGGCGTCGGACAAAACTTCTACATCTGGGGCATTCAGATTTCCGGTATCGGCTCGCTCGCGACGGGTATCAACTTCGTCGTGACGATTCTGAAAATGCGCGCTCCTGGCATGAAGCTGATGAAGATGCCGATGTTCACTTGGTCGGTATTGTCCAGCTGCTTGATGATTCTGTTCGCCTTCCCGATCCTGACGGTGACGATGGCCCTCCTGTTCCTGGACCGGTTCATGGGTGCGCACTTCTTCACGCTTGATGCGGGCGGCAACCCGATGATGTACATCAACATGATTTGGATGTGGGGACATCCGGAAGTCTATATTGTCGTCGTACCGGCCTTCGGTATTTTCTCCGAGGTTGTGGCGACATTCTCCCGTAAAAAATTGTTCGGCTACACGTCCATGGTATTCGCCATGATCGGTATTGCCGTTATGTCCTTCTTCACTTGGGCCCACCACTTCTTCACAATGGGCTCAGGCGCGGACGTCAATGCGTTCTTCGCCGTTTCAACAATGATTATCGCCATACCGACCGGTGTCAAAATATTCAACTGGCTGTTCACGATGTTCCGCGGCCGTATCCGGTTCACAACGCCGATGATGTGGACGATCGCGTTCATTCCGTGCTTTGTCGTCGGCGGTATGACGGGCGTGCTGTTGTCGGTTGCACCGGCGGACTTCCAGTTCCATAACAGCTACTTCCTGATTGCGCACTTCCACCAAGTGCTTATCGGCGGTGTCGCATTCGGTTATTTCGCAGGTCTGTATTATTGGTGGCCAAAAATGTTCGGCTTCGCGCTCAACGAGCACCTCGGCAAATGGGCGTTCTGGCTGTGGAACATCGGCTTCTACGTCTGCTTCATGCCGCAGTACTTCCTGGGTCTCGATGGCATGACGCGCCGTCTGTACACGTATGACTTCGACATGGGTTGGGGACCGCTCAACATGATCTCGACGGTCGGCGGTTTCTTGATGGGAGCGGGCTTCCTGTTCCAAGTATGGCAAATCGCGCACAGCATTCGGTTCTTCAAACGGGCGAAGGGCGACCATTGGGACGGCCGTACGCTCGAGTGGTCGATTCCGTCGCCTGCGCCGCTGTATAACTTTGCAACTGAGCCAGTCGTTAACGATGTCGACGATTGGTGGGAGACGAAGCAGAAGCTGGCCAAAGGCGAGAAGTTGGCTCCGAAACCAGCGCTGCAGCCGATCCATATGCCGAAAAACTCGTCCATTCCGTTCATCATGTCGGTGTTCTGGTTCGGGGCAGGCTTCGGTTTCGTATGGGATTGGTTGTGGATGGCGATTCCGTCGATGGTCGGCGTAGCCGTCTGTATGATTGCCCGCTCGTTCACGTACGATGACGATTACTACATCCCAGTGGATGAAATCGAACGTACGGAGAAAGCAGCAGCATTGAAGGAGGCGTCGATCTAATGGCAAAACCAGCCTCGCAACATGCGGGCGGCCATCATGATCATGAGCATGGGCATCATGATTTGGAGTCGCTCAAAACATTAGGTTTCTGGATATTCCTGATGACGGACGTCATCATCTTCGGTTGTCTGTTCGCTGTCTACGTCGTCCTGCGCAACAATACGGCAGGCGGCCCGACGGCGGAAGAATTGTTCAAAATGCCGGGCGTCATCGCCGAAACGTTCATCCTGCTGACGAGCTCGTTCACGAGCGGGCTCGCGGTATTGATGATGCATGCCGGCAAGAAGAAGGCGCTTATCGGCTGGCTCGCCGTTACAGCTATTCTCGGTGCTGCGTTCATCACGCTCGAGGTAACGGAGTTTATCGATATGGTGCATGAAGGCGCGACGATCTCGACGAGCGGCTTCCTGTCTGGCTTCTTCACGCTCGTCGGCACGCACGGATTGCACGTTTCGATCGGTCTCGTCTGGATGGTCGGTCTTATGATTCAGCTTAGCAAACGCGGCATTACGCCGGTTACGAAGCGTAAAGTCGAAGTGCTCAGCCTGTACTGGCACTTCCTCGACGTCGTATGGATTTTCGTTCTGACGGTCGTTTACTTGATGGGGGTGATGTAAGATGGCGCAATCGACGCATTCGCACGGCTCTCACGGGCACGGACATGGTCATGATGGCCATGAAGGCGGGCACGGCTCGCTGAAATCTTACGTAATCGGGTTTCTCCTGTCGATCGTCTTGACGATCATTCCGCTCGTCGTCGTTATGAACGATATGATGAGCAAGAACGGCACGATTGTGCTGATTCTCATCCTTGCCGTCCTGCAATTCGCCGTACAGCTCTGGTTCTTCATGCATCTGAAGGAAGGCGAGAACGCGAAGTGGAACATTGCCGCGCTGTTATTCGCGGTGCTGATTCTGGTCGTCGTCGTTGCCGGCTCGATCTGGATTATGGCTTATAATACGGTTGCGCATTAAGTTAAGCGCAGCGGCACGAGAAGAAGCCGTCCCGGCTGCCTCTATAGGAGGCGGTCGGGGCGGCTTCTTCTTGTTGTCGCTCACCGGCAGGTGCATCATGCTGAAGAGGACTTGGGCTTGTCTACTTGTTCACGACGGGAACGAGTACGGTGCCGAGCCGATCGCGGTCGGACGGAAGCGTAGGGTTAAAGAACAGATCGCCGATCGGCAACTGGAAGTAGTCGGAGAGCTTGCGAATCGTCTCCGCTCGCGGGGAATAACGTCCCGTCTCGATCTGTGACAGAGAAGCCCGGTCGATGCCGAGCGCATCGGCCAATTGCTGCTGGGTAATTCCGCGCAGCTTGCGAACTCGGGAAATACGATTCCCGATTACTGCAGGGGGAGCCATTCAAATCACCGCCAACAAAAGTAGTAATCGACATAAGTTACAAAATTGTCCATGAAAATAATATACAGTAAATTGTGTTGAATGACAACACATTTGTTTCGGTTAGGTTCACATGTTTTGGGCAAAAGATTGTGTTTCGCGAGACGAAACAAGTAAGATGGTGTTGGGTGATTGTGGGAATGGATAGCGAATGGACGGATAAGAAAGAGTTCGGACTTACCATTCGGCGGCTCCGCTTAACGAATAATTTGTCGCTGCGGGATTTGGCGGACCGATCCGGCATCAGCTATTCGTTCATCAGCTCCATCGAGAAGGGGCGGTTCTCTCCATCCCGGGAAACGGTCGTCGCGCTCGGTCAGGCACTGAACGGTGTCGACTTGAATGAGTTGTTGATGCAGGCCGGGTATGCTCCCGTCTCTGGGCTTGTGAAGGAAGAAAGCGTGTTGTATGAGCCGGAAGTGCAGTTCATTCTGCGCGCGAAGCGTGAGATGACGCCGAAGGCGTTCAAGACGTTCATGCGGATCGTCGAGCAGACGAAGAAAGCATTGGAAGATGAATAAGGGTCGTTCCTCTTTGGCATCATGACTATCGCCAAGGAGAAACGGCCCTTATTTTGTCCTAATTAGCCGCTGATCGTAATGGAGCCGGAGTCGTTCGCAATGACGCGTAGCTTCAGAATGCTGTCGAAGAAGTGAACGGGCACGTATACAGTGCCTTTGATGACAGTCGGTGCAGCGCTAAGCTTTACTGGAGCCATCTTATTCGCGAAATAGCTGTTCTTGCCGACCGTAACGGAAGTCCACTGCGCACCGCGGGACAGCTCGACGCTCTGCGTGCGGTTGTTCCAGACAATCTTGTAGCCGAGCGCTTCTGCTGCTTGGCGGAGCGGTACGAGCCGTGCGTTCGCCGGGCCTGCCGGTGTCAGCGTAACCGTTCCGATTGCGCCGGCTTTGTCGGTTACGGCGACGTAGTTGACGCCGCTTGCGTAAGGAGCGATTTCATACTGCTGGAAGACAAGATTGACGGTTCCGTTCTCCATGAAGAAAGGCATCTCGGCTGAAATCCCTTTGAAAATATCGAATACATCCGTGTAGTAGTTGTCCCGATTTTTAAGAATTTGCTGGTATACGGCGTTGTTGGCCTTCTTAAGGCCGCCCTCGCCCAGCGCTTGCTTCAACGTCAGCGTGGATGCTTCGGCATTCGTCTGCGCATTATAGGAATCGACGCGCGTCATGCCGTGCGCTCCGCCGGTGTACATATAGGTATTGACGAGAATCGACAACACATTGCCGCTGTCGGCATTGCCGTCTGACTTCACTTCATAGGACACATAGAGCTCGTGCTGACGGAATGGATAATCGTATTGCTCAGCAGATGCCTTGTCTTCTGCGGCTGGTTTCTTCATCGATTCCAAGTCCGCCAGGGCAGTCTTCTCAATCGCCTTGTTCAACTTCTCTTGGTAGCTGGCATCCGTCATGCCGCTAATTACCGGGAGCTCAATCGTAACCTTGATAACATCGGCAGGGAAGTCTACCTCAAGCTGCTTCTTCGTCACAGTAACCGTTTGGGCGTTCGGGATCTCAGCCGAGATGGGAACAGCCGTGACCGGGCCATTGCTCGGATCCAGTTGTGCGGAGATCGGAACAGCCGTCACCGGCTCGCTGCCAGGGTCAAGCTGGGCAGAGATCGGAACGATAGCGACAGGTTCCGGACTAGCGGCATCTTGAGCCGATGCGAGCGGTACGGAGAGGGTGAGCAGACAAGCGCCTGCTGTTGCGAGAGTGAGCATTTTGAATGGCGATTTCTTCATGATGGGCCTCCTGGCGATTACATAAGGTGTGTGGTGTGTAAGACATAACGATAGACGAGAGGAGGTTTACGAATGTTACAGCTTTCGTGAAGTTGTTCAAAAGAAATTCAAGCTTGATGTGATTCGAATCACACAGCGGGAAGAAGGCAGAGAAGTATAATCGAAGAGGAAGAAGAGAAACGATATTTGAACCTTGAAGGGGAGCGAATGATTATGTTGAGCGAAGCAACAATTGCAACAATCAAGTCGACCGTTCCGGTATTGGCGGAGCACGGAAGAACGATAACGGAGCATTTCTATAAAAGAATGTTCAGCCGTCATCCAGAGCTGCTGAATATCTTCAATCACGCGCACCAGAAGCAGGGAAAGCAGCCGCAGGCGCTTGCCAATGCGGTCTACGCCGCTGCTGCGCATATCGATAATTTGCCGGCGATATTGCCTGCCGTCCGCGTCATCGCGCACAAGCACCGGAGCCTTGGCATCACAGCCGACCAGTATCCGATCGTCGGCGAGAATCTGCTTGCCGCGATCCAAGAAGTGCTGGGTGAAGCGGCGACGCCGGAAATATTGGCGGCGTGGGGAGAAGCATACGGCGTCATCGCCGATGTGTTTATCAGCATAGAAGCGGAGATGTACAAAGAAGCGGAGCAAGCCGTTGGCGGCTGGGCGGATTTCCGGCCTTTCGTCGTGGACCGCAAGGTGGCAGAGAGCGAAGTGATTACGTCGTTCTATCTCGTTCCGCAAGATGGAGCGGCGATCGCTTCATTCGAACCGGGTCAGTATATAACGGTGAAGGTGAACGTTCCGGGGAGTCCGAATACGGCGAACCGCCAGTACAGCTTGTCCTGCGAGCCTGGCAAGCCGTATTACCGTCTGTCGGTGAAGCGTGAGGAAGGCGGTCTCGTGTCCAACTATCTGCATCAGCAGGTTAACGCGGGCGACGTGCTGGATCTGTCGGCTCCTGCAGGCGAATTCCTGCTCGACCGGCAAGACAGCCGTCCGGTCGTCCTGCTTAGCGGCGGCGTTGGATTGACGCCGATGACGAGCATGCTGCATACGCTGGCCGCCGATGCCGCGAAGGGCATACAGCCGGGCAGGGCGGTCCTGTACATGCATTCAGCGCTAAGCGGCAGCGTGCATGCACTGCGCGATGAAGTGCTGGCGGCAGCCGGCCGGATCGGCGAATCCGCGAAGGTTCGGTTCGTATACGAGCAGCCGACCGAAGCGGACCGCGCAGCCGGGCTGTTCGACCGTGAAGGCCGGATCGATGCCGCGTATCTTGCGGCGGAATCTCCAGCGGATGCCGTGTATTACATTTGCGGACCGGTTCCATTCATGCGGGCGATGGTCGAAGCGCTGCAATCGCTGGGCGTCGAGAACGACCGCATCCGGTACGAGTTTTTCGGCCCGGCTTCACAGCTGTAAGCTAATATCGTATCGCCAAGCCGCGCTTAGCCGCGCAGCAGCCGGTTGACTGTCTCCCGGCGAATGGCTAGGAACTGACCGATCTCCTCCTGAGTGAGCAGATCGGTCAGTTTTGTTTCCGGAGGAACATAGGTTTCGATCCAGCGGCGGAACGACTCCAGCTTGTCCGCCGGACTGCTGAGCGCCAGTTGGTCGATCCTCTCTTGCATCATGCGAAGCTTGCCTTGAAGCAGTTGGGCAGCCTCCAGCGCTGCGGGAGCGTCGACGGCAAGCCTCGCGTACCATTCAGCGGCTGGAATGGTTTCGACCTCGCTGGTGACGAGCGCGATTGCGGTGCCATGAAACGCTTTAGGCGATATAAGCGAATGATGGGGAATGACTTCCCCAGGAATGATGAAATTAAGCAGCAGCACCGTTCCGTCCTCGCGGACGCGAACGATCTTGAGCAGACCGGAATGAAGCCGGAACAGCGACCCCGATTCCCCCTGCCGAAACAGTACCTCGCCGCGATGCAGCAGCATTGGGCAGCACCTCCTTCCGTAAGCATAACATATGCCAGGTTGTGGCATGCTCTATTTTAGCAATGGTCATTGACTTGAACTAATTCTAAATTTATAATAATTATAAAATAAGAACAATAAGTAATAACGTGTGCAGCAACCGCCGCACTAACGATATTATTCAGGATAAAGGATGACCATTATGAAATTAAATTTGACGACTCAGCGCAAGGCAGTGCTGGAGATCCTTCAGCAGGCACACGATCACCCGACGGCGGCTGATGTGATGGACCGGCTTCGTGCACAAGGCCATCTGTTCGCTTATGGAACGGTATACAATTCGCTGCGTTATCTGACGGAGGCCGGGCTGGTCAAGGAGCTGAAGCTGGGCGAAACGGCTTCGCGCTATGATGCCAGAACGGAAGATCACCATCATATCGTGTGCGTACGCTGCGGACGCGTCGATGAGGTGACGATGGAGCTGCCTGCGGAATGGCTGGCAAGAGCTGCACAGGAAACCCATTATCAAGTGCATCACGCGTCCGTGGTGCTCGAAGGAGTGTGTGAAGAATGTTCGGTTCAGAACGACAAGTAAACGGTAATCCATCCGCTAGACGCCGCATCATGATCGTCAGCGGCAAGCCCGTACCGATGCAAGAGGCAGTCAGTCTGCTTATTGACGACGGCTTTGACGTGTTCCTGACCCATCAGCTCCCGGAGCCGGGCTTCATTGCCCAGCTTGCGCCGGATATGCTGATTTGCGACATGACGGGAGAAGCGCAGGCTGTTCCGGCGTCTCCGTCTGCTGCTGTCCGAATGTTCGAGCCGCTCGGGATCGCTGCATCCCGCGTGCTGTTCCTCGTCACAGAGACAACGCTCGCGAAGCGTCTGTCTGAAGGAGGCGTGGACGAGATGCTGCTATGGCCAGGCAGCGCCGCGGAGGTGCTGCTTCATGCAAGACGCATCGTCCGGACAGCTGGCGCCGGCCAATGGCAGTTGCAAGGTGCAGGTTCTGGCGCAGGCGGGGGTTCGCGGCCGTTCAAAGATTTGTTGATCGATACCGGACGGATGGCTGTGTACCGGGACAGCCGCGAGCTGCGGCTTACGAGAACAGAATATGAGCTGCTGCTCGTTCTGCTGAATGCCGGAGGAAGCGTGCTGACACGGGAGACGATTACCGAGCGGATCTGGGGCTGCTCCTTATTCGGCAACAGCAACACGGTGGACGTTCATGTGAAGACGCTGCGCAAGAAGCTCGGCGATAACGCTGTTTTCCCGAAATATGTCGCCACCGTACGCGGTGCAGGTTACCGGCTCGCGGATGAACGGCCTTCGCATCGTGCAGGCTATTCCTCGGCATTAACGACGAGTGCTTATTCCGGCTGACACCAGTAGATCATATAGGAGATGCGAGTTCATCGAAACCTCTTCTAACGCTTAACGTCGGCTCATGCGAGGCCTTGGTTGTCCATGTGTCATTGGATTAGATTAAGTCTAAATTCAATAAATTCACATGAATAAGCGGCGTACTAGCCGCATAACCGTTAGCGAGATGAGAGGAGAAGATCGAGATGAACGAGCATAGGACAGCGAACCAAGGCGTGCCGGTTGGAGAAGGTCCGAGCATTCGAACGGATGGGCAGCACGAGGCGTTTCGGATGGGGGACGGTCGTTGGACGGGGAAACCGCAGCAGTTGGACCGGGAGCGCATTGCGGAGCGTGGCGCCCAAGCGAGAGGGGCAGGCGCACGCGGCGTATTCGTCACCGAGCATTCGATGGCGGCGTATACAAAAGCACATTTTATCCAAAAGGAAGGCCAAGAAACCGCTGTGTTCGCCAGGTTCTCGAGCGTTATGCACGGACAGGGCTCTCCCGAGACAGCACGCGATCCGCGCGGTTTCGCAGTGAAATTCTATACGCAGGATGGTATCTACGATATCGTCGGCAGCCATCTGCCGGTGTCATTCGCCCGCGATGCGGCTAAGTTATCTGATATGTTGCATGCGATAAAGCTGTCACCGGACATGAGCGAGCAGATGTTGGCTCAATACTGGGACTATATGACGCGTATGCCCGAGACGACGCATATGCTTACGTGGCTGTTCTCCAATGACGGCACGCCGGCTAACTATCGGCAGATGAACGGCTACGGCGTCCATCCTTTCCAATGGACTAATGCTGAAGGCAAGCGGACTTATATTAAATATCATTGGCGGTCGAAGCAAGGGACCGCCAACTTTACGCCCCCTGAAGCAGCCGAGATGCAGGCGAACGATTTCAGCCATGCCACCCGTGATTTGTATGCGGCGATCGAGCTTGGCGGCTTCCCGCAATGGGAGCTGCATGTGCAGCTGTTGAAGCCTGAAGAGAAAGTGGCGCTGCCGTTCGATCCGCTTGACCCGACGAAGATATGGCCGGAGGACCAGTTCCCGCTCGTGAAGGTGGGAACGATGACGCTCAATCAGAACCCGGTCAGCTATTTCACCGAGGTTGAACGGTCCGTATTCGCGCCAAGCGCACTTGTGCCGGGTATTGATGCTTCAGAACCTTCAGAGCCGGACTGCGGCCAGCCAAGGATGCAGCAGGCACAGGCATTTGATGACGACAGCGAGGACTCGCTGCAAAGTCCCGCGAGAGGCGGGTACGCCGCGGGGGCAGACGATTTCACGCAGGCCGGCCAACGGTACCGTACGCTGCCGGAGGAGGAGTGCGAATGGCTCATTCAGAACCTGAGCGGCGAGCTGCGGCAGGTGCCTCAGCAGACGCAGCTTCTCGCCGTATGCAACTTCTTCCGCGCCGATATCCAATTCGGCAGCCGTCTTGCTGCCGGGCTCGGCATCGATCTCGGCAAGCATGTTCCGCGCAGCTAATAAGCGCGCCTTTCCTAAGCCCTTGTCTCTGCGGACGTTACCGCGGAGGCGGGGGCTTTATGCTGTTGCGGCCCACGGCGTGTATAGGCCCCCCCCTGCTCCATGAGTTCATTGTAATTTGTGCAATGAAACTCCCCTTTGATCGCCCCTATCCCTATCTTCGTTGTATTACGTACAATCACTTACCGCCGACAATGACTCCAAAAGGACCCTTTTGCCATTCGAGTGACTTTTTCGATTGTATAAAGTGCAATTAAATCAGTTATGGAGGGAAGTTATTCGTTTCTCGTTGTATGAAGTGCAATGAGATGGAATGAGATGTAATTTTCAAATGATGAAATGACTGGCAGGCTGCGTTGTGCTGAAGGATCGGCTTTGTTATGTTGAAGGATTGGTTGTGTTGTTCTGTGCTGAAGGATTGTCCATGTTTTGTTGAAGGATTGGTTGTGTTGTTCTGTGCTGAAGGATCGGCCGTGTTGAAAAGTCATTCTCCGTTCAGCGAATGAAGCCGGGAGTATTGTACAGCCCGGTTTCCTTATTCCGGCAGGTGGTTAATGGATGGAGGGTGCGGTCAAAGCGCGGTCAAAGTGTTGGCAAGCTGCTATTGATTCGAAGATATTCGCGGGTCATGGAGGAATTTGTAAAATAATAGCGAATAGAAATAGGAATTGTTTGGAAGACAGCATGATGGCTAACCATACAAGCTTTCCTGCAACAATGTCATGAAAGGATGTTTACAGCAAGATGAACGGGTTATTGTGCAAGCCATGCGGGTTTCTGGTGGCGGCCGCTCTGGTGCTGTCCATTGGCTGGACGGCGGAGTCACCGAAATCGCAAGCAGCAGCAGCGGACGCTTTGCAACTGACAGCGAACCGGACGAAGCAGGATATCGTGGACAAGTGGTTGCAGTACCGTCCGATGGAGACCGGGAGCAATTATATGGCGGCAGACCGCATCTACGAGATCGCGCCGCGCGTTACGCCTCCTTATTCGGCAGGAAAAATCAAACAAGCATACATAGAAGACGGCTTGAATGCCGCCAATTTCGTCCGGTAGTTGGCCGGTCTGCCTGACGATTTGACCGCCGATTGGCCGCTGGAGCAGCAGGAGCAGACGGCTGCGCTGGTCAATGCAGTCAATAACGAGCTCACCCATTATCCGTCGAAGCCGGCAGATATGGACGGGGAGCAGTTTAACCTCGGCCATGCCGGCACAAGTACAAGCAATTTGTTCATGGGCAGCCGAACGTTCTACGATAACGTACTCGGCTATATGTCGGACAGCGATTCGTCGAATATCGACCGGCTCGGACACCGGCGCTGGATTCTGAACCCGGAGATGCAGAAGACGATGTTCGGGATGGTGTATGCCGCGCAGAAGGACGGTTACTCGGCGCCATACGCCTCGATGTATGCGTTCAATCGGGACCGCAGCAGCGAGGTCAGCTACGACTATGTGGCATGGCCTTCGGCGGGTCATTTTCCGCAAGAGTTGTTCGCGGCAGGCGATGCATGGTCGGTATCCTTGAATCCGAAGCGTTACGATAAGAGCCGGATTTCCGATATCAAAGCGGAGCTGAAGCGGGAGCGGGACGGCCGCACATGGACGTTCGATTCCGGCGATACCAACAAATCGGGCCGCTATTTCAATGTCGAAACGAGCGGATACGGCATCCCGTTCGCCGTTATTTTACGGCCGGACGGCGTCGAGAAGTACGGTGATGATGATACCTATCAAGTGCGGATTACCGGTTTGTATGACAATAGCGGCGGGCAGAGGGAGGTTTCTTTCAAGACGACCTTCTTCCGATTGCTGACGAGCCCGGTAGCGCGTTACCCGATTCAACTGGACAAAGGGGAGACGGTTCAGCTCGGCCTCCGGAACGGAGCGCAGAAGATCGGGAATACGTTCCGAAGCAGCGATAAGACGGTTGCAACGGTGGACGCGAACGGCGTGGTGAAAGGCATCCGCGCTGGCAGCGCCAGCGTGTCGGTCGACGACTATCTGGGAACGAGCCGCGAGGTTTACATTCAAGTCCGGGATAAAGGCGAGAAAGTCAGCAAGTGGGCGGTACTGGACTATGCGGCTGCAAAAGGGAACGGCCTTGTCGATGCAAGCTACGATCATTCGTACCAGAAGCCGATTTCGAGATACGAGTTCACGGGCCTTGCGGTTCAAATGATGGAGACGGCCGTTGGCCGCAATCTGTACAATGACGATGTCGCCTACGGTAATTCTCCGTTCCGGGATGTCGACGATTGGCGCGTGACGCTGGCGAACAAGCTCGGCATTATCCAAGGAACGTCGGGGAGCAAATTCACTCCGTACGATACGATTACGCGCGAGCAGGCGGCAACGCTGCTGCTTAACTTGTACAACGCGGCTTTCCAGCTGTCGAGCGGCACATCGGCGTTCGCACCGGCGGGGGCAGAGCTGACCGGCAAGGTCAAATTCGGGGACGACGGCACCATTGCAGCCTGGGCGAAGGACAATGTCTATAAGGCAACGGCGTTGTCGCTCATGAAGGGGACGGGCGGGGGCCTGTTCACGCCGAAGGGCAAGCTGACGTATGAACAGACTTTCGTCATTCTGCAAAATGTGTTCAAAGTCATAGAAGCGAAGTAGTTCTCTTTTACTGCACTATACGGCGCGCGTGCCCATGAAGGTGCGCGCGTCTTTGAGTCTCTTTAGCCTATTACGGCCGTTTACTTGCGGGATGGAAGTTTTTCAAGTACGATGAAATTATTCATAACGTTCGGATTCGGACAAGTACGCGGCAAGAGGAGGACAAGCGATGCAGGCATCGGCCCAGCTCGTTCAATATGGTTCATTGTTTATGTCGATTGTCGCCGGGGCGACCGTAATAGCGGTCAGAATGAAAGCCTCTAACAAGCCGACGTCTCTGCGCAAAATTATTATGCCGCCGGTCGGCATGTCGACCGGTTTTCTTATGTTCGTCTCACCGCTGACGCATGTCTCCCTGCTCTGGGCGCTGGCCGCCTTGGCGGCAGGCATTCTCCTGTTCGCGCCGCCGCTGATCGCGACGTCGAATTTTGAACGGGTAGGCGAGGAAGTTTTTCTGCGGCGTTCGCGTATGTTTATTTACATCATTATCGGACTGTTCATCGCCCGTATTGCGCTGCATGATATTGTCGAGCGGTATGTGACCGTTCCACAGACGGGGGCTCTGTTCTTCCTGCTCGCATTCGGCATGCTTGTGCCTTGGCGGCTGGCGATGCTGATTCGTTACCGGAGACTGATGGCGTTCGGAACAGGCAACCCATCACAATAGCCCTATTGCTCGAGAATCAAAAGGCATCCTGCTGCGCTTTGGCGCGTGACAGGATGCCTTTGTTCGTTGATATAAGCTAGCTGCGGGAGCCTTTGCGCTTAGCAAGCAGCAAGTACAGGAAGAACGGCGCGCCGATCGCGGCGGTGAATACACCAGCCGGTATGTCGCTCGGCAGCAGCAGCGTGCGTCCGGCAAGGTCGGCGGCCAGCAATAGGAGGGCGCCGATCAAGGCGGACGTCGGCAGCAACCGCCCGTATTTCGGCCCGACGAGACGGCGCGCAATATGCGGTGCCATCAGGCCGATGAAGCCGATGCCGCCGGCCATGCCGACGGCTGCACCGGTCAAGCCGACGCTGAGCGCGAGCATGAGCAGCCGTGTGCGCTGCACTGGCGTGCCGATGCCGACCGCAAGCTCGTCGCCGAGCTCGAGCACGTTCAAGTAGCGCGACATATAGATCGCGGCGAACAACAGAACGGCTGCCCACGGAAGCAGCGTCCATACGTGCATCCAGGCCGTTCCGTACAACGTGCCGGTCATCCAGCCGAGCGCTTGCGAAGCCATATACGGCGGGCCGATCTTTAAGGCGAACGTCGTAAGCGCCCCCATCGCGGTAGCAAGCGATATGCCGATCAGGACGAAACGCAGCGGCGATATTCCTTTGCGCCAAGCGGCTGCATAGTTGATGGCTGCCGTAATGAACGCGCCAACAATCGCGAACAGCGGCACCCACTGGATGCTTAGTTCGCCGCCGGAGAAGGTCAGGAACAGAATCGACGCCACCGTCGCACCGCCGGATATGCCGACAAGGTCGGGCGAAGCGAGCGGATTGCGCACGAGCCCTTGCAGGATCGCACCCGCAGCGGCGAGCGACGCTCCGACCAGCACGGCCATAAGAACGCGCGGCAGCCGAAGTTTCACGATAATGAGCGAAGAGCTTGCATCGCCTAGCCCGATAAATGTTTTGGCGACACGGAATGCCGGAATATAGGTGCTTCCGACCGCGACGCAGACGACGACGGCAACGGCCGTAACGACAGCCAACAGAATGAGGACGGATGTAAATTTAAGATTGCGCATAGCTTCTCCTTCTGGCGACATAGATGAAGAACGGGACGCCGATCAGTGCAGTCGCGACGCCGACAGGCAGCTCCTCCGGCTGCAGGATGAACCGGCTGACCGTATCAGCCGCCATCAGAAGCGCCGCTCCGAGCACGACCGAGTACGGAATGATCCAGCGGTAGTCGTGTCCGATTAGAAACCGGCTGATATGAGGAATGATGACGCCGACGAATGCAATTGGGCCGGCAACGGCCACAGACGAACCGGCAAGCAGAACGACCAGCAGCGCCATAACCGTGCGGACGAGCCCGATGCGAAGACCGAGGCTGCGCGCCGTCTCTTCGCCCATGCTGAGCACATTGACCGACTTGGCCATAAGCAGCGCACCGGCAAGTCCGGCAATCGTGTAAGGAAGCACCGCGCTCAGATGGTGAAGGTCCCGACCGGAGACGGAGCCGACGAGCCAGAGCAGAATATCGTCGAGCATCTTGTTCTGCTTGAGCAGAATGCCCATCGTCCAAGCTGAAGCGAATGCCGCGACAGCCGAGCCTGCGAGCGTAACCCGGATCGGCGTCTCGCCTTGGCTCTTGCCTGCTGCTCCGAGAGAGAAGACGGCGAGCGCCGTTACGGCTGCGCCCGCGAAGGCGATTAGAATGAGTTGCGAGCTGGAGAACGCGCCGCTGCCTGCAATGGACAGCGCGATGACGACGGCAAGCGCCGCCCCGGAGTTAATGCCCATAACCGACGGCGAAGCGAGCGGGTTGCGGGTCATCGCTTGCATGAAGGCGCCCGCGACAGCCAGGCTTGCTCCGACGATCGCCGCAATCGTCATACGCGGAATTTGGACGTTGCGGATGATAAGATCCGTATTCGAGCCGTCGAAATGGTTGTAGGCATCGAAGACCTGCGCCGGCGTAAACGTATGGCTGCCATTGAACAGCAGACTGGCTGCTGCTGCGATAAGCATAATGACGAAGCCGATGGCCAGAAAGCCTGCCTTCTGGCCGGTGCTTTTAAGTAAAGGGTTCATTATAGCGTTAGCTCCTGCTAGTGGATTTGTCGAATCCTGACGATGTTGTTCGCTGCTTCAATTTTAGGCAAAGATGAACCGAGCGTCAATGATGGTGAGAATCATTTTCAAAGAATCGTTGACACAGGCTGATGCGGTGTACTATGATACGGTAAGTGTCGAAGATGATAATCGTTATCATCCGAACGTTTTTTTGATAAGTCGGATTACATACAACCTAGATTAGGGAAAAGGAAGGTCGAAACAGATGAAAAGAATGAAGAAGACATGGCTCGGTCTATTCGCACTGATGCTCGTATTCGCGGTTGTCGCGACGGGCTGCGGAAGCAAAGAAGAGAAATCGGAGGGCGGTACGGAGAGCGGCAGCGCTCAGACGGAATCGGTCCGTGAAATTAAACATGCAATGGGCACGACGAAGCTGACGGGAACACCGCAGCGCGTCGTTGTCCTGACGAATGAAGGCACGGAGGCGCTGCTGGCGCTTGGCGTTAAGCCGATCGGCGCGGTACAGTCGTTCGAAGGGGACCCGTGGTACCCGCACATTAAGGATCAAATGGAAGGCGTCGAAGTGCTCGGCGGCGAGTCGCAGCCGAACATTGAACTGATCGCAAGCTTGAAGCCGGATCTCATCATCGGCAACAAAATGCGCCAAGAGAAAGTGTACGACCAACTGAGTGCAATCGCTCCGACGGTCATGTCCGAGACGCTGCGCGGCGAATGGCAGAACAACTTCAAGCTGTATGCGGAAGCGCTGAACAAGAAAGAAGATGGCGATAAGCTGCTGGCTGATTTCGCTAAGAAGATCGAGGATGCGAAGACGACGCTTGGCGACAATCTGCAGAAGAAAGTATCGATCGTTCGCTTCATGCCGGACAAAACGCGTATCTACTACAATGAAACGTTCTCGGGCATGATTCTCGACCAGATCGGCATGGCACGTCCGGAAGCACAGTCGAAGGACGGTTTCGCAGATGACGTGAACAAAGACCGTATCCCGGACATGGACGGCGACATTCTGTTCTACTTCATGTACAATCCGGACGGCTCGGACACGACTCAGAAAGTGGCTGACGAGTGGATGAACGATCCGCTGTGGAAAAACTTGTCCGTAGCGAAAAACAACAATGTGCATCAAGTGGACGACGCGATCTGGAACACGTCGGGCGGCATCATCTCCGCGAACAAAATGGTGGATGAGCTTCTGACGTATTTCAAATAAGACAAATGGAAAGACTGCTTGGCGGCAAGGAATTGCCGCTGGAGCAGTCTTTTTTTGTTCTGTTCGACGAACACACGGGTTGGTTGCGTCCATTCAATGGGTTTGACAGGGCGAAGGCGGGTATGGTATTTTGAATGTATAAAGATTGTATGCAATTCAATTGCAGACATTATAAATGCGAGAGGAAGGAGGGAGACAGAACGTGACGGATTATCCGGTTCAATTAAAGCTGGAACATCAGCTTTGTTTTGCTTTATATGCTTGTTCGCGCGAGATGACGAAGCTGTACCGGCCGTTTCTGGACGAACTCGGCCTCACGTATACGCAATACGTGACGCTGCTTGTACTATGGGAGCAGGATAACGTGAGCGTGAAGCAGCTTGGCGAGGAGCTTCTGCTTGATTCGGGGACGCTGACGCCGCTGCTGAAGAAGCTCGAGGCGACGGGACTCATTACGCGCGCAAGAGATGCGAAGGATGAGCGGAGCGTTCTCGTGCAATTGACGGAGCAAGGCAGGGCGCTTCAGGTCCGCGCAACGGATATTCCGGAGAAAGTATTTTGCCAGACGGGATTGTCGCTCGAGGAAGGGAGCCGGCTGCGCGAGAAGCTGCAGCAGCTTGTCCGGGAGATGCAGGAGACTTAAGACTCAAGGCGAGGCGGACGGACAGGATTATAATGTCAGTAGACGAATGAAGGAGCAAGGCGGGCTACTCGTTCGGCGAGCGCCCGTCATCATTCAATAAATTGGAGGAATCGAACATGAGCGTATACGAATATACAGTTAACAATGCGAAGGGCGAACCGGTCAGCCTGTCGGCTTATAAGGGCAAGGTACTGGTGATCGTCAATACGGCGAGCCAATGCGGATTGACGCCGCAGTATGAAGGACTTCAAGCGCTGTATGAACAATTCGCGCCGCAAGGACTTGAGATTCTCGGCTTCCCGTGCAACCAGTTCGCAGAGCAGGAGCCGGGTACGAACGAGGACATTCAATCGTTCTGCAAGCTGAACTACGGCGTGACGTTCCCGATCTTCGCCAAAGTCGACGTACGCGGCGAGACGGCGATTCCGCTGTTCCGCTACCTGTCGGACTCTGCGCCGGTCGAAGCGCCGGAAGGCGAAGCGCAAGACAATGATCCGAAGTGGAACTTCACGAAGTTCGTCATCGACCGGGAAGGCCAAGTGGCAGCCCGGTTCGAGCCAAGAGAAACGCCGGCTGCCATGGAAGCGGCTTTGGCTGAGTTGCTGAAGTAAGCAAGGGCAGGTCTATGCGGTTGTAAGAAATGGGAGAAGGCTGTCGAGTTCAACACTCGGCAGCCTTTTTATTGTGCGGGGGGAAAGAAGTAGCATCGATTATGCCTCCCACCACATCACGGTTGCCGTTGTGGAGAGTACGCCGGCGACGGACAGTGAGGCACTAACGTTCATCGTGAAGATCTGGTTAGGCGGGATGACGAGACTCCCTTGGAACGGAAATTCGAACAGGCCGGGATTGATCGCGTAAGACATGAAGGAAGTGGCGCCTGATGGAGCGGATGTTGAAGAACGGGCGGTCATGCTGCTCGCCGCAGCGCTTCCGAACTTGGCGTTGAATGGAGTGAGCGTGGATGGCGACGACAAGGTGCCGCCCTGATAGAGCGTGACGCTAGCGCTGAAGCTGGAGAGAAGGCTGAGCGATACGTTGACGCCTCCGACGATGCCGGCTATGTACATCGTGCGTCCGCTTCCTAACGGGTTGCTGATCTGCAATGAGATGGTTACGGTTCCGCCGAGAATGCCGAGGCTGGAGGAGTTCGTTGCACTTGAGATGAAAGATCTGTCGTTTGCGGCCGCATTCGACTCCGGGGGCGCAACGATGCCTGGCTCAATATAGCTGTTCTTCAGCCGTCCGTAGAACGAGCTGTTGGATTGGTCGAATATAAAATGGTTGGGCATGCGCATCCTCCCTCTTCCTTGTCCGAAACAGCGGCGTAACGCCGTCTAAGCGGGTTATACTTCCCACCACAGCAGATTGAGCGAGGCTGTTAAGGAGCCCGTGCCGGCTGAAACCGTCAGCGTCTGGTTGGCAGGCACAATGATCGAGCCGTTCAAGTCGATGACATATAAATCCGCGGCCATGGCGGTGAAGAACGAAGTCGGGCTGCCGCCGAGCGCGCCTGTATTTTGTCTGGTCGTGACGACGCTTGTAGTCGAGCTGCCGAAGAAGGCGTTGAACGGCGCCGGCGTTGTGCCGCCTGTGATCGTTCCTCCCGAGTAGACGGTCAGCGTTATGGTGTTGGATGCGCCCCCTGCGATTCGAGATACGTACACCGTCCGTCCGCTCGCATTCGGATTCGTTATTTGCAGATGCAGACTAGCACCGGAACCCACGCTTACGTTGCCCGTCGTCAGGCAGAACAGGCGCTGATTGGCTGCGGCATCATATTCCGAGGGAGAGAAGATGCCAGGGGAGGCGTAGCCGTTATTCGCAAGCATATATACGGGGCTGTTCTCGTTGTTAAATACGGAATGGTTCGTCATGATCGGATGCGCTCCTTTCCCGCACGCAGCGTGAAGCGCCGGGCTTTTGCGGCAGAAGGCCTGCATTGAATACGTGCAGGCAAGTCCGCCAATTTATACTATGCGGAAGGAAGCGGCCGGTTGAGGGCGCTCGTCCTCCACTGCTCGGATTCGGCAGCGGGGAAGGAGGACAAACGCCGTTGCGGCAGGAGTAAGCGGTTCATACATTATCGGAGTATGGACGTCGAGGGGAAGATGATATGACGAGTGCACCTAGCCGCGGCCGCAAAGGGGGATCGTCCTATCCTTCCTCTGGATGCAAGCATAAGAGAGGCAGGCGGCCCAGGAAGCGGAGCTGTGATACGAAGCGGCGCCACGCTCGCAGCTTGTTCGTTGAACAGGTTTTTGCTGATGTGCGGACGACGGATGAATTCGCACCGCTGCCGAAACAGAGTACGGCCCATTTGACGGTATATTCCTATGCTGTCATTAACGAAGGCGGAGCTCCTGCAGTTGCGCAAGTTCAGGTTGGACCGGATGGAGATCATTTCGCCGCCGACGTGGAGGAGACGATTATGCCGGGGCAGACCCGCGTTATGGCGGTCGCCAGGTTTCAGCGTTTCACGAGGTTGACTGTCCGGTCTAAGCACGAGGACCAGCCAACGACGCTGACCGTTTATTTTCAGGCGCAGGCGCTGTGCTGAGGCTTCCCGGACGATCCGTCGGATTTTATGGTAAAGGTGATGAGGAATGCCGAACTTTTCTTCGTTTAACCCGAACCCGGACAATTTGCGTACGCTAATTTTCGGCCGGGATGCTACGTTGGAGCCGCAGGCGCTGGCTACGGATACGAACGGGTATTTGCTAAGCGTCATTATGGACGGTACGATCAGCAACATTTCGATCGACAGCGCAACGATTACGACCGGAACGATCGAGAGCGTAATGGGCGCAACGATCACAGCGGGAACG